>CACGOM010000040.1 GCA_902574705.1 uncultured Pelagibacteraceae bacterium | reverse complement strand
AATTACAAAAAGTGAATATTTCCCAAGCGCTACTATTACTACTTCAAAAAGCCAAGAAGACACTAATAAACTTACGAACCAGACTGGTGGAGATGCATCTATAAGTGATGTGGATCCATTATCAACATCAATTAAATTGGAACAAACCTTAATTGATTTTGGAAGAGGCGCAGACTATCAAAAGAAAAAAATTGGAATTAATTTAGCCAAAGAAAAATTACTTAAAAAAGAACAGGATATTTTATATAAAGCAATAGAAGCTTATTCAGGATTAGTTTCGGCAAAAGAGATAGAGGAAATAAACAGAAAAAACATTGAATTAAAAATATCCCAACTAGAAACAGATAGAATTAGATTAGAAAGAGGAGAAGTAAAATTATCTGATGTAGCTCAATCAGAGTCTTCTTTGGCAGGCGCTGAAGCTCAGTATATTAAATCTCAAAATGAAGTTGTAAAAAGTAAATTAAATTATGAAAACGTAATTGGTAATATAAATATAGGTAATTTACAAAAATCAATACAAGCAATTGTTAATATTCCAACAAGCTTAAATGCTGCAATTGAGTTATCTAAAAAAAATAATCAAGATGTTAAAATTGCAGAGCTAGAATTAGAGCAAGCAGAAAAAGATATAACAATAGCAAAATCAGATTTAGCTCCAACTGCGAGTTTATCTCTTGAAAGATCTTATACAGAAGATTTAAGTACGACTTATGATGAAAGAGAAAAAGATGTGTTAAAAGCGACAGTCAGTTGGCCTTTTTATTCTGGTGGAAAAAAATACGCAACAATAGATAAGAACCAAAGTATTAAAGTTAGGCAAAGATTACTTCTAGATAACGCATTAAAAAATAATTTAACCGAAGTTACTAGCGCTTGGGCAAATCTTCAATCATCAGAAAGTTTTTTAAATTCTGTTAGGGCTCAAGTAAAAGCTGCTGAAATTGCAAATGAGGGAATAACAGCTGAATATTTAAGTGGAGCAGGATCAAGATCGACTTTAGATGTAATTCAGTCCAACTCCCTACTATTGGATGCACAAATCTCATTAGCTAATTCAGAGAGAAATTACCTTTTAGCTCAGTACAATCTTCTTAAATCAATCGGATTGCTTACAAGTAGCTATTTAAACCTCAAGTAAATCAACCCTTTTTAACTAAAAAAATATTTATATTGCAAATGAGAACAAAAGTAGTACATAATAAAACATGATTCGACTGTTAAAAAACGTAAAAAAAGAGGCAAAAAATGACGAAAAATAACTTAAAAGTGGTGAAATCCACAAAAGATAAAGAATTGGAAAATAAAGAAAAAAATAAAGCTTTAGACGCAGCTATAAGCCAAATTACAGATAATTTTGGAAAAGGCTCTGTAATGAAACTTGGCCAGCAAAAAGCTATGGATGTAGAGTCTGTTTCTACAGGATCTTTAAGCTTAGACTTGGCACTAGGTATAGGTGGACTTCCAAAAGGGAGAATTATTGAAATCTATGGACCAGAGTCTTCTGGAAAAACAACATTAGCATTACAAGTAGTTGCAGAAGCTCAAAAAGCTGGTGGTATTTGTGGCTTTGTTGATGCAGAGCATGCTTTAGATCCAGTTTATGCAAAAAAATTAGGTGTAGATACTGAAGAGCTATTAATTTCTCAACCAGATACTGGTGAACAAGCGTTAGAAATTACTGATACTTTAATTAAATCAGGCTCAATGTCAGTACTTGTTGTCGACTCTGTTGCAGCGCTAACTCCAAGAGCTGAAATAGAAGGAGATATGGGAGATCATCATGTTGGTCTTCAAGCAAGATTAATGAGTCAAGCTTTAAGAAAGCTAACAGGCTCAATTTCACGAACAAATACAATGGTTATTTTCATTAACCAAATCAGAATGAAAATTGGTGTTATGTTCGGCAGCCCTGAAACTACATCAGGTGGTAACTCTTTAAAATTCTATTCTTCTGTTAGAATGGATATTAGAAGAACTGGAGCAATTAAAGATAAAGATGAAGTAATTGGAAACACGACAAGAG
>CACGOM010000039.1 GCA_902574705.1 uncultured Pelagibacteraceae bacterium | reverse complement strand
AGGTAGAAGTTTAGCTTCTATCAGAAGAGCCAGACAAAAAGAAAATAGAGTACAAACTCAAGATAATAAGCAAGAATATAAACCTGTAAAAAGGGATGTATCAATTCCAGAGGTAATTACAATAAGGGAGCTAGCAAATAGAATGAGTGAACAATCAAGTAATTTGATTAAACATTTATTGACAATGGGAGTGAAAGCAACGATTAATCATGCAATAGACACGGACATTGCTGAGTACTTGGTTAAAGAATTTGGGCACAATCCAATTAAAGAGGAAAAAGCTACAGATATAATAAAAAAAATTAAAGAAGTTAAAAAAGAAAATTTAAAATCTAGACCTCCTATTGTAACAGTAATGGGGCACGTTGATCATGGGAAAACATCTTTGCTGGATGTTTTGAGAAAAGCAAATGTTGTCGATGGAGAGCATGGCGGAATAACACAACATATCGGAGCATATCAAATCACGAAAGATAATAATAAAATAACATTTATCGATACTCCTGGACATGCTGCATTTACAGAAATGAGAGCGAGAGGTTCAAAATTAACAGATATTGTAGTTTTAGTAGTTGCTGCAGATGATGGAGTTAAACCACAAACGATTGAGTCAATTAAACATGCTAAAGTCGCAAAAGTACCGATTGTTGTAGCCATTAATAAGTGCGACCTTCCAGATGCAGACCCAAAAAAGATAAAAAACCAACTTCTAGAACACGAGCTGATAGCCGAAGATTTATCAGGTGATACTCTTATGATTGAAATTTCGACTAAAACAAAAAATAATTTAGATAAATTGGTAGAGTCCATAATTTTACAGGCTGAACTTTTAGATCTTAAAACAGAATATAAAACTGAAGCCAAAGGAATTGTTTTAGAGTCTAAAATAGATATAGGAAGAGGACCAGTTGTAAATATTGTGGTATCTTCCGGAAACCTAAAAAAAGGAGATTATTTTGTTAGTGGAAAAAAATGGGGTAAAGTCAGAGCTATTATAAATGATCAAGGAAAAAACATAGATATTGCAGAACCTTCTACTCCAATAGAGGTTTTAGGAATAAATGGGGCTTCTAGTGCAGGAGATGATTTTATCGTTCTTCCTTCTGAGAAAGAGGCAAAAAATTTAGCAGAGGCTAGAATTAATGAGGCAAAAGAGGGTATAAAAAGTTTAAGTTTTGCAACAAAAGATAATGCATTTACTCAACAAATCTCTAAAGATTTAAATATAATTATTAAATCTGATGTTCACGGCTCATCTGAAGCAATAAAATTTGCTATCTCTAATATTAAACATGATGAAGTTAAAGCAAAAATAATTTTATCAGATATTGGAATGGTAACTGAAACAGATATTACATTATCAAAAGCATCAGATGCATTAGTAATAGCTTTTAATGTTAAACCTAGTAAAGAAGCAAAAAAACTGGCTGAAAAAGAAAATATTAAAATAGAAAACTTTAATATAATATACGAATTGATAGATTTTATTAAAAAAAGAATGTCTGGGCTTTTAACTCCAGAAATAAATGAGGAAATAATTGGTACTGCGGAGGTTTTAGATATTTTTAAAGTTTCAAAAGTAGGAAAAGTAGCTGGATCAAAAGTATTAAATGGCGAAATCAACCAGGACTCAAACGCTAGAATAATAAGAGATGGAGCTATAGTGTTTAATGGTAAAGTTGGCTCAATATTTAGAGAAAAAAATCAAGTCAAACAAGTAAATGCTGGTTTAGAGTGTGGAATTTCTCTTAAGGACTTTAATGATTTCCAGATTAAAGATATTATAGAGGCTTACAAATCAAATATTATAGAAAGACAAATTCAGTCATGAGCAAATTAGGTAAACCAGTTTCACAAAGACAATTAAGGGTTGGAGAAATGATTAAGCAGGCATTAAGTATGATTTTTCTGAGAGAGGAGACTAAAATTCAAGAATTAGATACTAAGTCTATAACTGTAACAGAGGTTAGAATGAGTCCAGATTTAAAGACAGCTAAAATTTTTGTAATTCCTTTAGGTGGAAAAGATAAAGAAAAAATAGTTGATAAATTAAAAGAATTTTCATTTGTAATCAGAAAAGTCTTATCGAAAAAAATAATGG
>CACGOM010000038.1 GCA_902574705.1 uncultured Pelagibacteraceae bacterium | reverse complement strand
CGTTAATTGAAGAGTCAAAAAAAATTGATCATCAATCATCTGTTGTTAGATACGAATATTTAAGAAAAATTTTTAAAAATAAAGTTGGATTAATCCACGGATCTATTGACAAAATTGAAAAAGAGCAAGTTTTAGATAATTTTTTAAAAAACAAAATTCAAATTCTTGTATCTACAACTGTTATAGAAGTTGGTATTGATTTTCCAAATGCTACGTGCATTATAATTGAAGATTCAAATAAATTTGGTTTATCTCAATTACATCAATTAAGAGGAAGAGTTGGTAGAGGTTCAAAACAATCATCCTGTATTTTGCTATTTAAATCTTCGTTAAGTGAAAATGCAAGAAAAAGACTTAAAATTTTAAAAATTTCAAATGATGGATTTTTTATAGCAGAAGAAGATCTTAAATTAAGAGGTTATGGAGATCTTTTAGGTTTTCAACAAAGTGGGCAAAAAACTTTCAGATTAGCAGATCCGATAATAAACGAAGATTTGTTTAAGTTAGCAGAGAAAGAAATTAAAAATATTGAAACAGAAAATATAAATTTATCAAAATATAATTTCTTGTTAAAACTGTACGATCGTGCAGATATAATTAATGAACTTATTTAATCTTTATTTTTTTTTTCACTAGTTCCAGCAGAAACTATAAATCTAGAAGCTTCCTCAAATGACATGTCTAAATATTTAATTTCGCTCTTAGGAAACATAAGCAAAAAACCACTTGTTGGATTTGGTGTTGTAGGAACAAAAACATTAACTAAATCTGAGTTAGTTTTTTCAGAAATTTCACCTTCATTGTCTTTAGTGGCAAAACCTACTGCCCAAATTCCTTTTCTGGGATATTCTACCAACACAACACTTTTTTTTTGTGTTCGGCCTTGTGGAGCAAATGTTTCTGTCAGTTGACCAATAGCAGAGTATATTGTTCTTAATATTGGAATTCTTTTCAAAAGATCATTGAAAATTTGTAATATTTTTTTTCCAATAAATGATAATGATAAACCTCCAATTATAGTAATAAAAATAATTGTAACAATTATTTCTAGACCTGGAATTTTAAATGGCAAATAAAAATTTGGATTTATTTCTTCAGGTAATAAATTTGAAGATAAATCAATAATAAACTTAGTTAAATATAATGTTAATCCGATTGGAATAAGTACTACAATACCTGTAATAAAATAATTTCTTAGCCGCGCAATGAATGATATTCTCTTTCTTTTAAAAGTCGACATATTAACTATAACTAGAATAAATAACAAATGATACCGCAATTATAAACAATGCAATTAAAATTTTATTATTTAGGTTCATGGTTGAATTTATATTTATCTATATTAAAAATATCAATTAATGAATAGAAGAAAATTTATCAATCTTTTAGGCTGTAGTTGCATAGCTTTTGGACTACATAATTGTACAAGTGCACCGATAACAGAGAGAAAACAATTAAAATTGATTCCTGAATCCAAATTAAATGCCCAAGCAGCAGTGATTTATGAGAAAATTAAAGAAAAAGAAAAAATGAGCAAAGACTTAAAAACTCTTAATGAAATAAAAGAAATTGGAAAAAAAATTGAAAATTCAGTTGATACATATTTTGCCAAAGAAAATTTACCAAATCCGACTAGAAATTTTGATTGGGAATATATTTTAATTGAAAGTAAAAAAAGGAACGCATGGTGTATGCCTGGAGGTAAAATTGCTGTGTACACTGGAATTTTAGATGTTACTAAAAATACTAATGGACTAGCAGCTGTAATGGGTCATGAGATTGCTCATGCAGTAGCAAAACATTCAGTTGAAAGAGCTAGTAGAGGTACACTAGTAAATGTTGGAACAAAATTATTAGATATTGCATCTGGAGGTGTTTTAAGTGATGTTAATCGCGCTACAGGTATGGATACTGTAGGTTTGATTTCTTCCGTAGGAATAATGAATCCGTTTAATAGAAAACAAGAGAGCGAAGCAGATTATCTAGGAATGATATTTTCTTCTTTATCGGGTTATGACATAAGAGAGACGGAAAAAATTTGGGAAAGAATGAAAGAGGCAAACAAAGGAAAAGAACCACCTGAATTTATGAGTACACACCCATCGTCTGATAATAGAATTAAAGATATTCAAAGTTGGTTAAATGAGATAAT
>CACGOM010000037.1 GCA_902574705.1 uncultured Pelagibacteraceae bacterium | reverse complement strand
TATATCAGGAATGTCGAATGATAATTTAATTATTAGGGGAAGCAAAACTTCCCCTAAAATAAAATATTAGCCTTTTACAACTTCTCTTGTGTTTGCGTTGAAAGACTCCTTGAAAGGAATATCAACAACTACAGCATTAACTGGTTGTCCAGGTTTATCTGAATATTTCTCAGGAAGATGTACTTTATATTTTGTACCAACTTTACCTTTGGGAAAACCATTTGCATTTAAAGTTCCATCAAAGGGCACATAACCCATTGCTATATTTGTTTTTTTCTCAGGATGCCACCATGGAGAAGTAACAAATCCAACCGGTTCACCACCATCATCATTTGATATCAACCAAAAGTCAGGTGCATAATCATCTATTGGTTTTCCACCCAATTCCATTCCAACTAATTGAAGCTTGTATGGTTTTTTTCCAGCTTTGATATCTGCTCCCATAGCCTCCAAAGCTTTTTTACCAACATAATCTCCTTTTTTATTCCATTCACCTTTTCCTGAAAGTGAAACTTGATATCCTAAATTACACTGGTAAGGATTGTGTTGATGGTCCATATCTTGACCCCAAGATAAAATTCCAGCTTGAATTCTTCTATGATGTGCTGGTGCAATAACCATTAACTTATGTTTTTTACCTGCTTCTAGAACAGAATTCCACATATCCTCAGCATATAAAGTAGACTCTCTCAAGTATATTTCATATCCAGCTTCACCAGAGAATCCAGATTGAGAAATTATACAGCTTCGACCTCCTATTTTAGCTGACGCTAAACCATAAAAAGGAATATTATCAAAGTCTACTTGATCGCCACAAAGATCTTTCATAAGTGCTTTTGATTTTGGACCTTGGATTTGAACTGGAGATACATCTACTTCATGTATTTCACAATTAAATCTTCCATCAGCATTAACTCCTTGTAAGTACATTCCTATATCGCTGTCTGATAGAGAAAACCAAAATTCATCTTTTGAAATTCTTAAAAGTATTGGATCATTTAGTACCCCACCATATTGATTACACAAAATTACATATCTTGCTCTCATGGGTGATATTTTAGTTGCATCTCTTGTAATTACATAATCAACAAATTTTTCTGCATCGGGACCTTTAACTTGAATTTGTCTCTCAACAGCAACATTCCACATTGTTACATGATTTACAATTGCATCGTATTCAACCATTGCTCCACCATCTTCAGGTTTTACATAACCTCTCGGGTGATAAATACGATTATATACAGTTGCTCTCCAACAACCTTCTCTCATTGATAAATGCCAATAAGGAGATTTTCTTACTCTTGTTGAAATTAGCATTTCTACCTTCGTTGGTCCGCTTTGTCTTAAATTATACGGAACCTTTCTGTCAGATTGATCCACTGACGTTACATGTCTCATTTTACTATAATCAAACTCTTTAGACATATTTATTCTCCATCAACCACTTGTTAGTTTCCTTCAAGCCGCCGAATGTATAAATGTGGAAGTTATCAGTGTGCGATTTAACCTTCCCAATTAAATCATTAGGGTCTTTAGGTTTCATTAAATCTAACGCCTTACTAAAATTAGATTTAAGAAAATTTAAGGAATTTTTCGCACCTACAATATTTGCAAACTTTATTAAGCTTGTAATTTTTAAAGGTCCAGTAATTCCAACATGAACTGGTACTGATTGTTTAGATATAAAATCTATGATTGGCTGAGGATCTAGCAACCATTGAGTAACTATATAGTCAGCATAAGGCTTTTTATCATTCATAGCTTTTTCTAATTTTGAGTCAGATATATCAGGACTCCCTTCTGGGTGTCCAGCAATTCCAATCTTCATATCCTCAAAATAACCAGTCTCTAGAAGCTGGACTGAACTGTCAAACTTTCCAATTGGCTCTCTACTACCGCCAATTACCAATGCTTGTTTAGTTCCACCGTCTTTACATCTAGAAACGTATTCTTTTAGTTGTACTTCATTTTCAATTGATCTAGCTGGAATATGGGGGATTGGGTTGAAACCCTTTTTTACCAATTTTTCTGCCTGAATCGCTGTTTCCTTAAAATCACCCCCTGGCAAAAGAGTGATATAAACATCTTTTAATGCAGGCAAGGTATTAAGGTCAGTAGTCGGACTAATCTCAATTGAAAAATTCATTCGTGATATTTATTTATTTTAGAATAACTGTCTAGAAAATTTTACTTTCTTTGTCCTCTATGTTTTTGAATTCTTCGTCCGTACTCCTGAGTGACCCTGTCAAAAACAATAGCTAAAGCAACTATCGCCAAACCATTAAATAAACCCAAAGCCAAGTATTGATTTGATACAGCCCTTAAAATCGGCACTCCTAGCCCTTTTACACCAATCATGGATGCTATAACTACCATAGCAAGGGCCATCATTATTGTTTGATTAACTCCTGCAAATACAGTTGGTAAAGCCAGAGGTATTTGAACTGATTTTAACTTTTGAACTGTAGTGGCACCAAATGCCTCACTTGCCTCGAGGGTCTCTTTATCTACTTCTCTGATACCTAAATTTGTCAATCTTATGATTGGAGGTACAGCATAAACGCAAACAGCTATTAATCCAGGAACTTTTCCAATTCCTAAT
>CACGOM010000036.1 GCA_902574705.1 uncultured Pelagibacteraceae bacterium | reverse complement strand
TGATGAGTAATAATTTCGAAAGAATTGATTTTAAACCAATTATAAAATTGCTGAGAAAAAAAAATGTAATACTTACACAGTCTAAGAATGTTAAAAAATTTGAAGAAATGTGGTCTAGATGGCTTGGTGTAAAATATTCAATTTTTGTTAATTCTGGATCATCTGCAAATTTGATTTCAATAGATATTTTAAATCATTTAAAAGGTAATGGTGAAGTAATAGTTCCAGCACTTACATGGTCTTCCGATATTTCTTCAGTCATTAAAAATAATATGAAACCTATCTTTGTTGATATTGACTTAAATACCTTAAGTATGAACGAGGACGAAATAATTAAAAAATGTAATAAACAAACGAAAGCTGTATTTTTAACTCATGCACAAGGTTTTAATGGTTTGTCGAATAGATTATTAAACTTTATTAGAAGAAAAAAAATATTTTTAATTGAAGATGTTTGTGAGTCACATGGTGCAACTTTTCAAAATAAAAAATTAGGCACATTCGGCGAAATATCAAATTTTTCGTTTTATTATGCTCATCATATGTCAACGATTGAAGGTGGAATGATTTGTACAAATAGTAAAAACATTTATCAGATGGCTAGAATTTTGAGATCTCATGGATTAGTAAGGGAAATGAATGATAGCAATGAAAAGAATAAATTAATTAAAAAATACAAAGGTTTATCACCAAACTTTATATTCTTATACCCGGCATATAACATGAGAAATAATGAAATTGGTGGTTTGTTAGGTTTATCACAATTAAAAAGATT
The DNA here is from genome assembly GCA_902574705.1 of uncultured Pelagibacteraceae bacterium. Classification (GTDB taxonomy): domain Bacteria; phylum Pseudomonadota; class Alphaproteobacteria; order Pelagibacterales; family Pelagibacteraceae; genus Pelagibacter. The sequence goes on along the minus strand of CACGOM010000036.1, from coordinate 2,099 downwards.
AGATAAAAATAATAACGCGAGGAAAAAAAATTTTAAATATTTCATAGATAATATTGATAAAAAAAAGTTTTTTACTAATTTTAAACTTGAAGGCAGTAGTAATTATGCATTTCCTGTAATACTTAATACAAAAAGTATTAAATTGAGAGATAAATTTGAAAATTTGATGAAAAAAAATTCTATTGAATTTAGGAGAGGAAATGCAGGAGGAGGCAATATGTTGAGACAGCCATTTTTAAAAAACTATATTAAAAAAAATGAATTTTTAAAATTTAAAAATACAGAACATATACATAACTTTGGATACTATATCGGAAACTTTCCAAAGTTATCCAAAACCAGAATATTAAAGACTTGTAAAATATTAAATTCAATTGATATATAAATTATTTTATCTAAAAGCAAATATATGAAAAAACTCAATATCTTAATTACTGGTGGGGCAGGTTATTTAGGTTCCATGATTACTACTAAACTAGTTGAAGATGGACATAATGTGACGGTTATTGATATTTTAGAATTTAATAAAACTTCATTGGCACACCTGTTTATTAAACATAATTTTAAATTTATCGAAGGAGATGTAAGGGATAAAAATTTAATTTCGAGAGAACTTATAAATAAAAATATTATAATACCCTTAGCTGCACTCGTGGGAGCGCCATTGTGTGAAAAATATCCAAAACAAACAATTGATATTAATTTTAATTGTATCAAATTTATTTTATCAAAAATAAAACCTTCTCAAAAAATAATTTATCCAAATACTAATTCTGGTTATGGAATAGGTGAAAAAAACAAATATTGTGATGAAAAATCTCCACTGAATCCAATATCTTTATATGGCAGGACTAAAGTTGAGTCGGAGAAAATTATTTTGAAACATAAAAATTCAGTTGTATTTAGATTAGCTACAGTTTTTGGTTTTTCTTATAGAATGAGAACTGACTTACTTGTAAATTTTTTAGTAAATATTGCAGTAAGATACAAAAAAATAAGTTTATTTGAACCTCATTTTAGAAGAAATTATATCCATGTTGATGATGTTGCCAATGCTTTTGTATTTGCGATATCCAATTTCAGTCTTATGAAAGGAAATATATATAATGTAGGATTATCTAATGCGAATTTAACAAAAATACAGTTAGCAAAATTGATAAAAAAAATTGTTAAAGGTACCAAAATAAGTATTCTCAAGAATAGAAAAGATCCAGATAAAAGGGATTATTTTGTGAGTAATAAAAAAATTGAAAAATTAGGGTTTAAACCAAAAACATCGATTAATGAAGGTATTAAAGAATTAAAAAATATATTCAATATTCACAATTTTAAAAAAAATAAAAATAACTACTAAATAATGAGTATCACTCAAGCAATCATAGTTTGCGGAGGACTTGGTAAACGATTAGGAAAATTAACTCTTAAAACACCTAAACCCTTAATTAAGTATAGAAATTTTACAGTATTAGAGTATTTAATAAAAAATCTTAGTAGATTTGGTATTAGAGAAATTTTTTTGTTAACTCATTACAAGCATGCTTTATTTAAAAATAAGTTTCATAAAAAAGTTTTTTTTGGAGTTAATGTTTACTGTATTAAAGAAAAAAAACTTTTAGGTTCATCAGGCGCACTTTATAAAATTAGAAAAAAATTAGATAAAAATTTTCTATTTTGTAATGCTGATACTTTTTTTGATATAAATATAGCCGATCTTATATCTGAATATTTTAAAAAAAAAAAAATTGCATTTATAGCTTTAAAAAAAATTAAATCTAATAAGAGGTATGATACCTTTAACTTAAGCAGCAAAAACCTCATTAGGGAAGATCTTAATAAAAAATCTTACCTAATCAACTCTGGTATCTGTATTTTTTCAAAAAATATAATACGTTATTTAGTTAAAAAAGGCTCATTAGAAAAATATGTCTATAAAAAATTAATTAAGGTAAATTCAATTTGTGGAAAAGCATATAATAATGATTTTATTGACATAGGATTGCCTTCAACCTTAAAAAAATTGCCAAAATTTATTGACAAGATATATAAAAAACCAGCACTTTTTCTTGATAGGGATGGGGTTATTAATCAAGATAAAGGAT
>CACGOM010000035.1 GCA_902574705.1 uncultured Pelagibacteraceae bacterium | reverse complement strand
TTGCATTCATAGGCTTTGAATATTTATCGCCAAAATAAAAAATATGTCCAACTTCTATACCTTTAGTTTGGAGTCTATGTTCCTCAGATACATTTTTTTCAAATTCATCTTTATTAAATTTTTCGTCGGTTACAGCGTAATATTTTTCATATTCACTTCTAAGTTTTGTTAAAGAGTTTTTTTCAATTGATGTTTTGGAACTATCTACATCAAATATTCTTTTATCTGTAAAAATTTTACTTTCTCCTGTATCAGCTAAAATTATAAATTCGTGAGACAAATTTCCACCTATTGGCCCAGTATCTGCTGCCATTGGGATAGCTGAAAGTTCCATTCGTTTAAAAGTATTTAAATAAGAAAGAAAAAATTTATTATAAGAGAAAAAAGCTTCTTCATCTGAAATATCAAAAGAGTAAGCATCTTTCATATAAAACTCTCTACATCTCATTATTCCAAATCTTGGCCTCAATTCATCTCTGAATTTCCATTGAATATGATATAATAATTGCGGTAATGATTTGTAAGATTTAATAGAAGATCTAAATATTTCAGTTATTAGTTCTTCATTTGTAGGGCCATATAACATTTCTCTATTTTGACGATCTTTAATTCTCAACATTTCTTCACCATAATCGTCATATCTTCCACTTTCTTTCCAAATTTCACTGGATTGTATTGTTGGCATTAATATTTCCTGTACGCCAACCCTATTTTGCTCTTCTCTAACAATTTGCTCAATTTTTTTCATGACCTTAAAACCTAATGGTAGCCAAGAATAAATTCCAGCAGAGGCCTGCTTTATCATACCAGTTCGCAGCATTAATTGATGGGATTTAATTTTTGCTTCGGTTGGGTTATTTTTTAATATAGGTATAAATGATTTAGAAATGTACATACATTAAATTACATCAAAAAATTTCTAAGGTTAAGAAAATTATATTGAACCAAATAATATATAATTAAAAAAAATACCGAAGATATCACTGTAGTATATATAAATTTCTTGAGAATTTTAGGATTTTCGGGTGAACCGGGGTCTTCTCCCTCAATTGTTTTCTTTTTGATTCTGTTAACATCAATTGGTAGTAATGAAAAAAATACTATCCACCAGATTATAACAAAAATTACAATTGATCCTGTTATACTCAATTTATATCCTTATTAACTTGATATTAGTTAGCGGTTTTTTTCCAGTTATTTCTTTTGTAATTTTTCTGCAAGATATTTTGATTGCGTCTATAATATTATCCTTTTGATTTTGGTTATTTAATGAAAAAGTTTTAGTTGTTTTCTCAATGACATTTTCTAACTCATATTTGTAATCTTCATCATTATTAATTGGCAATCCACTGTAATTTAAAATAGGTTTATTATGAATATTTCCTTTTGGAGTAACTAGAATAGTAACATCTAGAATACCATTTGCTGAAATATTTCTTCTCTCTTTTATCGATCTTGAATCTTCCTCAACCGCAATATTTCCATCAACATATAATCTACCACTTGGAGCTTTATCAAATACTTCAGGTTTATCCCCTGGAGATAATTTTACTATATCGCCATTTTCTACTTTGACTGTGTAAGGAATTTGCATCTCTTTAGCAAATTTAATATGCTCTATCATATGTCTATGTTCTCCATGAACTGGAATAATAGATTTTGGTCTAACCCAATCGTACATATCTTTTAAATCCTCCCTATTTGGATGTCCAGACACATGTATAAATTCATTTTCTTCAGATATTACTTCGATACCTTCTTTAACAAGTTGATTGTGTAATTTATAAAGTTTTTTTTCATTTCCTGGAATTATTTTTGATGAAAATATAACCGCATCTCCTCTTTCAATATAAACATCTGGATGTACATAATTAGCAATTCGCATCATTGCACCCATAGGTTCACCTTGGCTTCCAGTACAAAGATAAATTATTTTATCTCTTCCGATACTTTTTGCATCTCTAGAATCTAGTGGCTCAATAACATCTTTAAGGTACCCACACTCCCTTGCGGCTTTAAAAATTCTGTGCATTGATCTTCCAGCTAGAGCTATCTGTCTTCCTGTTTTTTCTGCACAATAAAAAACACTTTCCATTCGAGCAACATTTGATGCAAATGATGTAATTATAATTCTTTTTTTTAATCTTTCGACAATTTTAAGCATGTTTTTCCTTACATCCATTTCAGATCCAGATCTACCCATACTAAACACATTTGTTGAGTCGCATACCATAGCTAAAACACCCTCATCTCCAATTTTTTTCAACTTACCCTCATCAATTCTATTTCCAATTAGTGGGTTTGGATCACATTTCCAATCACCTGTGTGAAGAACTGTTCCAGCAGGTGTAGTAATTTTTAATCCATTAGGTTCAAGAATAGAATGAGTTAATGTTACAAAATCAATTAAGAATGGCTTTAAATTTAAGGTGCCATTCAGTTCCACTATTTTTAAATTTTTAGTAATATCAATTTTTTTTTCTTTAAACTTTTCTCTTACAAGTACAGCTGTAAAGGGTGTTGCGTATATATCGCATTTTAATTTTGGCCATATATGAGTCACGGCACCAATATGATCCTCATGAGCATGTGTTAGAATAATTCCTAAAACATCTTCTTTTTTATCAACAATAAATCCTGGATCTGGATAAATTAGATCGATTCCTGGTATACTGTCATCTGCGAATGTAACACCAACATCTACAATTATCCATTTTTTGATTTTCTTCTTTACCGTAAGCATAAAGGTTAAGGTTCATGCCAATTTCACCAGAGCCTCCAAGTGGGCAAAACAATAATTCATCTTTCATATATTAAATTAAATTTTTAGCTATTTTGATAATACCTTTCATTGTTAAATCTTTATCAACTTTACACTTTGTATTTAATGAGTCTTT
>CACGOM010000034.1 GCA_902574705.1 uncultured Pelagibacteraceae bacterium | reverse complement strand
GTTATTCAGCATTTCAAAGATGATGCAACTGCCTTTAATAATCAAAAAAGATCCAGAATAGAAGGAAAAGGAATTTTAAATAATAGAATTTCGGAACATATTCTTTCATCATTAAAAGATGTAGGTATTGAAAATCATCTTATAAAAAGACTTAATATGAGAGAGCAATTAATTGATTTTGCCGAAATTATTCCAATAGAATTTGTTGTAAGAAATATAGCTACAGGCTCTTTAACGAAGCGATTAGGTATTGAAGATGGGACAAAATTAAATAAACCACTAATTGAGTTCTGCTATAAAAATGATGAGCTTGAAGATCCATTAGTGTCTAGAGAACACATTGAAATTTTTGGTTGGTCATCAAAAAATGAATTAGATTATATTGTAAAGCAATGCTACAGAATAAATGACTTCTTGCAGGGTATGTTCAGAGGAATTAATATTAAATTGGTTGATTTTAAACTTGAATTTGGAAAAAGAAAATCGGATGGTAAAATTATATTGGCTGACGAAATTAGCCCTGATACTTGTAGACTATGGGATGCCGAGTCAGAAAAAAAATTAGATAAAGATAGATTTAGAAAAGATTTAGGTAATATAATAGATGCTTATCAGGAAGTTGCTAAAAGATTAGGCATTTTACATGAGCAATCAAACAATATAAGACCAATTAAATATCCAAAGCCTACCGAGGTAAAAATTAAAAAAAAATAATGAAAATTAAAGTTATAATCACACTTAAAGAAGGTGTATTAGACCCACAGGGTAAAGCCATTAAACAAACATTAAATGGTATGAATTTTATAAATGTTGAACAAATTAGACAGGGAAAATATTTTGAAATTGACATAAATGAAAACGATGAAACAAAAGCAAAATCTCAAGTTGAAGAAATGTGCAAAAAACTGTTAGCTAATCTAGTTATAGAGGATTATAAAATTATCTAATTATTGATGAAATCCTCAGTAATAATTTTCCCCGGTTCAAATTGTGATAGAGATATGAATGTTGCATTAAGTAAGTTTGGCTTTAAAAACCAAATGGTGTGGCATAATGATATAAAAATACCAAAAAGTGATTTAATTGTTCTGCCAGGTGGATTTTCATATGGAGATTATTTAAGATGTGGAAGTATTGCTTCAAAGTCTAAAATAATTAAATCTGTAATTGATTTTGCCAATTCTGGAGGATTGGTTCTTGGAATTTGTAATGGATTTCAAATACTAACAGAAACCGGTTTGCTTCCTGGTATCCTTCAACAAAATAGATATCTAAATTTTATTTGTAAGAACGTTTTTATTAAAGTTAAAGATAAAAAAAATAAATATTTTAAAAATATTAAAAAAGATATTTTAGAACTCCATATTGCTCACAACGAGGGAAATTTTTTTTGTACAGATCATGAATTAAAATCATTACAAGACAACAGTCAAATAGCAGTTACTTATTGTGATTCAAAAGGAATTGAAAATGAAGAGAATAATCCTAATGGTGCTATAAAAAATATTGCCGGAATACTTAATAAAAACAAAAATGTATTAGGAATGATGCCTCATCCAGAAAGAATGATTGATAAATTCTTATCAGGAGAAGATGGATCACTGTTCTTTGAAAATCTATTTGGAAATTTAAAATAATGGAAGTTACAGAGGCTACAGCAATAGATCATGGTTTAAAGAAAGATGAATTTTCTAAAATTTGTAAATTATTAAATCGTATTCCTAATATTACTGAACTTGCCATCTTTTCTGCTATGTGGAATGAACATTGTTCATATAAATCATCAAGAAAACATTTAAGAAAACTTCACACCGAGGGAAAAAATGTAATTCAAGGACCGGGCGAAAATGCTGGCGTTATTGATATTGGAGATAATGATGCAATTGTTTTTAAAATAGAAAGTCATAACCACCCCTCTTTTATCGAACCATACCAAGGTGCTGCTACAGGGGTGGGTGGAATAATGAGGGATGTATTTACTATGGGAGCAAGACCTATTGCAAATTTAAATTCAATTCATTTTGGATCGCCTCAACATAAAAAAACAAAAAATTTACTTAGAGGTGTGGTTAAAGGAATTGGTGGATATGGTAATTGCATTGGTGTTCCAACTATTGGAGGTCAGACAACATTTGATGAATCTTATAATGGTAATATTTTAGTAAATGCAATGACAATTGGTTTAGTAAATAAAAGTAAAATATTTTATTCGAAAGCAGCCGGCTTAAATAAACCAGTAATCTATGTTGGCTCAAAAACTGGAAGAGATGGAATACATGGGGCAAGCATGGCTTCGGCTACCTTTGATGATAAAATTGAAGAAAAAAAACCAACAGTGCAAGTGGGAGATCCATTTACTGAAAAATTGCTTTTAGAGGCATGTCTCGAATTAATGGCCGATAATTCAATTATTGCAATTCAAGACATGGGGGCTGCTGGATTAACTTCATCTAGCGTTGAAATGGCATCTAAAGGTAACTTAGGTATAAAGCTAGATTTAAGTAAAGTACCCTGTAGAGAAGAGAAAATGTCACCATATGAAATAATGCTATCAGAGAGTCAAGAAAGAATGCTCATTGTTCTTGAAAACGGCAAAGAAGATTACGCTAAAAAAATTTTTGATAAATGGAATTTAGATTTTGCTGTAATCGGTTACACAACTGACTCAAAAAAAATAGAGCTAATTTTTAATAACACTAAAGTAGCAGATATACCTATAAATTTATTAGCAGAAAATGCACCTATATATGATAGGAATTGGAAAAGAATAAAATTACCACAAAAACTTAAATTGAATAAAGATAATTTTAAAACTTTAAATTTATCTGATTGTTTAAAAAAGATTTTAAATAACCCAAATATATCAGATAAAAATTGGATATGGAGTCAATACGATCACACTGTTATGGGTGATACTATACAAAAACCTGGTGGTGACGCTGGTGTAGTAAGGGTTCATGGTACAAAAAAAGCTGTAGCCGCTTCAGTAGACTCATCAGCTGCTTATTGTTTTTCACACCCGCTAACAGGTGGCAAACAAGTTGTTTGTGAGAGTTGGAGAAATTTAATATCAGTAGGAGCTGCGCCTGTTGCAATAACAAACTGTTTAAATTTTGGTAACCCTGAAAAAGAAAAAAATATGGGAGAATTTGTTGAATGTGTGGAGGGAATTACTGAAGCCAGTAAATATTTAAATTTTCCCGTGGTATCTGGTAATGTGTCATTTTATAATGAAACCAAAGACAAAGGTATTAAACCGACCCCAACTATTGGTGGAGTTGGACTAATAAAAGATTATAAAA
>CACGOM010000033.1 GCA_902574705.1 uncultured Pelagibacteraceae bacterium | reverse complement strand
GCTATTTCTATTGGTTCTGCTAATCCTATTAGCAATGGACCTATAACTTTTGCTCTACTCATCGATTTGATTAGTTTAAAGGAAATTGCAGATGCATGAAGGCCTGGCATAATTAATATATTCGCATTTCCAACTATTTCGGAAAAGGGATATAGTTCTTTGAAAATTTCTTCGAGTGCAACATCAGGTTGCATTTCTCCATCATATTTAAAATCTACATTCTTTTTATCTAAAATTTCTACAGCTTCTTTAACTTTAAGAGTTCTATCGGTTGTTGGTTGACCAAATGTTGAATGAGATAAGAATGCAACTTTAGGATCCATACCAAATAATCTAGCAATTCTTGAGGAAGAAATAGCAATGCTTGCTAATTGTTCAGAATTTGGCCATTCATTAACTGCTGTATCAGCAATTAAAACAGTCTTTCCTCTATTCACAACTAAGTTTAGACCAAAAACCATTTCCCCAGGTCTTGCATTAACTACAGTTGAAACTTTCTCCAGTGAGGCTGAATATCTCCTAGTATTTCCTGTTACCATCGCATCTGCGTCACCACATGAAACCATACATGTAGACCATATTACTCTATCGTTTCTAACTAGCTTATCACAATCTCTTTCTAATAATCCTTGTTCTCTCTGTAACTTTTTAAATAAAAATTTTGTATATTTATTTCTTTTTTCAATATCAGTAGAGTTAACAATTTCTATATCAAGGTTTTCGTTATAACCAATTTCTTTTAACTTTTTTTTAACCAATTCTTGTTTTGCAACAAGTATTGGTATTCCCAACCCACTATTTTTAAAAGCTATAGCCGCTTTCAAATTATTTTCATCTTCACCATCGGCAAATACAACTTTTTTTTGTTTTTTTCTTATTAATGAGTTTATTCCTTGCATAACTGTTACAGATGGATCTAACCTATTTTTTAACTGTTCAGCATAAAGATCAAAATCCTTAATTTTTTTTCTAGCAACACCCGTCTTTATAGCTGCTTTGGCTACGGCTACAGGTATTACGCTGATTAGTCTTGGATCAAATGTAGAGGGAATAATATATTCTTTACCATATGTGGGTCTTACACCACCCATCACTGAAGCTACCTCATCTGGCACTCTCTTTTTTGCTAAATCAGCTATAGCGTGTGCAGCTGCTATTTTCATTTCCTCATTTATCGTTCGTGCTCTAACATCTAAAGCTCCTCTAAAAATATATGGAAATCCTATAAGATTGTTTACCTGATTTGCATAATCAGATCTTCCAGTCGCAACAATAGCATCTGCTCTAACCTCCTCAACTTTTTCTGGAGTGATTTCTGGATCAGGATTTGCGCAGGCAAAAATAATAGGGTTTTTTGCCATCGATTTTACCATATCTTTAGTAAGAGCGTTTTTTGCTGAAAGTCCTAGAAATACGTCAGCACCTTTAATTGCATCTTCTAAAGATCTAAATTTGGTTTTTATTGCATGCTTAGATTTCCACTGATCTACTTTATCCCTACCTTTATAAATTACGCCTTTTCTATCACACATAATTAAGTTTTCGTGTTTAACACCCGTTTTCTTAAATAGCTCTGTACATGCTAATGCGGATGCACCAGCTCCGTTTACAACTACTTTAACTTTTTTAATTGATTTGCCAGTAATATCTAAAGCATTAATTAAAGCTGCCGTTGTAATAATAGCAGTTCCATGCTGGTCATCATGAAAAATAGGTATGTCTACTATTTTTTTTAATTTTTCTTCAATGATAAAACAATCTGGTGCTGCTATATCTTCGAGATTAATACCTCCAAATGTGCAAGAAATATTTTTTATTGTATTAATTATTTCCTCATTATTTTTACTATCCACCTCAATATCTATTGAGTCAATATCAGCGAATCTTTTAAAGAGTACTGCTTTGCCTTCCATTACTGGTTTAGAAGCAGGCGCACCTAAATTTCCCAATCCTAAAATTGCTGATCCATTACTAATAACAGCTACTAAATTTCCTTTTGAAGTATAATCATAAGCCAAATTACTGTCTTTGCTGATTTCTAAAACAGGAGAGGCTACCCCAGGTGAATAAGCAAGTGCCAAATCTCTTTTTGTTGTCATAGGCTTTGATGGGGTAATCTCAATTTTTCCCGGTTTTCCAGAAGAATGGAAATCCAATGCTTCTTTAGTTGTGTAATGTTCAATTTTATTTTTTTTCATTTAATTTAATTAGATATACAAATAGAGCTAATTTAAGACTAATATGATTTATGAACTTAATTAAGTCAACAGGCACATTTAGTTTCTTTATTATAATCAGCAGACTTCTAGGTTATTTAAGAGATTTACTGATTGCAATTTATTTAGGATCAGGTCCTATCGCTGATGCTTTTTTTGTGGCTTTTAGAATACCCAATACTTTCAGAAGACTTTTTGCGGAGGGATCTTTCAATGCTGCTTTTGTACCAAGCTATTCCTCTGAATTAATCAAAGGAAAGACCAAAGCGAGAAATTTTGCAAACGATGCGTTTAATTTTTTAATGTTAGGACTTTTGACCTTAGTAGTCGTTATTGAAATTTTAATGCCTGGTTTTATTTATTTAATAGCTCCAGGATTTTACGAAGATCAAAATAAACTTGAGTTAACAACATTGTTAACTCGTATAACATTTCCATTTTTGCTTTTTATAAGTCTAGCTTCTTTTTTTTCAGCAATATTAAATTCACATAATAAATTTGGTGTTGCAGCCGCATCACCAATCTTATTAAATTTGATTCTAATTTTTATTGTATTCTTAGAAAAAAATTCCAGCGACAAGCTTGCAATATATTTATCATATGGAGTGTCGGTTGCAGGATTAATACAATTAATATTTGTTTATTTTTTTGCCAAAAGATATTTCAAACCAAATCTGAATTTTAAATTTAAAATTACAAAAAAAATAAAAATCTTTTTTGGTAAATTTTTACCTGGAATTTTTTCCTCAGGAGTAACACAAATAAATATTTTAATTGGGACTATAATTGCGTCATTCCAAGCTAGTGCAGTCTCATATTTATATTACGCTGATAGAATTTATCAAATAAATCTTGCAATAGCAGGAATTGCGATTGGTACAGTTATTTTACCAAACTTAAGTAGACATATAAAAACCGGCAACAAAAACAAAATAAATTTCATTCAAAATAAGGCTTTTGAATTATGTTTGTTTTTAAGTTTGCCAGCATCAATGGCCTTAGTAGTCGGATCTGAAGAAATTACATCTGCATTATTTGGATACGGTGCTTTTGATATTTTGAGTGTTACAAATTCTGCAAAAGCTTTATATTATTTTGCTCTAGGTCTACCAGCATTTGCTTTAATAAAAGTTTTTTCAACTTTTCTATTCGCTAGAGATAATACTAAGACTCCA
>CACGOM010000032.1 GCA_902574705.1 uncultured Pelagibacteraceae bacterium | reverse complement strand
ATATTTTAAACACCCTATAATTGATCTTACTTGATTTTTAAGAAATGATTTTGACCTCAAAACAAAAATTATTTTTTCTTTTTTCTTTGAAACCTTTATTGTTTTTAAAGTCCTTATTGCGGATTTAGCCTGACAATTAGAAGATCTAAATGCATTAAAGTTATGAGTGCCAATTAATTTCTTTGCTGCTTTTTTTAAGAGTTTTACATCTAGCTTAGATCTTAAATGCCATACTTTATTTTTATCTAATATGGGAGGAGCATCTCTATTTAGAATAATATATTCATATACTCTCTCTTTTGCAGAATACCTGGCATGAAAATTCATATTTTTTTTAACAATTTTTTTTATTGAAATATTTTTTTTATTTAAAAAATAATTTACTGATGAAATTAGTTTATGTTTATCTAATATTATATTTATATAATCAAAATGAGCAGATTGATTTTTTGAGTGTACGCCAGCATCAGTCCTACCAGAACCATTAATTTTGATTTTTTTTTTTAAAATCTTATAAAAAGTTTTTTCTATCTCTTTTTGAATTGATTTCGCATTTTTTTGAGATTGCCATCCAGAATGGTTCGTTCCGTCATATTCTATTATAATTTGATACCTAAACATCTTGTAAATTAGTTCCCTTTTGTATTTGAGAACCAAGCACAAACTCATAGATTTTTTGTGGCTTTTTACCTTCCCGTTGAATATCTAAAATTTTAATTGAATTTTCACCACAACTAATTTCTAGATCGTTAGATAGTACTTTGCCTGGTTGATCTTTACTAAAAGATAATTGTGCTTTTAAAATTTTATATCTTTCTCCCCTATAAATAAAAAAACCGCCTGGGTATGGATATAATCCATTTATTTTTCCGATAATATCCTCAGCTTTATTATTCCAATCAATTAATCCTTCAATTTTTTTTATTTTTTCTGCATATGTTGCTTTAGAGTGATCTTGAGGTTTGAATTTGACTTCTTTGTCCATAATACTTTCGATTACCTCTGAAATTTTTTCCGAAGCTAAGGCAGAAAGTCTATCAGATAATGTTTGGGCATTCTCGTTTTCATTAATATTGATTTTAAAAATATGTGAAATATCTCCCTCATCTAGTTTTTCATTTATTTTCATCACACTAATGCCGGTTTCTTTATCCTTGCTCATTATTGATCTCTGAATTGGTGCTGCACCTCTCCATTTTGGAAGTATCGAAGCATGAAGATTAATAAAACCCTCTTTACTTAATGATAAAAATTCTTTTGGTATGATAATTCCATAAGCAACTATAATAACTAAATCTAGATCTAAATTTTTAAAGTATTCATATTCAGATTTATTATTTTTTAATTGATCAGGCGTTCTTACATCAAAGCTAATTGTCTCTGCAAATGTATGAATAGGAGATTTTTCAAACTTTTGCCCTCTATTTGATTTCCTTGGTGGTTGAGTATACACCACGGATACTTCATGGCCATTTTGATAAATATTTTTTAAAATTGGAACAGCAAATATTGGTGTACCCATAAAAGCAATTTTTTTTTGCATTAATTAAATTACTAGTGCTTCAGAACTTTTTTTTTGCTTTGAAAGTTTTTTAATTATCATGGATTTTTTTAATTTTGAAAGATAATCAATAAATAGTATTCCTTCTAGATGATCCATTTCATGTTGTATGCATGTCGCTAGCAATCCTGTAGCTTTTAAAAATTTTTTTTCTCCGTTATAATCTAAATATTCTACTTCGCATGTTGCTGGTCTATCAACTTCAGCAAATTGATTTGGCACGGACAAGCACCCCTCCTCATAAGTAGCTTGGTCTTTATTTTTGTTTTTTATTATGGGATTAACAAAATACATTGGATTTTGCTTCTCTTCCTTTTTGGAAATGTCCATCACTATTATTCTTTTTGGTATTCCAATTTGTATTGCTGCCAATCCTATACCGTTTGCATTATACATTGTCTCCAACATATCATCCATTAACAATTGTTCTTCTTTAGTAACTTTATCGACAGGTTTTGATACTTGTCTTAAAATTTTATTTGGTTCAGTTAATATTTCTCTTACAGCCATAAATATATTAATTTATACCCTTATTGGTAAAGTTTTTAAAATAATTTTATCTCGAATTTTATCAAGGTCTAGTTGATTTAATGTAATTAGTATAAAATTTAAAGTTTCAGATCCAAGATTTTCTAGTTTATCTTCTCCAATTATTTCAACTATTCTTAGTAAAATTAATCCTATATCTCGATTATTAATTTTAGCTTGAATATCTGGGGGTATATTTACAGTAGAAGAGTATCTAGCACTGTATTTTTTTTGAATTTTTACTCCATCGTATTTTAATGACTCTAATAATATCTCATCATTAGTAGATATAATATATTTTTTATCCTTCAAAATATTTTTCAATAAATCATTAGTTTCTTTTTCTATTTTAGATATCTCTTTTTTTTCTGCAAAATAATTCAATAATTTTGATTGATGAATAATTTTATTATTAAATTTTATTTTTTGAATTGCTGTTACTTCATTTATGATATTATTATTATAAAATGATAATAAATCTGGCTTTATTTTATTCTCGTCAATTGATAATAAAATATTAGAAAGCTTAATATAAAAAGCATTATTTAAATCATCTTTTTTAAATAAACTTTTTAATAATCTAGATAAGTACAACTTCTCATTAGGCTCAACAGTTAAGAGCATTTTTTGATATAATAAAGCTCTTTGGCTTGAATTATCTAATGTTTTATAATTTTCTTTAGCGTTAAGAAGTTGATTAAAGGTAAATTGATATCTGGTATATAAACTAAACAAATCTTCTTCATTATAATTGCCATCATGAACAGCCTTCTCAATCAAATTTATTTTTTCAATATCCTCTAAATCGATATTCTCAATTTTTTCGAGTAAGTTGGCTGATGCTAAATATTTCCATACTTCTTTCGAAGTATTTTCATCTGGAATATATTCAAAATTATTTACTATTCTATGTGATAAGTGAAGTTCCAAAAGATTTTTATCAGATATTTGATTACTCTCCTCTTCGAAACCAATCAATTTAAATATTTTATTTTCAAAAAAATCATCTTTAAAACCCAATTCTTTTTTTAGATCATAAATTAAAAGTGCTTGATCTATTTTATCAGAGTTTATTAAACAATAAATTTTTAGTTTTGAGGCATAACTATCACTTAAATTTGTTTCACCAATAATCTCAAATATTTCACAACTTTTTTCAATATTCGCTTTTGCAAGATAAAAATTTGCATAGTAATTTATTAAATCATCTCTAAAAATAAAATCTGGATTTTTTTCCATAAATGATTTTATTAAATTAAGATCATTATTTTTAATCAAAAAATTTTTTTGAAACTCATAAAAATCATTTTTAGAAATATTTTCTAGTGGAGTATTTGAATTCGTTAAAAGTGCAATTTCCAATATATCTAAAGCATCATTAGATAAATCTTGCGAAAATATTTTATCAAATAATTTTTTAATTTCTTTTCCATCAGATTTTTTCCACATATCAATTGATAAATTATTTACGTCTGGATCGTATAATCCAAACAATGAAATTTTATTTTCGATCGTATCTTCTAAAAGAACTTGATTTTTCTCGTTTTCATTTTTTTGACTATTAAGGTCATAAACAGAAATAGATTCTTCTGAGTTATCCGTTTCAACAAGTGTTTCATTTTTGCTATTCTCTTCTGTCTCGATTTTAGTTTTATCGATATTCCAAATATCAGCAGGCTCATTAGCAATTGCGCTAGATAAAAAAATAATAAATAAAAAAAAAGTACAATTTTTTTTATTTAACAATTTTAAAATTTTCATTAGGTATGATTTTTTCAATTTTTTTATTAGGAGCAGGGAAATCGATAGACCCTAAAGCATATATCAATCCGGCTAAAATTGTAAGAATAAATATTATTTTAAATAATGGGCCTCGTAACTTGCCAATAATTGAGTTATTATTTTTTCTTTGAAATTCCATAAATGTTTAATTAGTTTAGAAATAAGACATATTTATGTTTTTTCAATATTAATAAATGTTTAAAAAAAATATAGTATTAATTGGGATGATGGCCGCTGGTAAAACTACCATTGGGTTTAAATTAGCAAATAAATTAGGATATGAATTTATAGATATTGATGGTGAAATTGAAAAATCTGAAAATGATAAAATAACGAATATTTTTAAAAATAAAGGAGAGGGATACTTTCGAAAAGTAGAGGAAAAAATAACCTTACTTTTTTTAGACAAAAAAAATTGTGTAATTTCACTCGGTGGTGGAGCTTTCCAAAATGAAAAAATCCGAAAGAAAATAAAAAAAAATAGCACTTCTTTTTGGCTAAAATGGAAAATCAAGACTATTTTGGACAGAATATCAAAAAATAATAGACGACCGTTAGCAATAAAATTAAAAAGTAAA
>CACGOM010000031.1 GCA_902574705.1 uncultured Pelagibacteraceae bacterium | reverse complement strand
AGTATCAATAGCAACAACAACAACGATTAATATAGAAGTTCCTCCTAAATAAAAAGGAATTGGGTAATTAGCAATCAAAAATTCTGGCATTAGACAAACTAAAGTTAAATATAGTGCTCCTATAGTGGTTAGTTTTGTTAGTATATTTTCTATATACAGAGCTGTGCTTTCTCCCGGTCTTATACCGGGTATAAATCCTCCATACTTTCTTAAATTTTCAGCTGTTTCATTTGGATTGAAAGTTATAGATGTATAAAAAAAAGTAAAAAATATTATTCCTGATGCATATAGCAACATGTACAATGGTTGTCCTTGTGAAAAGAAAGATGCAAGATTTAAAAATGTTTCATTTTGTGAAACATTGAAGTTTGAAAAAGTAATTGGAAGCAGTAATAATGCAGACGCAAATATTGCGGGTATTACTCCAGCTGAATTAATTTTTAAGGGAAGATGAGAAGAGTCTCCTCCATAAATTTTATTACCAACTTGTCTTTTTGGATAATTAATCGGAATTTTTCTTAATGCTCTCTCCATAAATACAATGAACATTATTGTTGCGATTAAAATTATAAAAATTGATATTATAACAACTGTTGAAAGCGCACCTGTTCGACCTAACTCAAATGTTGTTGCTAATGCTCTCGGTATTTCAGCTACAATACCTGAAAAAATAATAAGAGAAATACCATTTCCAATACCTCTTTGTGTAATTTGTTCTCCAAGCCACATTAAGAACATTGTACCCGCAACTATTGTTGTAACAGTAGAAATTTTAAAGAATATTCCAGGGTTAATTACTAGATTTGCTGATGATTCTAAACCAACTGATAAACCGTATCCTTGAATTGTAGCTAATAGTACAGTGCCGTATCTTGTGATCTGAGTAATTTTTTGTCTGCCTTTTTCACCTTGAGATTTTAAATTTTTAAAGTAATCAGAAACCCCTGTGAGTAGTTGGACTATAATTGATGCTGATATATATGGCATAATTCCTAAAGCAAAAATTGCCATTCTACTAATTGCTCCTCCAGCAAATACGTTAAACATACCCAATAACCCTTTTTGATTACCTTCCATTAAAATTTGTAATTGATTAGGATCAATGCCGGGAAGAGGAACAAATGTTCCAAGTCTATAAACAGCTAAAATTAATATTGTGAAAAGAATTCTATTTCTTAGATCGTTTTGACCGCTTGAGCTCATTAAGAATTATTATTTGAATTAAAAGTAGATCCAGATTTTGTTAATTTATCTTTTGCTGATTTTGATAGTAAATTAGTATCAATATTTAATTTTTCATTAATATTACCATTGCCTAAAATTTTGAAATTGGTCACATTTTTTTTAATTATTTTGTTTTTTTTTAATAAATTAAGATCGATTTTAGCAGCTGGATCTATTATTTTTTTATCAATTAATGACTGTAATTTAGATAAATTTAAAATCACTGTTTTCGTCTTTTTACTGATTGGGTTAAAACCTCTTTTAGGCAATCTCCTGTACAATGGCATTTGTCCACCTTCAAAACTTTTAATTGCTACACCGCTTCTAGATTTTTGACCCTTTACTCCTCTACCTGAAGTTTTACCCTTTCCACTTCCGATACCTCTTCCTATCCTTTTTTTAATTTCTTTAGTTTTGGAAATATTATTTAATTTCATATTTATCCTCTTTTTTCTACTATTTCAGATATTTTTTTATTTCTTGAAATAGAAATACTTTTTGGAGAATGTTGCAATTTTAATGCTTTTATACATGCTCTAATAACATTATGTGGGTTACCTGTTCCTAGTGATTTAGCAACAATGTCTTTTATCCCTAAAACTTCGCAAATAGCTCTAATAGGGCCTCCAGCAATAATACCCGTTCCTTTTGGTGCAGATCTAAGAAGTACTTTTCCAGCGCCATCTTTACTGTAAACATCATGATGAATTGTTCTGCCATCTCTTAAAGGTATTTTTATTAGCTTTCTTCTAGCTAATTCGTTAGCTTTTTTAATTGCATCAGGAACTTGTTTTGCTTTTGCATGAGCAATACCTATTTGACCGTTTTGATTACCGACAACAACTAAAGCTGAAAAACCAAATCTTCTTCCACCTTTTACTACTTTAGTTATTCTGTTTATATGAACTAGTTTATCTACAAAATCGTTATTATTTTTTTCCATTTAAAATTCCAATCCATGTTTTCTTAGTGTTTCTGCAAAAATTTTTATTCTTCCATGATATTTATAAATTCCTCTATCGAAATAAATTTTTGTTATTTTCTTCTCTTTTGCCTGTTCTGCTAGTTTAGTTGCAACTATTTCTGATATTTCAACCTTCTTCTTAGTCGAACTTTTCATTTCTTTAGTGTTTGAAGTTGCAGATATAAGCGTTTTATTGTTTTTATCATCAATTATTTGTGCTGAAATATTTTTCGAAGATCTGGATATAGATAGTCTCATTCTATTGTTGGGATTAAACTTTTTTAATTTATTTCTTATTCTAAACTTTTTTCTATCTTTGGTTTTAAGTTTCATTATTTTTTCTTTCCTTCTTTTCTAAGTATATATTCACCTTGCTCTTTGATACCTTTGCCTTTATATGGTTCAGTTTTTTTATAAGACTTTATTTTAGACGCTACTGATCCAACTAGCTGTTTATCTGAGCCGCTAATTTTAATTATAGTTTGCTTTTCAACAACGATTTTAATGCCGTCCGGAATTTGATAATTCACATCGTGACTAAACCCGATTTGTAAATTTAAAATATTGCCCTTTAAAGCCGCTCTAAAACCTACTCCAGATAATTCTAAAATTTTTGTATATCCCTCATTCAAACCTTTTATAGCATTGTTTATAAGACTTCTGTTTAATCCCCATATTCTTTTTGTGTCTTGGTTTATTATTTTTGGTTTGATTGAAACCTCTTTTCCATCTTTAATATTTAATTCAAATATCTCTGGATCTAGTGTCAAATTATTTTTTCCTAATGGTCCTTCCATTTTTAGAATTGTACCTTCTAAGGTAACTTTAACTTTTTCTGGAATTGAAATATTTATTTTACCAATTTTGGACATTAAAATACCTTACAAATTATTTCACCACCAACTTGATTTTTTCTTGCATCCTGATCAGTCATTACTCCCTTTGGTGTCGAAATTATAGCTATTCCTAGACCATTGCTAACTTTTGGTAAACTCTCAGCGCTTGAGAATATTCTTCTGCCAGGCTTAGAAATTCGTTGAATTGAGTTTATCACAGGGTTTCCTGAGTCGTACTTTAGATCTATCAGTAAATTACTCTTTCCTTCACTGTCTTCTACTTTATAGTTTATTATATAACCTTCATTTTTAAGAACATCTGCAATTTTAATTTTAAATTTTGATGAGGGTATTTGAACTTTTTTATAATTTCTTAAACTAGCATTTTTAATTCTAGCTATCATATCACCTATTGGATCACTTAAACTCATTATATCTCCTTTACCAACTTGATTTGACCATTCCTGGAATTTTGCCTTCTAAAGTTAATTTTCTCAAAGCAATTCTCGAAACTTTTAATTTTCTATAAACACCATGAGGTCTTCCTGTTATTTGACATCTATTTACTACTCTTGTTTTTGCTGAATTTCTTGGCATTTTAGATAATTTTTGTTGAGCTTTGAATCTTTCTTCTAATGGAATTTTTTTATCCATTATTATTTTTTTTAACTTTTTTCTTTTATTCAAATATCTATTTGAAAGTTTAATTCTTCTATTATTTTTATTAATTGAACTTAGTTTAGCCATTAATTAATCTCCTTTTCTATAAATGGAAAATTAAATTGTTTTAACAATTCATAACTATGTGATTTATTTTGAGCTTTAACTACTACAGTAATATCAAGACCTCTAATTTTATCTACTTTATCAAAATTTACTTCTGGAAAAATTATATGCTCTTTTATTCCAAAAGTATAATTACCTTCTCTATCAAAACCTTTAGCAGAGAGACCTCTAAAGTCTTTAATTCTTGGAAGGGCAATATTAACTAGTCTATCTAAAAATTCGTACATTCTATCTTTTCTTAAAGATACTTTTAAACCTGACACAGTCCCTTTTCTTGTTTTAAAATTTGAAATTGATTTTTTAAATTTTGTAAGAACGGGTTTTTGCCCTGTAATTAAAGATAGATCATTTTCACAAGATTTTAAAATTTTACTATCATTTCCATCTAAGCCAAGACCCATGTTTAAAACAATTTTTTCTATTTTAGGGCCCATATTTATATTCTTATAACCAAACTTTGTTTTTAAACTTGGAACAATTTCTTTTGTATAAGTTTCTTTTAATCTTGGCATTATTTTTTAACCTTCTTTTCTTTTTTTTCTACTTTAGCTTGTTCTAGAATTACTAAGTTTGACATATTAATGAAATTCTCTTTAGTTATAATTCCACCTTTTTTTTCTTTTGTAGTTTTCATATGTTTTTTTATTAGGTTAAAGCCTTTAACCTTAGCTCTA
>CACGOM010000030.1 GCA_902574705.1 uncultured Pelagibacteraceae bacterium | reverse complement strand
GAAGGTATCTACAGCTTGGACCGAGAATAGGTGATAAAATAAACTTATAAATTTTAATTAGAAAAATAATTATATTTTTAATCATCTTACTTTTGTTAAATCTTTAAAAATTGAATTTTTTATAATTTTATAATTTGCATCATACATGTTTTTTTTTGCAATAAATAAATATGAATAATTTAAATTCATATTAGTATTTTTTACAGCATCATTCATAATATTTCTCAATCTTCTTTTTATTTTATTTCGTTTAACAGCATTTCCAATTTTTCTCTTAGTAACAAAACTAACATTTAGCAACTTATTATTTTTAGAGGAAATCTTTTTAAAAAAAATTGTTGAATATGGATTTATAATTTTTTTGCCATTTAACAAGTTTTTAAAATCTTCACTCTTTGAAAGGCTTGAGATTTTACTCTTCATTAAACTGAAAGTTTTTTTCTACCTTTTTTTCTTCTGTTTTTTAGAACCTTTTGTCTTTTTTTCGTAGACATTCTAGATCTAAATCCGTGTTTCCTTTTTCTTTTTACTCTACTTGGGTGCCAGGTTCTTTTCATAGGTTATTAAATTATCGTTAAAATTTCGTTCTTATAGAAAATAAAACTATATAAGTACAGGTATTTTTAATAAATTATGCCTATGAACAAGACAAAAAATATCAAAATAATTCTAGGAATTTCATACATATTGTTAATTTCGATTTTTTTGTGGTTTTTTTTTAAAAATTTCTCAATTCAAGATTTTACAAGTTATGAATTAATTAAAGCTAATAGAGATACTTTGGACGTACTCAAAAATAATAATATAATCTTATCAAGTTTACTATTTTTCCTAGGAACAATTATTTGGGTCCTTTTATTGGGGTTTGGTTCACCGATATTTTTAGTAGGAGGCTTTATCTTTGGTAAATGGTTAGGAACTATTCTAGTAGTTTTTGGTTTATCTACTGGAGCAACACTCCTGTATATTTTTGCTAATTTTTTTCTTAAAGATCTAGTTGAAGAAAAATTCGAAAAGAGATTTTATAATTTAACAGATAAATTTAAAAAAAATGAATTTATATTTTTTTTAATTTATAGATTTGTCGGAGGAATTCCATTTTTTATTTCAAATATTTTACCAACTTTATTTAATATTAAATTAAAAAATTTCTTTTTTGGGTCAGTATTAGGTATGGCACCACAGCTTTTTGTTGGTGTTTCATTAGGAGCGGGATTAAATAAAATTTTGGAGGAAAACAAAGAGCCTCCAAGTTTTTTTGAACTGATTTTAACCCCAGATATATACTTGCCAGTCATTGGAATAATGATTCTAGTTATAATTGCTATTTTTTTAAGAAAATATTTTTTAAAATAACTGGTGCCCCGACCCAGAATTGAACTGGAAACTGATCCTTACCATGGATCTGTTATACCATTTAACTATCGGGGCTTTTTATCAACAATATTGTATAAAACTGAATTTGACAAACTATTGACTTAATTTATAAGTAAATATCGTACAAAGGAATGACACCATGGGAATACATTATGATTATAAAAGCACCAGAGGTGCCAAAGCTATGGAAAAGCAGGCAAAGAGAGAAAAAAAACTTGCCGAGAAAAGAGCTAAGAAACAAGCCAAAGCACACGAGAAAGGTTTAGTTGATAAAGTCAAAAAAGAAGATCAAACAATTCCACTAGATACAGTAATTACACTAGATCATTTAACGAACCCAGATAAAGAATAACCTATTCATGAAAAAAAAAAGGAAGCCCTCAGAGCTTGATCTCGAAAACGCATTAAGAAAAAACTTAAAAAAAAGAAAAATTTTGCAGAAAAAAATTATAAATAAAAATGATACTAAACGACAAACAAATATCCAAACTAGTTGAAGAACAACAAATGATAAAACCTTTTGTTAGCAAAAGTATTTCGAAAGGAATCAGTCATGGACTTAATTCATTTGGTTACGACCTTAGATGTGGATCAGAATTTAAAATATTTACAAACATAAAGGGAGCAACTGCGGACCCAAAAAATTTTAGTGAAGATAACTTTATTACAATAAATGGCGAAGACTCTATTTTAATACCCCCCAATTCTTTTGCACTAGCAAGTAGTTTAGAATATTTTAAAATGCCTCGTAATGTAACAGGGCTTGTGACAGCAAAATCTACTTACGCAAGATGTGGTTTAGGCACTCCACCAACTGTTTTAGAGGCAGGCTGGCATGGAAATTTAGTTTTAGAATTTTCAAATCACACAAGTAATTCAATAAGATTATACGCTCAGAGTGGAGCAGCACAAATTTTATTTTTTCAAGGTGAACAGCCCGAAATTTCATATGCAGATAGAGACGGAAAATATCAAGGTCAAACAGGAATTACTTTAGCAAAATCAAAATAAAATAATGAAGAAATTCATCATAAAAGGCCCTAATAAAGCTATCAAGGGTGAGATAAATATAAGTGGAGCTAAAAATTCTTGTCTACCATTAATGGCTGCATCAATTTTGTTTAAAAATAAGGTAACGTTTAAAAATATTCCTGTAGTGAAAGATGTTTTAACTATGAAAGATCTACTAGTTTCATTGGGCGCAAAAGTAGAACTTTCAGAAAAAAAAAAAATTATGATAATAACTAACAATAGGCAGCATAAATTAGTTGTACCTTATAAATTAGTATCAACTATGAGAGCAGGTGTATTAACCATGGGTCCGTTGCTAGCAAGGTACCCTCAAAAAAAAATTAAAGTTGCTTTAGGAGGTGGATGCGCACTTGGGGTTAGAGATACAAACTGGCATCTTGCAGGTTTTAAAAGTTTAGGGGCTTATAATAATTTAGAAGAAGGATATGTGAATATATCATCAAAAAAAAGTTTGAAGGGTGGTAATTATAAATTTCCAAAGGTAACAGTTACCGGAACTTCAAATATAATAATGGCTTCAGTTTTTATAAAAGGAGAACATTATATAAAAAATATTTCAATAGAACCTGAGGTAATAGATTTAATCAATTTTTTAAATAAATCTGGTGCAAAGATAAAGTTTATTGGAAAAAGGTCTATAAAAATAACTGGTGTAAACGAACTTATTAATGGGCACCACGAAATTATTGGAGATAGAATTGAGGCATTTAGCTACCTATGTGTTGGTGCGATTACTAAAGGCAAAATTAAAACTAATAATATAAACCCTGACCATTTAAAATCTGAGATTAGTGTTTTGAAGAAAATTGGTTATAAAATTGAAACAAAAAATAATTCAATTCAAATAAGCCCAGGAAATAAATTAAAACCTACTAATATAAAAACTGGACCATACCCAAACTTTGCAACTGATAATATGCCATTGATGCTAGCTGTATTGACAACTATAACTGGAAAAAGCAAAGTAGAAGAAACAATTTTTTCAAATCGTTTTATGGCGGCACCTGAGTTAAACCGATTAGGAGCTAAAATAAATATAAAAAAAAATATAGCCACTATAATTGGTCAAAAAAAACTTTATTCTGCAGATTGTATCTCATCAGATTTAAGAACAACATTTTCAATTATTCTTGGAGCAATTGCTGCAACAGGTATTTCAAGAATTTCAAGAATTTATCACGGGTTAAGAGGATATTATAAACTTGAACAAAAGCTCAAAGAAATTGGGATTAAAATAACTTCAAAAAACTAATGGCTAAGAAATTTTTAAAAAAAATAATTGCACAAAACCAAGATGATCTAAGAGTTATTTCGGCTTTATGTTCTGAGGCCAAAATTAAACAGTCTGATATAAAATTTTTGAAAGGAAATAAATTTTTTTTGATATCCCTTCAAAGAGAAAACAAGGAAAAAAAACATGATAAAGAAAAAATTAATAGTATCATAAAGTTTGAATTTATAGAGGGATCAAAGTCAAAAAATATAGATCAAGGTAATGAAGAAAATATTTTAGAGCTATTAGCAATAGAGAGTTATAAAAAAGAAAACAATTATGAAATAATTCTGTTATTTTCAAATAATGGAATTATAAACCTTTTCTGTGAAATAATTGATTGTACACTAGAAGATGTAAAAATAACAAATGATTAGAATTTTAAACTGCAAAACTAAAAATTATAAAAAAAAACTAGTTGATTTTCTTGAAATTAGAAGGTCAAGAAAATCAATAGACTCAGCTATTGTCTCTAAAATTTTAAATGATGTAAAAAAAAATAAGGTAAAAGCGGTTATTAAATATGAAAAACGTTTTTCAAAAAACAAAAAAATCTATGCGTCAAAAAGTGAGATTAATCAAACAATAAAAAAATTAGATCCAAAAATTAAAAATGCTATTGACTTTGCTTATTCAAGAATAACTAAATTTCATTCGCTGCAAAAACCTAAAGATATAAAGTATATTGATAAGTACAAAAATAAAATAGACTACAAAAATTTACCTTTGCAGTCAGTTGGGATTTATGTTCCAGCTAATTTACCAAGCACACTTCTAATGTGTGCTATACCAGCAAAGATATCTAAAGTTAAAAAAATTATTATTGCAAATCCAAGGATAAATGGAAAATTAAATCCTGCAGTTATGTACGCTGCAAAAAAATGTGGAGTATCTAAAGTAATCACTTGTGGGGGCGCTCAAGCAATTGGAAATTTAACCTACATTGAAAAAGTAAATAAAGTAAT
The DNA here is from genome assembly GCA_902574705.1 of uncultured Pelagibacteraceae bacterium. Classification (GTDB taxonomy): domain Bacteria; phylum Pseudomonadota; class Alphaproteobacteria; order Pelagibacterales; family Pelagibacteraceae; genus Pelagibacter. Next base: position 41 of record CACGOM010000030.1, on the reverse strand, counting down.
TGGACCAGGATCAGATATAACAGCCGAAGCTAAACGATTAG
>CACGOM010000029.1 GCA_902574705.1 uncultured Pelagibacteraceae bacterium | reverse complement strand
AGAGTAAAAAATAGCTCCATCTTTAACAAGTTTTTTTCTTATAGATAATGCATTCGTCAGGTTTCCATTATGAGCAACTCCAATTCCACCTGCATGAGTATCTGCAAAGAACGGCTGAATATTTCTTAAAGTTGTTCCTCCAGTTGTACTATATCTATTATGTCCTATAGCAAAATTACCTGGTAGTTTTTTTAATACTTTTTCATTATTAAAATTGTCCCCAACTAAACCAAATCTTTTTTCTGAAAAATATTTATTTCCGTCAAAAGAAACAATTCCACAGCCTTCTTGACCTCTATGTTGGAGCGCATGAAGTCCCAGAGCAGTTAATGCAGAAGCATCTTCAAAATTACTTATTCCAAATACACCGCATTCCTCATTTAATTTAGGATTATAGTTCTTGAACTTTTTCTTTAGCATCTTCGTATTCTTTTTTGTCTGGAAATTCTTTTATAAGATAGTTACTTCCTTTTTCAACTAATTGAAAGCTTAAGGAATTATCCAAGTCAATTGGCCACTTATCTGAATTATAAATTATATCTATGGTTGCAAAAATACACACAGATATTACATAAGCTCTCACAAAACCAAAAAAGAAACCAAAAATTTTATCTAAACCACCTATACCAGTATAAGTCACCGCTTTACTGATTCCTTTATTTATTAATAAAATTATAAAAATAACTAAAATGAACAAACATATACCAAGCGAGATATCTAAAACATACTCATTATCAATAATATCTTCTACATACGGTTTAGATTTAGGAAATAAAAATAAAGTAATCACATATGCTAACAACCATTTTGAGGCTGATAACAAACTCAATACAAAGCCTTTTTTATAACACTTAATTAGAGATAGCACTGTTATAACTAGATAAATTATATCGAATATAGATATTTGCTTAAAAAATTCTAAAAAAAATTCCATTTTATTTTCATTGGAATGGTTTAAATTTAATTAATAAAGCTGGCAATAGAGTTAATACAGACATCATTGCTAATAACATTGCAATACCTGTAAATATCCCAAAATAAATCGTGGGGATAAAGTTTGAGAAAACTAAAATTGAAAAACCAAAAATAATTGTAATTGAAGTATTTAGAATTGCTATTCCTACAGTCGAATGACAATAATTAACTGTTTTTTCATAATTTTCAATTTTCTTAAATTCCTCTTTAAATCTATAAATATAATGAATACTATTATCTACAGCTATACCAATAGTTATGGCGGCGATTGTAATTGTCATCATATCAAGTGGAATATTTAAAATTCCTATTATTCCTAGAATAAAAAAGGCTGCTATAAAATTTGGAACTACTCCAATCAGAGAAAGCTTGATGTTTTTAAACAAAATAAAAAACATAATAAAAATACCAATCATCACAAATCCAAGTGTAAGTATTTGGGATTTAAATAAACTTTGAAGAAGATTATTAAATAAAATTAAAACACCAGCTAATTGAAATTCATCCCTTTCAAAACCAAGTTTATTTTCTAAGTCGTACTTAATTTTTTTTATTAACTCATTTCTTCTTAAATTTGGCGAAGAATCTTTAACTCTTAAATTAATTCTTGCCTCGGAGTCTTTAATTGAAATGTATGGATCAACTATTTCCTTTTTGATTGTTTCTGGAATTTTTGAATAAAGAACGCCCATTTCTAAAGTTCCAAGTGCTCTTCCATCATTTAATGCTGTTGCTACTTCAACAATTGATGAAAATGATAATACCTTACCAACTGATGGAAGCGTCTCTAAATATTTGTGTACACGATCAATCTTATTAATTTTATCTTTAGTGAACCAGTATTTTTCGTTATCTTCGTCATCCATGTCACCCCAATCTTCATCCTCCATTTCAGAAGTATCATTATCTGTAATAGGAAATTTTATTATTATATCCAAAGGTGTAGTTCCACCCAACTTATCATCAATAAGCTTCATGCCCTTATATATTTCGGTATTCTTCTTAAAATAATTTATAAAACTGTTTTCTACCTCTAGCTTACTAATTCCAAAAATGCTTAAAACAATTATTAGAACAGTTATAATAAAAATACTATTTTTATTGTTGCAGGAAAATTTAGATAATGTTGACGTTATCTCTGATTTCTGATTTTCTTTAATAGATACTTTTTTATCCTCTAAAAAATTTAATAACGTAGGCAGCAATGTAAAAGTTACAAAAAAAGATGAGACAAGACCTAAAGTCATCATCCATCCAAAATCTATAATCGGTTTAATTTCACTAAAAATTAAAGATAAAAATGCACAAATAGTTGTTAGTACAGTATAAATAATTGGCCAAAACATTTTTTGACTAGTCAGTAAAATTAATTCACTTTTTTTTAGATCTGGATTATTTTGTTTTAATTGTAAAAATCGAGTACTCATGTGGATATTCATTGCCATTGTTAATATCAGCATTAATGCAATAAAATTTGAGGATATGACAGTTACTTTCCATCCCAAAATTCCAAGAAGTCCTGTCATAATTATAACTGATAAAATACAACTAGATATTGGAACTATGATCCAAATTAATTTTCTAAATACAAACCATAAAGTTGATATTATAAAAAGCAAAACACCCAATCCAAAAATAATTATATCGCTTTTTATAAACGACATCATGTCATCAGCAATCATTGGTATTCCACCTAAATGAATTTTAGCTATACTTTTATATCCCTTAATAACTTCTCTAATTTCTAAAATATTTTGATGATTTTCTTGTTTTATTTTATCTCTATATATTTCTTTTTCTTTTTTACTTTTAAAATCAGGTTCTAAAGCTTTTTCTTTAAGGTATACAATGATCCCTGTAGTTTTTCCATCTTCGCTAATAATAAAGTTTTTAAATACTGGGCTATTTAAAATTTCATCAAAACCTTCTTGCCTGTTAATACCTTCACTTTTTAGAGTACTAAAGTTTTGTAGTTTTTGGGTGAGCGTTTCATCTTTTATATTTAATAAAGGTATATCTAGTATTGTAATTACATTATGAACCCAGTTTAAACTTTGTATTTTATATTTTAAACTAAGTAGATTATTTACAGAATTATCAGATGTAATTTCTTCCTTAGGAGTAAAAGTTAGAACAAGAAATTCTTTTGCTCCATATCGTTTATTGACTTCATTCAAATATTTTAAATCCGGATCACCATCTATTAAAAGCGTTTCAGATGAAGCATCTAACCTAAAATTTTGTGAATTATATCCAAATAAAAGTAATAAAATTAATAAAGTAAAAAAAATGATTTTAGGTTTTTCTATAATATTTTTTTTATAAATTTGTGCCAACATCAGTTATTAGCTTATATAATTTTAATTAAGAGTTTTGAAGATCTTTAAATTTAGTAAACATTTCCTCAAATTCGAGCATGATATTACCAGTAGGGCCATGTCTTTGTTTGAGTATCAGTAATTCGGCTAAATGAGACACTTCATTCATCTTAGCCTGCCATTCTGCATGTTCGACTGTTGCTGGTCTTGGCTCTTTGCCTCGTAAATAATAAGCCTCTCTATAAACAAACATTACAACATCCGCGTCTTGTTCTATAGATCCAGACTCTCTTAAATCAGATAATAATGGCTTTTTATCGTCTCTTGTTTCCACAGCTCTTGATAGCTGTGAAAGCGCAATTACAGGCACACTTAATTCTTTTGCTAGCGCTTTAAGCCCTTGAGTAATTTCAGAAATTTCTTGAACTCTACCATCTCTAGCAAAGTTTGCTCTCATTAACTGAATATAGTCTATTACAATTAAATCTAATCCAAAAAGTCTTTTAATTCTTCGAGATCTATTGCTCAAAGCTGCAATTGTTATAGCAGGTGTTTCATCTATATATAGTGGCAGCTCAGATATTTTTTTTGATGTTTCAATAAACTTATCAAATTGTTCCTCTGAAATCTTTCCTCTTCTAATATCATTTGATTTAATTCTAGATTGTTCAGCTATTATTCTAGTTGATAATTGTTCGGAAGACATTTCCAAAGAAAAAAAAGCAACACAAGATTTCTTTTCATTTTCTTGAATTTTTTTTGCAGCATTAAAAGCTATGTTTGTAGCCAAAGCAGTTTTTCCCATCGAAGGACGTCCAGCAATAATAATTAGGTCAGATTTATGTAAACCACCTAATCTATTATCCAATTCAGTAAGACCAGTGGGAACACCAACAATACCTTCTTCATTTTTGAATGCATTAGATGCCATTTCAATAGTTTGTTTCATCGCCTCATCAAATTTAATTAAAGATTTATTAAAATTTCCCTTCTCAGCTAAATTAAATAATGTTATTTCAGTGTCTTCAATTAAATCATTACCATCTTTTTCTAGATCATTTGATTTAGCGTTGTATGATAAATTTTCTGAAATTTTTATTAGTTCTCTTTTTACAAAAAGATCATAAATTAATTTTGAATATTCAATTGCCTGTCTTGTTGAAGATGAAAATTTTGTAACTTTTATTAAGTAGTCCGGGATATTTAAGTCATCTTTTTCATTTTCAAAATAATTTTTTAATGTTATAGGATTTGCTAACATTCCACTAAATATTAACTTTTCTATAGCTAAAAATATTTTTTGATGCATTGGATCAAAGAAATTTACACCTTTAACATATGGAGAAATTTCGTCATAAATTTCATTTGATACCAATAAAGATCCAAGTATAGCCTGTTCTGCTTCAATATTATTTGGAAGTTCCTCAAATTTTGACTTAACTAAATTTAATTTTTCCATAAGTTAAAAATAATTTAGTTTTATTGTGTAAACAACTGATTTTATATATGGGGAAAAAAATGTATAACTATTTTATAAGTTCCTCTGGAGAAACTTTAATTTTTATAGAAGCCTCTATCTCTGAGTGTAAATTTAAAATAACTTTAAATTCGCCTACAGTTTTAATTTCAGCAACAGGTTGAATTAAAGATGAACTTAAATCTACGTTTTCTTTTTCTTTTAATAATTTTGAAATCTCAGTAGGCTTAACGGATCCGTATAATTCTTTATTCTCAGTTACTAATTTTTTGATTTCAAATGTTTTATTTTTAAGTTTT
>CACGOM010000028.1 GCA_902574705.1 uncultured Pelagibacteraceae bacterium | reverse complement strand
AAATTTCTTTGTTTTGACCTGATAATTTTCTCGCTATTGCAGCACCAATTCTTGTTGCACCACCTGTAATAATTATCTTCCGTGCTTCCACTTCTTGTCTCTCTTTTTTGTTACTTTAGTTCCAGGCATACCCATAGTTGATCTTCCCTTAGGATAAAGTTTGTTTTTTAAATCATACTGTTTAACTTTAGGATTTAAAGTTATTTCTAGTTCTGTACTTTCTAATTTTCTTATTTCATCCCTAATTTTTGCAGCTTCTTCAAATTCCAGATTTGAGGCAGCTTCCTTCATCCTTTTATTTAATCCTTTTAAGTGTTTTTTTAAATTTCCACCAATATTTGAGCCTTCACTAATTTGGACATAATCCTTTTCATATACACTCTCTAAAATATCAGATATTTCTTTTTTAACTGATTTAGCGTCTATATTATTTTTTTTGTTATATGCTAATTGTATTTCCCTTCTTCTATTAGTTTCACTGACAGCCTTTTTTATACTTTTAGTCTCTCTGTCGGCATACAGGATCACTTTACCTTCCACATTTCTTGCTGCTCTTCCTATTGTTTGGATTAAAGATGTTTCTGATCTTAAGAAACCTTCTTTATCTGCATCTAAAATACCTACTAGTGCACATTCAGGAATATCTAAACCTTCTCTTAATAAATTTATTCCAACCAAAACATCAAAAACGCCCATCCTTAAATCTCTCATTATTTCAATTCTTTCTAATGTATCTATGTCTGAATGAAGATACCTTACCTTTATGCCGTTTTCATGAAGATACTCTGTCAAATCTTCGGCCATCTTTTTAGTAAGCGTTGTTACCAATACTCTATTATTTTTTTTGACTACTTCTTTGCATTCATGCATTAAATCATCAACTTGATTTTTTGCTGGTCTAATCTCAACTGTTGGATCAATCAAACCAGTTGGTCTAATAACCTGATCAATATATTTACCTTTAGTTTGATCAAGCTCCCATGGTCCTGGAGTTGCAGATACAAATACTGTTTGAGTTCTCATAGCATCCCATTCTTCGAACTTCAGAGGACGGTTATCCATACATGAAGGAAGTCTAAAACCAAATTCTGCTAATGTACTTTTTCTTGATCTATCTCCTTTAAACATTCCATTTAATTGCGGGACAGTTACGTGACTTTCATCGACGAATACTAAGGTATTATCTGGAAAGTATTCGAATAGAGTAGGAGGCGGTTCTCCAGGCTTTCTTCCAGATAAAAATCTTGAGTAATTTTCAATACCTGCACAAGACCCAGTTGCTTCAATCATTTCTAAATCAAATTTTGTTCTTTCTTCTAATCTTTGAGCTTCAAGTAATTTATTCATTTCTTTAAACTTTTTTAAAGTAACTTCTAATTCTTTTCGAATATTTAAAATTGCTTGTTCAATAGTTGGTTTTGGAGTTATGTAATGACTGTTTGCATAGATTTTAATAACATTTAAAGGTTTAATAGTATCACCGGTTAAAGGATCAAATTCCTCAACATTTTCCAATTTTTCACCGAATAATGAAAGTCTCCAAGCTCTATCTTCTAGATGACTTGGAAAGATTTCTAAATATTCACCTCTTGCTCTAAATGTTCCTCTATAAAAATTTTGATCATTTCTTTTGTATTGTAATGCAACTAATGATCTTATTATTTGTTCTCTGTCGTATTCGTAGTTTTTTTTAAGAGTTAAAGTCATTTTGCTGTATGCTTCAACAGAACCCAAACCGTAGATACAAGATACACTTGCAACAATTACTACATCATCTCTTTCTAGCAAAGATCTTGTCGCGGAGTGTCTCATTCTATCAATTTGTTCATTAATAGATGCTTCTTTTTCTATATAAGTATCAGATCTAGGAACATAAGCTTCTGGCGTATAGTAATCGTAATATGATACAAAATATTCAACAGCATTTTCAGGAAAAAAAGTTTTCATCTCTCCATAAAGTTGAGCTGCTAATGTTTTATTTGGTGCAAGAATCAGTGCCGGCCTATTAGTTTCTTCTATAACTTTTGCCATAGTGAAAGTTTTACCTGATCCCGTAACTCCAAGAAGGACCTGGTTAAATTCACCTTTTTTTGCTGAACCTACTAGTTTCCTGATTGCATCTGGCTGATCTCCAGCTGGCTTAAAGTCCGTAATAAGTTTAAATTTCTTTCCACCTTCGAGTTTTCCAGCAACCTGTGGATTTCTACTCTGAATTTCGGTAATTAAGTCTTGATAAGTATTTTCCATAAAGTAAAGAGGGTATTAAATTAAATATTAATTTCAATGAGCATAATATCAGATAGTTTAAAAAGAATTAAACCATCTCCTACTATTGCTGTAACCCAAAAAGCAAGAGAATTAAGAGCTGCTGGCAATGATGTAATAGGTTTAGGCGCAGGTGAGCCCGATTTTGATACTCCAAAAAATATTAAAGACGCTGCTATTAAAGCAATTAAAGGTGGTGAGACCAAATACACATCAATAGATGGAACTCCAGTTTTAAAACAAGCTATAGTAGATAAGTTTAAAAGAGAAAATAATTTAAAATATACCACAGATCAAATTACAGTTGGAGCTGGAGGAAAACATGTAATTTATAATTTGATGATGGCTACTTTAAATAAAGGCGACGAGGTAATCATCCCAGCACCATATTGGGTGTCATACCCTGATATTGTATTGCTCGCAGGCGCAACACCAATTGTTATTGAATGCCCCGAGGAACAAGGTTTTAAGTTAACTGCAAAAGATCTAGAAGCAGCAATAACGAATAACACAAAGTGGGTTATATTAAACTCACCTTCAAACCCAACAGGTGCTTGCTATTCAGAACAAGAAATTAAAAACTTGGCACATGTATTAAAAAGAAAACCTCATGTAAATGTATTAAGTGACGATATTTACGAGCATATCGTATATGAGGGATTTAAATTTTTTACAATCGCTCAAATACCAGAACTAAAAAATAAAGTTTTTACAATGAACGGTGTTAGCAAGTCTTATGCTATGACTGGATGGAGGATAGGTTATGCAGCAGGTGATAAGGAAGTAATAAAAGCTATTGCAAAAATTCAATCTCAATCAACTACAAATCCATCTTCTATAAGTCAAGCAGCAGCAGTTGAGGCTCTGAATGGAACACAAGATTTTATTCCTATTAGATCTCTAGCTTTTCAAGAAAGAAGAGATTTTGTAGTCAATTCCCTAAATCAAATTGATGGTATTAATTGTTTAAAACCAGATGGAGCATTTTATGTTTTTCCAAGCTGTAAAGAACTTATTGGAAAAAAAGATAAAAATGGAAAAAAAATTGAAAACGATACTGATTTTGTTCAATCTCTTTTAGAAAATAATAATGTTGCAGTTGTTCAAGGTTCAGCTTTTGGTTTAGATGGTTTTTTTAGAATCTCATATGCAACCTCAATGGAAAATCTTGAAAAAGCGATGAGCAGAATAAAAAATTTTTGCGATAGCTTAAGTTAAAAGTGAAAACTGCATTAATTTTTGGATCATCAGGACTAGTTGGTAAAAACTTATTAAATCAAATTATAAGTAATTCAAATTACTCTAAAGTTAAAATCTTTGTCAGATATTCTCTTGAAATTTCTGATCAAAAAGTTGAGGTTATAAATACTGATTTCAAGGATTTGCAAAAAATTAAAAATTTAATAATTGGAGATGATTGTTTTTTTTGTATTGGAACTACTAAAAAGAATTCTCCAGATAAAAGTGAATATAGAAGAGTAGAGCTAGATCTTCCAATAAAAATTGCTCAAATTAGCAAATCTAATGATATCAAATCTTTCATATATGTTTCATCGGGATTTGCTGATCCAAAAAATTCTGGAGATTATCTAAAATATAAAGGATTAGTTGAGGAAGAAATTAAAAGTTTAAATTTTGAGAAAATTGGAATTTTGAGGCCATCATTTTTATTGGGAAATAGAAAAGAAAATAGAGTAGGTGAAAAAATTGGAATTTTTATATTTAAACTATTATCACCTTTATTTGTTGGTCCTATTAAGAAAATGAAGCCAATTCATTCAGAAATAGTTGCTAAAGCAATGATACAAATTGCTAATGAAGACATCCAACAAAAAATATTCGAGTCTAATGAAATCTCAGATTTAGTGGGATAGAAATTTTTCAGCCTCAAGAGCTGCCATACAACCCATTCCTGCGGCAGTAACGGCTTGTCTAAATATTTTATCTTTAACATCGCCGGCCGCAAAAACACCAGGTACGTTAGTTTCGGTAGAATCTGCTTTAGTTACAAGGTATCCTTCTTTATCCATCTCAAGCTGGTTTTTAAACAATTCAGTTGCAGGATCATGTCCTATAGCAATAAAAAGACCATCTATTTTTAATTCTTTATTTTCGTTTGTTTTTAAATTTTTTATTTTCAAACCAGTTACATTTTTAGGCTCTTTATCACCAATCACTTCTTCAACTACTGTATCCCATATAATTTCAATTTTTTTATTATCCATTAATTTTTTTTGAAGCATTTTCTCTGCTCTTAATGAATCTCTTCTATGTATTAATTGAACTTTTGATGCAAATTTAGTTAAAAACATTGCTTCTTCTACAGCTGCGTTACCTCCACCAACAACAGCAACTGTTTTATCTTTGAAGAAAAATCCATCACATGTAGCGCACGCAGATACTCCAAAACCTCTAAAATTTTGCTCAGAGTCTAGTTGTAACCATCTAGCCTGAGCACCTGTAGAAATAATTATTGTGTCAGCAGTATATAATTGTCCACTATCTCCAACTGCTTCAAATGGAGTTTTTTTTAAATCTACTGATTTAATATGATCTTGTATCATTTCTGTTCCAACAGCTTCAGCCTGACCTTTCATTTGATCCATTAACCAAGGCCCTTGAATTACCTCAGAAAATCCTGGGTAATTTTCTACATCTGTTGTTGTTGTTAATTGTCCACCAGGTTGAATTCCATGAACTAAAATAGGTTTTAACATGGCTCTTGCTGCATAAACTGCAGCAGTGTATCCAGCTGGTCCTGATCCAATTATTAACACTTTTGTATGTTTAGTTGGATTTTGTGTCATACGGTGTCTATATAGTAATTAATGAATAAATTAAAAGGTTTATTATTAACTGAAGGGTTACACGGAATGATAAGCCAGGTTGAGGGCTTAGCAAAAGCACTTGATTTGGATTATTTTCACGAGAAAGTTGAACTAAATAGTCCTTGGAATTTAGTTCCACCTTCACTAACTCCGAAAAAAAAATTTATTTTCAAGAATCAAATAAACAAAGAATATGATGTTATAATTTCTTGTGGAAGAAAAAGTGTAATACCGTCTATCGTACTTAAAAAAAATTCAAATAAAAAAATTATAAATATTCATATTCAAAATCCAAAAGTATCCCTTGAAAATTTTGATATTGTAGTCGCTCCAGATCATGACAGCGTAGATGGACCTAATGTATTAATCTCAAAGGGTGCTATTCACTATCTAACATTAGATGAAATTCATAAAGCCAAAGATTATTTGGTAAGCAAAATAGAAAAACAAAAAGAAATCGTAACTTTGATTTTAGGCGGACCTACAAAATATTATAATTATGATAACGAAAGCATGATACAGATATTTTCAAAGATCAATAAACAGATTCTTGAAAAGAATATGCAATTAATAATAATTCCTTCAAATCGAACTCCAGAAAAAATCATTCAATTCGCAAAAGAGTATTTTAATAAAAATCGTTTAATAATAGATAATGTCGATAAACAAGCATATCTATCAAGTTTAGCACTAGCCAAGTATATAATTGTTACATGCGACTCGAGCT
>CACGOM010000027.1 GCA_902574705.1 uncultured Pelagibacteraceae bacterium | reverse complement strand
TAACAAAAAAGATGTAAGTCGATGGGGTATTTATTCTGTTAAAAAAAAAATTAACAAGTATAATTTTTTAATTGATGATGTAATTGAAAAACCAACTATAAAAAAAGCTCCATCAAATAATGCTATTATTGGTAGATACATTTTACCAAGAGAAATTTTTAAAATATTAAAAAAACAATTAAAGGGAGTAGGTGGCGAAGTTCATATTACTGACTCAATCAGAAAATTAATTAAAAGTAATTTTAAGTTTATTGGCCATAATTTTGCCGGTAAATATTTAGATTGTGGCACAATGAATGGATATATAAAGTCTTCAATGGAAATCTCTAAATTATGAAGTTGTGTATGATAGGCACTGGCTATGTAGGTCTAGTCAGTGGAGTTTGTTTTGCAGATCTAGGTAATGATGTTACATGCGTTGATAAAGATATTTCTAAAATTAATAATTTAAAAAAATCAATAATCCCTATTTATGAACCAGGTTTAGATGAGTTAGTTAAAAAAAACTATAAAGCCGGAAGATTGAAATTTTCTACTAATATTGGTGAGTCAGTAAAAAAATCTGATATAATTTTTATATGCGTTGGTACACCGACTAAAAGAAATAGCTATGAAGCTGATTTATCTCAAGTTTTTACAGTAGCTAAAGAAATTAGCAAAAATATTAAATCTTTTAAAATTATAATTAATAAATCTACAGTTCCAGTATTAACAGGTGACAAAGTTGAAAAAATAATTGCAAAAAAAGTTAAGAAAAAATTATTCAGTGTTGTGTCAAATCCTGAGTTTTTAAGAGAAGGGGAGGCCATAAGAGATTTTATATATCCTGATAGAGTAGTTATTGGTACCTCAAATAAAAGTTCAAATAAAAAATTAAAAAATCTTTATTCACCTTTGATTTCAAAGGGCGCTAAATATATAAATACATCAAGAAGAGCTGCAGAATTGATAAAATATGCTTCAAATGCTTTTCTTGCTACTAAAGTTACATTTATTAATGAAATAGCTAATTTATGTGAAAAATTAGATATCAATATTGAAGATGTCTCAATAGGTATTGGAACAGATAAAAGGATTGGTGGAAGATTTTTAAGAGCAGGACCTGCATATGGTGGCTCATGTTTCCCAAAAGATACTAGAGCTCTGATAGACACAGCTAAAAAAACAAAAACATCATTATCAGTCATTAATACAGTTATAAATTCAAATGAAAAAAGATCTGAAATACTTTTAAAAAGAATCAATAAAATTTTAAATAATAAAATTAAAAATAAAAAAATAACTTTTCTTGGGGTAACATTTAAAGCAAATACTGATGATATGCGTGAGTCAGCATGCTTAAAAATGATTCCTTATTTGAATAATAAAGGTGCAAAAATTAAGTATTATGATCCAACAGGTCAAAAAAATGAATTTAGAAAACTTAAAAATGTACAATATAAAAATAACATAAAACATGCTTGTGAGAAATCTGATTTAATTATCATTCATACTGAGTGGAATGAATTTAAGTTTTTAGATCTAAAAAAAATTGTAAAAAAGAAAAATTTTATATTATATGATATGAGAAATATTTACTCGCCTGATAAAATGAAAAAACAAAATATTAAATATTTCGGAATTGGAAGATAATTTAATTTAATTCGAATATAGCATCAACCTCTACAGCAACACCTAATGGTAGACTGTTTGTGCTAACCGCAGCTCTTGTATGCATGCCTGCGTTTTCAAATATTTTAACTATTGTATCTGAAGCTCCATTAATGACCTTTGGTTGATCAATAAAATCATCTGTTGAGTTTACAAAGCCAGTTAGTTTTATACATGTTTTAATTTTTTCTAGATCATTATTTAGATATTTTTTTGCTTGAGCTACTATACTTAAAGCACATCTTACTGCAGCATTGTATCCCTGGTCTGTAGTGTAATCTTTCCCTAATTTTCCCTTTATTAATTTTCCATCCTTATCAATTGATATTTGTCCAGATATATAAAGAAGATTTCCTACTCTCTTTGAGGCAACATAGGACCCAACTGGATCTGCAGCTGTTGGCAGCTGTAAATTATTTTTTTTTATATTATCCTCTATACTCATTTCTTTTTTTTAAACCAATCTGAAAGATATTTTTTTTCTTTGATATTTGAAGTATCCAGTCCTAAATTTGAAGTTTTTTCTTTAGATTTTTTTGCTAAGCAACTTATATATTCTTTTGATAGTTTTTTTATTTCGGAGCAATCGGTATTACTAAAAGCATTATTATTAAATGTTAGTAGAAAAAAAATTATAAATAAAAACTTTTTCATCTTTTTCCCTTTTTTTTATTTTTGTCGTATTCTTTACGCTTTTCTATCAAAATTAATGCCTCTTCCATAGTTAATTCTATTGGATCTTTTTCCTCAGGAATTGTTGCATTTAAGGATTTATATTTAATATATGGTCCATATTGACCTTTCATAATTCTAACTGGCTTTTTGTCATCTGGATGTTCACCAAGGTCTTTAATTAACGATGATGAAATTCTCCCTGGCTTTGCTTCGGCAATAAGTGTTATTGCTCTATTTAAACCAATAGTAAAAAGTTCTTCAACATTTTCCAATCTAGCAGATTTGTTTTCACATTTTAAATATGGACCAAATCTTCCTGAGTTAACCGTTATGTCTTTTCCATTATCAGGATGTTGGCCTATTATTTTTGGTAGTGAACATAGATATTTAGCTTTATTCAAATCTATTTGATCAATTTCTATTCCCTTTGGAATAGATACATTTTTTAAATTATCATTATTTTTTTTCTTTTTCTTTTTTTTAGTTAATATTTCCTCATCTGTAATTTCAAATTGAAGATAGGGACCAAATCTCCCATTTTTTAAATAAATTTCTTTACCATTTTCATTTTGTCCTATTAACTTGGGTTCTGCTAAAGCAATTTGATCATTTGCCTTTGATTTTGATAGTGGTCTCGTAAATTTACAATCAGGATAATTTGAACATCCTATAAATGCACCACCTCTGAAACTATTTTTTAAACTTAACTCTCCCGTATTACATAGTTTACACTGTCTATTAATTTTACCATTTTCATCAGATTCAAAAATTAGTTCACCTAGACTTTCATTTAAAAGATCCAGTACTTCTCTTGTTCGTTTTTCTTTTACATTAGAAACATTATTGTTAAAATCTTTCCAAAAATTATCAAGAACCTTTATCCATTCTTCTTTACCTGATGTAATATCATCAAGTTGTTCTTCTAATCCAGCTGTGAATCCGTAATCTACATATTTTGAGAAAAGTTTTTCTAAGAAAGCCGATAATAATTTACCTCTATCTGTTGGAAAGAATCTTTTATTAATTACATCAGCATATCCTCTATTTGATATTACAGAGATAATACTCGCGTACGTAGATGGTCTGCCAATACCTAATTCTTCAAGTTTTTTTACTATACTGGCTTCTGAATATCTTGGAGGTGGTTGGGTAAAATGCTGTTCATCAATAAATTCATCTGTTGAAACTGATTCCTTAGAAACATCTGGTAAAATTTTTTCATCTTCATCCTCAATTCTAGTTAATTTTAAAAATCCATCAAATTTAATTGTAGATCCTGAACATTTAAATTGATTTAATTTATTATCAGAGTCAATTGTAATCGTTTTTCTATCAAATTTAGCTGCTTCCATTTGCGATGAAAGTGCTCGTGACCAGATAAGATCATATAATTTAATTTGATCAGTGCTTAGAAATTTTTTCATACTTTCAGGGGTTCTAGATATATCAGTTGGTCTTATCGCTTCATGTGCTTCTTGAGCATTTTTTGCTTTTTTACCAGAATAGTTATTTGGTTCGTTTGGAAGATAATTGTTTCCGTATGTGTTTTTTATAAAAGTTCTAAAATCAGACACTGCATCTTTTGATATATTCGTTCCATCTGTTCTCATATATGTAATTAAACCAACTGTATCTCCTTCAACATCCACACCTTGATATAGTCTTTGAGCAATTTGCATTGTTCTTGAAGCTCCAAACCCCAATTTACTTGAAGCAGTTTGTTGTAATGTTGATGTAGTAAATGGGCCAAGAGGGTTCCTTGAAAAAATCTTAGATGTAATGTCTGAAATTCTATATTTTGATTTTTTTAAAATTTCTATTGCGTTATTAATATCTTCTTTATTTCTAAAGGAAAATTTTTCAACTTTATTATTATTAAGTAAAATTAAATTAGAATTTAAAATATCTCCCATGGGTGTTTTAAAATTAACATGCAAAGTCCAAAATTCTTCAGGATTGAATTGTTCTATTTCGTGTTCTCTTTCTGTGAGCAATCTTAAGGCAACAGATTGAACTCTGCCCGCTGATTTAGATCCTGGTAATTTAGTCCATAGTATGGGCGATATATTGAAACCAACAAGGTAGTCTAAAGCTCTTCTTGCCATATAAGCATCAACTAAATTAGATTCTATATTTCTGGGATTATCTATACCATTTGTTACTGCTTTCTTTGTGATCTCATTAAAAACAACTCTTTCAATTTTTTTATCTTTTAAAAGTTTTTTTTCATCTAAATATTCTTTTACATGCCATGCTATTGCTTCACCTTCACGGTCTGGATCAGTAGCAAGAATTATTTTTTTTGATTTTTTTGCAGCATCAGTTATTTCTTTTAAGTATTTTTTTGAAAAACTATCTACTTCCCAAATCATTTTAAATTTATCTTCAGGATTTACAGATCCGTTTTTAGAAGGAAGATCTCTTATATGTCCATAACTTGCTAAAACTGTATAATTTCCACCTAGATATTTATTTATAGTCTTAGCTTTAGCTGGACTTTCAACAATGACAAGATTCATAAATACTGAAACTACACAGAAAATATGCTTATAGTCAAATTAATAAATTTTTGTTTTAGATTCAGTGCGATTTAACAGTCTTTTTATATTTTCTCTATGAGTATAAAAAATCAGAACAAACATTATTATAAAGAAAAAAATTACATCTCCATTAAAAATAAAAAAGTTGATTATTGGAATCGATAACGTTCCTAATAAAGATGACAAAGAAGAATATTTAAATATTAAAAAGGTAAGCAACCATACTATTCCAAAACTAATTCCTAAAAATATATTTATACAACAAAGTATTCCAATATACGTTGCTACACCTTTGCCGCCTTTAAATTTTAACCAGATTGGAAATACATGACCCAGAAAGACACATAAAGAAGCAATATATAAATATTCAACAAAATACAATTTTACAAAAATAACTGGTATTACAGCTTTAAGAATATCCAATACTAAAGTTGCGTATCCAACAAATTTATTACCTGTTCTTAGAGCATTTGTTGCGCCAATATTCCCTGAGCCTATATCTCTAATATCTTTTTTTAAAAAAATTTTTGTTAACAAGAATCCAAAAGGTATCGATCCTAAAAAATATGAAAAAATTATAATTGTTTCTAATTTCATTTTAATTTAAATAACTCCTTGCCCTTAACATAAGTGCAAAGAACTTTGCCTTGTAGTTTTCTCCCTTCTATTGATGTATTTTTCGATTTTGATACAAGATTTTCTTTTTTTACTATCCATGGTTTATTAATATCAACAATACAAAAATCACCATCAGATCCTACACTTAAATTTCCTTTATTAATTTTTAATATTTTTGCTGGATTATGAGTGATTACCTCAATAATCTTTTCTAATTTTATTGAACCATTGTGAAATTGTTCAAGCGCCAGACTTAAAAAAGTTTCTATACCTGACGCACCGGTTGCCGCTTGTGTAAACGTAAGCCTTTTTGATTCTTCATCTTCAGGCTTATGATCAGATACAATTACATTAATTAAGTTTTTATTAATTCCTTCTATTAATGAAACTCTATCACTCTCAGTCCTCAATGGTGGAGATAATTTTAAAAAAGTTCTAAATTCACCAATGTCATTTTCATTTAAAGCAAGATTATTTATTGATACACCAGTTGTAAAATTAACCTTATCTTTTTTATAATTTATTAGTTCTAAAGATTTTTCACATGAAATTTGTGATATGTGATATCTACAATTTGTTTCCTCTAATAAACTTAAGTCCCTCTCTATGATTATTTTCTCCGCAAGATCTGATATACCTGGAATACCAAGTTTAGTAGATATTATACCATCATTGATCATTCCGTCTTTAGATAATTCTTGATCTTCGGCATGCTGTATTACCAAGCAGTCAAAATCATAAGCAGACTTTATAATTCTGGACATGACCCTTGGACTTTGAATAGATTTTATCCCGTCTGTAAAACCCACAATACCCTTATTTTTTAAAAGACCGAACTCACACATATTCATACCTTCAGCATTTTTTGTTAATGTTGCTGTTGGGAAAATATTTATTTTTGACTTATCACGGCCTCTTCTTTGAATAAAATCAACAATTGAGACACTATCAATCACAGGCTTAGTATTAGGCATTGTAACAACCGAAGTAATTCCTCCTGCTAATGCTGCTTCACTTAAGGATCTATAATTTTCTTTATATTCATAGCCTGGCTCTCCACCAAATACCCTCATGTCTACAATTCCAGGAAAAATATGTTTACCAGTTAAATCATTGAATTTTTCTCTACTAGGTATGTTATTT
>CACGOM010000026.1 GCA_902574705.1 uncultured Pelagibacteraceae bacterium | reverse complement strand
TATTTTTATTACATAAGTCTAATGCTGCATATGTATCTGCAGTTTCACCTGATTGAGATACAAAAATATATAAACAATCTTTCTTAAATCTGTTTTTTCTATATCTAAATTCAGATGCTATATCTATATTCACATCGAGAGTAGTCATTTGTTCAAACCAGTATTTTGCCATCAAACAAGAATGATAGGCCGTACCACATCCTATTAATAAAATTGACGATATATCTTTATCTTTCCAAGGAAAATTATAAATATTTATAGAATTGCTAATTCTATTGACATATTCATTTACACAATTTTTAATTGTAGTTGGTTGTTCATCAATTTCTTTAGCCATAAAGTGTTTATAGTCACCTTTTTCATACTCTTGATCATCTTTTGAAAGTTCTAAAACTTTTTTATTAATTTTGATTCCTTTTTCATCAAAAAACTCAACACTATTATTTTTGATAATACAAAATTCACTATCATCTAGATAAGTTACTTTATTAGTCATAGATTTTAAGGCGTAGGAGTCTGAACCTAAATAGTTTTCATTTGGTCCGTAACCAACTGCGAGTGGTGATCCTCTTCTAGCACCAACAATTAAATCTGGCTGATCTTGAAAAATTATTCCTAATGCAAAACTACCATGAACTTTACTAAGCATTTTAATTATAGAATTTTTTAAATTATTTTTTTTTAAATAGTCAGTTATTAGATGAACAATAACTTCTGTATCTGTTTGAGATTTAAATACATATCCTTTTTTAATTAGTAGTTTTTTTAGAAGTGTTGAGTTTTCAATTATTCCGTTATGTACTACTGATACTTTATCAGATGAATGCGGATGAGCATTAACTGTACTTGGCACACCATGAGTTGCCCATCTAACATGTCCTATACCTACACTGCCATCAATTTTATGTTTTGAGAGATTATTTTCTAATGCGTCTACTCTACCTTCGCATTTAACCTCTTTAATTTTGCCACCATCTAAAGTTGCTATTCCTGCCGAGTCGTATCCTCTATACTCTAATTTTCTAAGAGAATTTAATATTGAACTTGAAACATTTTTTGTACTAGTAATTCCGATAATTCCACACATTATTTTTTTCTTTTATAGTTTTTTATTTCAATCTGTTCAGTCCTAGTGAGTGCCAGCGTTTTTTTATTTACTTTTCTAGATATTACAGAACCAGCTCCAACTACGCTCTGTTCATTTATAGTTACTGGAGCAATTAAAGAGGTATTTGAACCAATAAAAGCTTTATCTTTAATTACTGTTTTACTTTTTTTAATACCATCGTAATTACATGTAATTGTGCCCGCTCCTACGTTTACATTATTACCAAGATTTGCGTCTCCTATATAAGATAAGTGGCTCACTTTTGAATTTTTTCCTATTTTACTTTTTTTTACTTCAACAAAATTTCCAACTTTTGCCCCCTTATCTATAAAACTCCCTGGTCTAAGTCTTGCGTATGGTCCAATTGAAACATTATTCTCAATTTGAACATCTTCTAGGTGAGAAAAAGATTTGATTTTTATATTATTTTTTAAAATCACATTTCCAATAAAAACAACATAAGGTTCTATGGAAACATTTTTTCCTATTTTTGTTTTATTAGAGAAAAATATAGTTTCAGGGGATATCATTTTTACCCCTTGTTTTAAAAATTTTTCTCTTAACTTTTTTTGAATTAATTGTTGCTTCATCTGAAATTATATATATTTAAGTAATTAGTATAATTAAGTCACAAATTATTTCTTATTAATACTTTAAAATGAGTCAAAAATTAACAATAGTTTTAGATTTAGATGGAACTTTAATTGAAACTGCTCCTGATTTAATCAAAGCACACAATCACGTAATGAAGAAATTTGGGTTTCAATCAAAATATGAGAATGATATTAAAAAACTAGTTGGCAAAGGTGCAAGTTCGTTAATAACAAGATCTGTATGGGGAGAGGCTCAAAAAAACTTTTCTAAAATTGATAGTGATAAAATTAAAAAAGAGATGGTTAATGAATTTATAGATTTTTATTCTAAAAATATATGTGTCGAAAGTAAGCTTTTAAATGGTGTTAAAAACTTTCTAGACTGGTCAAAACAAAAAAAAATATCTTTAGGTGTTTGTACAAATAAACAAGAATATCTAGCTGTCGATTTATTAAAACAAATTAAAATTTATGAATATTTTGAATATGTTGCTGGGAGTAATACATTTAATTTTTGCAAGCCTGATCCTAGGCACTTAACTAATGTTATTGAGATAATGCAGGGTGATATAAAAAAATCAATCATGATTGGTGATAGCGAAACAGATGCAGAAACAGCTAAATTAGCAGGTGTGCCATTTATATTGTTAGAAAATGGATATACTGAAAAAAAAACATCAGAAATACACCATGATCATTTAGTTAAAGATTTTGTAGGTATTGAAGAAATAATTAGTAAATATTTTAATCATTAATATTGATTAAATTTAAAGCTAGCTGTAAATAATTAATTCTGAGGTATTATATTGATATTACATACAGTAAAAGTTTATCCGTCTAGAAAAAAACTTCCAAAAAAAAATCAATTGGCATGGAAGATTGCAGAAATTGCAAGTGATAATGCAAAACTTAACAAACTTGCTGTAGAAATGGTAATTAATAGAATTATTGATAATGCATCTGTTGCAATAGCATCTTTAAACAGAAGGCCAGTAATTTCATCAAGAGAAATGGCTTTAGCTCATTCAAGAAAAAATGGAGCAACAATATTTGGTATTAGTTCTAAGAAAAAATTTGACTGCGAGTGGGCAGCATGGACAAATGGAACAGCGGTAAGAGAATTAGATTTTCACGATACATTTTTGGCAGCTGATTATAGTCATCCTGGAGATAATATACCTCCGTTATTAGCTGTAGCTCAACAACTAAAAAAAAATGGCATAGATTTATTAAGAGGGATTATTACAGCTTATGAAGTTCAAGTAAATTTAGTTAAAGGTATTTGTTTACACAAACATAAAGTAGATCATATTGCACATCTAGGACCTAGTGTAGCTGCTGGGATTGGTTCTATGCTGAGACTAAATACAGAGACTATTTACCAAGCGGTCCAGCAAGCTTTACATGTCACAATTTCAACAAGACAATCTAGAAAAGGAGAGATTTCAAGTTGGAAAGCTTTTGCTCCTGCTCATGCTGGAAAGTTAGCAATAGAAGCAATTGATAGAGCCATGAGAGGTGAAGGAGGACCAAGTCCAATTTACGAAGGAGAAGATAGTGTTATAGCAAGAATACTAGACGGAAAAAAAGCTAAATACAAAGTTCCTCTACCAAAAAAAAATGAAGAGAAAAAAGCTATTCTCGAAACATACACCAAAGAGTATTCAGCAGAATATCAGGCACAAGCACTTATAGATCTTGCTAAAAAACTAAAGTTAAAAATCAATAATCTTGATAACATCAAAAAAATAGACATTTATACAAGTCACCACACTCACTATGTAATTGGAACTGGAGCTAATGATCCTCAAAAAATGGATCCGAATGCTAGCAGAGAAACTTTAGATCATTCAATAATGTATATATTTGCTGTGGCATTGGAAGATGGAGATTGGCATCATGAAAAATCTTATAGCAAATCAAGATCAAATAAGAAAAGTACATTGAAATTATGGAGATCAATTAAGACTCATGAAGATAATAAATGGACAAAAAAATATCATGATACTAATCCTAAGAACAAATCATTTGGAGCAAAAGTAGTTATAACTCTTAAAAATGGGAAGAAAATTACTGAAGAATTAGAAAGAGCTGATGCTCATCCACATGGAGCAAGACCATTTAAAAGACTAAATTATATTAATAAATTTAAAATTCTAACTAATAAAATTCTCTCAAAAAAAGAAGGTGAAAGATTTCTAAAAGAAGTTCAAAATTTAAAAAATCTTAAAAATGGTCAATTACATAAATTAAATATTGAAGTAAGTAATAAAATAATTAAGAAAAATAAAAAAAAATCTATTTTTTAATGCATTTTATAAATAAAAAACCTGAAGATAAGAGACTTGATCTTGATAATAAACTAAAATCAAAAAAAATTTTAAGAGTTCCAGGGGCTTATAATCCACTTACAGCAAAACTAATTGAAGAAATTGGTTATGATGCTGTTTATGTATCTGGAGGTGTAATGTCTAACGATTTAGGTTATCCAGATATTGGACTTACAACTTTAAAAGATGTAAGCAATAGGTCAAATCAAATAGCAAGAGTTACAAATTTACCAACTATTGTTGATATAGATACTGGTTTTAAATCTTGCAAAGAAACAATTGAAACGTTTGAGAATTATGGAATTTCTGCAATTCATATAGAAGACCAAATCGAGAGGAAAAGATGTGGTCATCTTGAAAATAAAGAACTTATTTCAGTAGAAGAAATGAATACAAAAATTAAAGATTGTATTAATGCAAAAAAAGACAAAAATTTTAAAGTGATTGCTAGATCAGATGCTAGATCTGTTGAAGGATTAGATAAAATGATTGAGAGATGTAAATCCTATATTGATGCAGGAGCTGAGATTATCTTTCCTGAGGCATTAAAAGACGAAAAAGAGTTTGAGAAAGTAAGAAAATCACTTGGATCATATTTGTTAGCTAATATGACTGAATTTGGTAAATCCAAATTATTAAGTTTTAAAGAACTTGAAAATTTAGGATATAATATAGTTTTATACCCTGTTACAAGTCAAAGGTTGGCTATGAAAAATGTTGAAGATGGACTGCGTGCTATTTTTGCAGATGGACATCAAAATAATATAATAGATAAAATGCAGACAAGAAGAAGATTGTATGATTTAGTCGACTACGAAAAATATAATTCGTTGGACGAAAAAATTTATAACTTTAATACTGAGGGACACGAGTAATGAGTGAAGAAATTAAAAAAGGATTGCTAGGAATTGTCGTTGATGAAACAGAGGTTTCTAAAGTAATGCCTGAGATTAATTCTTTAACTTACAGAGGTTATGCTGCTCAAGATTTATGCGCAAAGTGTAAATTTGAAGAGGTTGCATATTTAATATTAAACGGTGAATTGCCAAATAAAAATCAATTAAAAAAATTCGAAAATCAAGAAAGAAAAGAAAGAAAGCTTTCAAATACAATTATTCAAGACATAAAAAGATTTCCTAGGACTGCTCATCCTATGGATGTTGCAAGAACTGCTGTCAGTATAATGGGACTCGAAGATAAGGAGACTAAAAATAATTCAACTGAGGCAAATATGCGGAAAGTAATGAGAATATTTGCAAAAACACCCGTTGCCTTAGCGGCTTTTTATAGAGCAAGAAAAGGAAAAAAAATTATTCCTCCAAAAAAAAATCTCTCATTTTCAGAGAATTTTTTCCATATGTGTTTTGGAAAGGTTCCAAATAAGGAAATAGTAAAGGCATTTGATGTTTCTTTAATTTTATATGCTGAACATAGTTTTAATGTTTCAACATTTACCGCAAGGACTATTACAAGTAGTTTATCAGATATACATGGAGCAATTACTGGTGCTATTGCAAGCTTAAAAGGACCTCTGCATGGTGGAGCAAACGAAGAGGTAATGCATATGATGAATAAAATTAAAAAACCTGAAAATGCATTTAAATGGATTAATAAGGCACTAGATAACAAAGATGTAGTTATGGGATTTGGTCATAGAGTTTATAAAAGCGGTGACTCAAGAGTTCCTACAATGCGTGAATATTTTGGAAAAGTAGCAAAATTAAAAAAAGATAAAAAATTCGAAAAAATTTATGACATAGTTGAAAAAGTCATGATTGAAAGAAAAAATATACACCCTAATGTGGATTATCCAACTGGACCCACATATCATTTAATGGGCTTTGATACAGATTTCTTTACACCTATTTTTGTAATTTCAAGAATTACTGGGTGGTCTGCTCATATTATTGAACAATATGCTGCTAATAAATTGATTAGGCCGTTAGCTAAGTATAGAGGTAATCAGCACAGAAAAGTTGTTCAATTAAATCAGCGATAAATATAAATTTAACTAAAAGCTTCTGTCCAAGATCCTTGAGTAGATGCTTTTGAGTATTCAGTTGCTCTACCTTCAAAAAAGTTCATATGCTCAACTGCGTTTAACATAGTATCCAGCCATGTAAGAGGATTTTTTTGAACATCATATATTGGTTCTAAACCTAACTGTGACAATCTTCTGTTTCCAATAAATCTAATGTAATCTTTTACTTCTTGTGCTGTTAAGCCATTCATTGGACCCATTTCAAAAGCTAGATCTATAAAAGCGTCTTCATGGTGAATTATAGTTCTGCATGCTTCATAAATTTCTTTTTTAAGTTGTGGTGTCCAAATTTGTGGTTCTTCTTTTATAAACTCTTTAAACAATCTAATCATAGAATTGCAATGCAAAGTTTCATCTCTTACGGACCAAGTAACGATCTGCCCCATGCCTTTCATTTTATTAAATCTTGGAAAGTTTAATAAAATAGCAAAGCTTGCAAATAATTGTAAACCCTCAGTGAAAGCACTAAATACTGCTACGGTTTTTGCTATATCTTCTTTTGAATTTACATTGAAGTTTTGCATGTAGTCATACTTATCTTTCATTTCTTTGTACTTCATAAATGCAGAATATTCGGACTCTGGCATACCAATGGTATCTAAAAGATGTGAATAGGCAGCAATATGCACAGTTTCCATAGATGCAAACGATGTCATCATCATTAATACTTCAGTTGGTTTAAATACTGTTGTGTAATGTCTTAAATAACAATTGTTAACCTCAACATCAGCTTGAGTAAAAAATCTAAAGATTTGTGTAAGTAAGTTTTTTTCAGCTTGAGATAGGTTTTTTTGCCAATCTCTCACATCGTCTCCAAGAGGTACTTCCTCCGGAAGCCAATGAATTCTTTGTTGAGTTAACCAAGCATCGTAGCACCAAGGGTATCTAAAAGGTTTGTAGACAGGATTTTCAACAAGTAATCCCATTTTTTTTGGCTTAATGATTGTTTGTTCTTGGTTTTTTAAACTTTCTACTGACATGATAAACACTCCTCGTATTCTGGTTGTTCGTTTTGATTATTTTTTGATTTATATACATTGGATGTAACATCCGTTGATTTTGTATCATTAACATTTTCTGCTCTTTGAATTGATTTGGATCTACAATAATAGAGACTTTTCAATCCTTTTTTCCATGCTTGAAAATGAATTTGATGCAGGTCTCTTTTGTGAATATCTGCAGGTATAAAAATATTTATCGATTGAGCTTGAGAAATGTAAGGTGTTCTGTCGGCACCTAAATCAATTATCCATCTTTGATCGAGTTCAAAGGCTGTTTTAAATACATCTTTTTCTTCCTGGGTTAAGAAATCAAGGTGTGATACAGATCCTTGGTTAGTAGTTATACTTGACCATGTCTCATCATCGTTTTTAGAATGTTTCTCTAAAAGTTTAGCAAGATATTTATTTCTAACATTAAATGATCCTGAAAGGGTTTTATGAGTATAACTATTGGCTGCAATAGGTTCGACTCCTGGAGACGCACCACCACAAATAATTGATATTGAGGCCG
>CACGOM010000025.1 GCA_902574705.1 uncultured Pelagibacteraceae bacterium | reverse complement strand
TTTCTACTTTTAAGTTTTTAAATTTATTTACTTTAATACCCCCATAAATATAAACAAATAGGCTAATTAAAATAATAATTATGAAACCTATGATATCATTTTTTTTTTTACTTAGATAAATGATTGAGGGAATAATAAATATAGTTATTAAAATTGTATTAAAAGAGTAGATGCCGATTACCGATGTAATTTGAATAAACTTAATATTTTCTATAAAAGAGTAAGCAAATAGATTCCAAGGAAAACCCGATAAAATTGAACCTCTTATAAATTCAAAAAAACTAAGAGATATTGAAAATAATAATATATTTGAAAAAATTCCCCTAGAATTTAAAAATATTTTGAAAACTAGAAAAGCGAAAGCATAAAATAGACTTAAAAAACTTGGGATTAAAATAATAGCAATTGGTATTAGAATTTTAAAATTATCATCGTAAAGAAGAGACAATGGTATCCAATACATATTTGATAAAAAGTAACCAAATCCAAAAACATAACCAAACAAAAAAAATGTTTTTGAATTTTCGTTTTTATTTTTAAGAATGAGTATAAATAGTAAGCTAAATGTTAAAAAGTTTACAAACCAATAGTTATAGGGTGGGAGACTAAATGAAGTTATTACACCATAAAAAAATATATATAAACTATATAGGAATTTATTTTTCTTTTTAAAAATCAAATTAAACCTTAACTTTATTAAAAATTTTACTCTCAATAGAACTCATAATTTTATAATCTCTATTGGATTTATGGTCAAAATTTAATAGATGCAAAAAACCATGAATAAATATTTTTATAAAACCATTTTTGTACTCACCCTTATTTTTTTTTAAGAAATCCTCATAGCTTATAGCAATATCACCTAGGTAAAATTTTCTTTTTTTTTTGTTTTTGAGAACATTTTTTTCATTAAAAAATGGAAATGAAAGTATATCGGTTGATTTATTTTTTTTCCTAAATTTCTTATTTAGCAATTTCATCTTATATTTATTTGTTAAAAGAACTGTTAAATGAGCTTTTTTATCGACAAATTTATAATTTTTCGGAAATTTTTTTAACATATTTAAAATGTTTTTTTTTTGGATTTGGGATGATTTTTTTCCAGCTCTTAGACTCAATAAGAACTTCAGCTTCAATCATTATTTTGGTTTTTGGAATATGCTTTAACTATTTTTGAAACTAGCGGGTGTCTTACAACATCTTTATAATCAAAATCTACAATTGATATTTCATCTAAGTGGCCAAGAATTTTTTTTGATTTACCTAGACCTGATAAATTCTTATTTGGTAAGTCTATTTGCGAAGGATCTCCATTTATTACAATTTTTGAGTTTTCCCCAATACGAGTTAAAAACATTTTAATTTGAGTATCAGTTGCATTTTGCGCTTCATCTAAAATTGCAAATGAATTTTTTAAAGTTCTACCTCTCATAAAAGCTAATGGAGCAATTTCAATATCTCCAATCTCAATTTTTTTTTGAATTTTTTCAAAATCTAGTAAATCGTAAAGAGAATCGTAAAGCGGTCTTAGGTAAGGATCGACTTTTTCTCTCATATCCCCAGGTAAAAAACCTAATCTTTCTCCAGCTTCAACAGCTGGTCTGGACAAAATTATCTTTTCGATTTTTTTATCTAATAACATTGTTAGAGCAACCGCAACAGCTAAAAAAGTTTTACCAGTTCCTGCTGGACCAGAAGAAATCACTACATCGCTATTTCTTAATGCTTTTACATAACTTTTTTGTTTTTCAGATCTTGGTATTACAGACTTTTTTGGAGTTTTTATTATATAATTTATATTGTCTTTTGTGTTGTTTTTTTCATCTATCATAAATTTATTAATAGAAGAAATTATATCCTTTTTTTCAACAGTTCCATTAATAATATACTGATCGTACAAAAAACTAATCGCGTTTTTAACAATTTCATTTTTGTTTTGGTCATTTTTTAAAATTATTGAATTTCCTCTTGAATAAATGGAAGTTCCAGTAATCTTTTCTAGTTCTTTAATATTCTTATTAAACTCACCTGCAACACCTAATAAATCCTCATTTTTGGAAAAAATTATACTTACAGTATTATTCTCAGAATATACAAATTTTAATTCTGTTTTTTTGGATCTAGATAAAATATTTGTCAAACTAAGCTGCTTTCATCTTATTTTTAGCTCTGCCAAATAGAGAATTTTGATTACTATTTTCTACATTAACACTGACTACTTTTCCAATATCACTTTCATTGCCATTAAAAATAACAGAATTAAAAAAAACATTTCTACCAAAATACTTATTTTGTTTAGGTATTTTATTTTCCACTAAAACCTCAATACTTTTGTTAACCAAAGATTTGTTATGATCGATTTGATTTTGAAACAATTGAGATTGTAATTCAATTAATCTATCTTTAGACACTGTACTATTCAACGCTTTAAACCTTGACGCTTTAGTACCAGGCCTTGAACTATAAATAAAAGAAAAGGAATTGATGAATTTTATTTCTTTAATTAACTTTAATGTTTGATCGAAGTCACTTTTTTCCTCACCAGGGTAACCAATTATAAAATCGCTAGAAAGTTTAATTGAAGGATTAATTTTAATTAATTTACTATGAATATCCAGGTAATCTTCCACTTGATGTTTTCTATTCATTAGTTTTAAAATCCTGTTTGAGCCAGATTGTATTGGAAGATGAATAAAAGGCATCAACTTTTTACTAGTAGAATAGCAATCAATTAAATCTGCGGTCATATCTATTGGATGAGAAGTTGTGTATCTTATTCTTTTTAATTCAGAATATTTTTCGAGTTGATTTATAAGATTCGAAATTCTGAGTTCTTTGTTATTTAAATAATAACTGTATGCATTAACATTTTGACCTAATAATGTAATTTCTCTTGCTCCATTTTTAATAAGTTCTTCTGCTTCTTTTATGATTGTATCAAACGGTCGTGAACATTCAGGACCTCTTGTATATGGAACAACACAAAAGTGACAAAACTTATCACATCCCTCCTGTATAGTTAAAAAAGACGATATATTACTATCCGAATTTTTAATTTTTTTTAATAAATCAAACTTAGCAATTGTGTCGAATTCTGTTTCATCCTCTTTTTTATTTTTTTGGAAATTTTTTAAAATTTGATTTATTTTATGATAGGACTGAGGTCCAATTACTACGTCAATGAATGGTTCCCTTTTCAACATTTCTTGGTTTTCAGCTTGGGCAACACAACCAGCCACTACCATAATAGGTTTTTTTTTATTTAAATATAACTCTTTAATCCTTCCGATTTCATGAAAAACTTTTTCTTTTGCTTTATCTCTTATATGACAAGTATTTATAACATAACAATCTACATTTTTTTGATCATCTGTTTTTTTATAACCAATCTCTTTTACGATATCGAATATTCTGTTAGAGTCATAAACATTCATTTGACATCCGAATGTTTTAATAAATATTTTTTTACTCACTTATTTTTTTTTACCCCATAAAGCTCTAGTTTATGATCTACAAGCTCATAACCATATTTTTCTGCAACTTTTTTTTGAAGTTTTTCAATTTCATCATCTACAAACTCTATTATTTCACCTGTTTTAATATCAATTAGGTGATCATGGTGACTTTCACTTAATTCTTCATATCTAGCTTTGCCACCTTTAAAATCATGTTTAGCAACAATTCCTGACTCCTCAAAAAGTTTCACAGTCCTATAAACAGTGGCAATGCTTATTTTCGTATCTATTTTAGAAACACGATTATACAATTCATCAACATCTGGATGATCAGTTGCTTCGGACATAACTTTAGCAATAATTCTCCTTTGTTCTGTCAGTTTAACGCCTTTAGCGATACATTTTTGTTCTATAGTCTCACTCATAAAAATAATTAATTTAAATATTTTGGTTGAATAAAATCTTTTGTCAACCTTCCTTCTTTCAGTAGCTTTAACAAGATATTATAGTTATTATTGACAATTTGAGACGAATAAAAACCATAAATGTTAATATTTTTTGAAATTTTAATAGCTTTAGCAATACTAATTCCTGATCTGACACTAGTATACTTACCTGGGCCTTGATTTATAAATACATTATCTATTTCCGATAAATCTACATTATTTTCTTTAAGAAAGTTAAATATTAGGCTCACGAGTTCATCAAAGTTTTCTCTACAGTTATCATGTTTAATATTATATTCTTTATTCTCGGTAATGATTTTAAATAAAAAATATTCTCCTGCGGTATCTATTATTAAATTTTTCATAATATTCTTACTTCAAACCCAAATAACATATTCAGAAGAAACTTATAGTAAATATTTTGAAAATGAAAAAGGTATAGTTTCAATAATGTATCATAGATTTAATGAGGATAAGTATTCATCTACTAATATTCAAATGAGTATTTTTAAAGAACATATAAATAATATTAAAAGCTCTGGATATGAATTTCTAAAACCAAATTTGTTTTCAAAAGTGTTTTTCGAGGAAAAACCTAAGAAACAATTTTTGCTAACCATTGATGATGGTTATAACTCATTTTATAATCACGCTTGGCCTTTCCTTCAAAAAAACGAAGTGCCTTTTATAATATTTATATCTACTGAGGCAGTCGGAAAACAAGGCTATATGAATTGGGAGCAAATAAAAGAGATTGAAAAATATGATTTTGTTTCTATTGGTAATCACTCACATTCCCATGACTATTTAGTAAATTTCGATTTTGAAGAATTTCAAAAAGATATATTAAAATCTATTGAGATTTTTAAAACTAATCTTGGTTACAATCCTGTATTTTTTTCTTATCCGTTTGGAGAATGGGATTCTAAACAAAAAAACTTTATTAGTAAGTATTTTGATTTTGCGTTTGGTCAACATTCTGGAGTAATCGACCTTAACAAAGATCAGTATGAGTTACCTAGATTTCCAATAAACGAAAAATACGGAGATTTAGAAAGATTCAAATTTATAATAAATCTTTTACCCTTCCAATATAAAGAGGTTTTTCCTAACGAAAAAATTATAGATGAAAATAATCCTCCTAATATGAAAGTTGAATTCTTTAAAGAACAAAACATTAAAAACATCAATTGTTTTTCAAACGAGGGTGAGGGATGGGATAAATCAAATTTAGAATTAAAACAAAATATTTTAATAATAAATTTTCGAGACAAATTCAAATCAAGAAGGGGAAGAGTCAACTGTTCAATTAAAGATAAAGAAGGATGGAGATGGTTTGGTGTACAATTTGTTCAAAAGAATATTAAAGAAAACTAAATTAGATTTTTAACTGCTTCACTATCTGGTAAAATTTTCACGTCATCAAAATCCAGCAAAGAATTTTGTTCAATAATTTTTTTTAAAACGATCGTATATTCTTTGCCTGTCTCAGCATATTTATTTAAGTAATCAACTAATTCTAAACTATTTAATTTTCCAAAATTATCTCTTTGGATTGCTCTTACATATCTCATTTCCCTATAGGATTTATGAGTGTTTAAATTTCTTGCATAAGCTCTGACTGATGATTTTAATACATTAAACATCATAACCTTATGAGTAGTTCCAGCATCTGCTGCAGCGGGCTTTATTCCCTTATCACTATATGTCCATTGTCCAAACAACGCATTACCTTCCAGAGCAAATCGTGAAGTTCCCCATCCTGTTTCTTTAGCTGCTTGAGCAATGGCCATTGATGCAGGAATAATATCCATTCTTCTTTTTAATGTGGGTATATCTTTTTTTAAAACACCATATTGCTTAAATTTTTTGTTGAGCCATTCATTGTCAGACTGCGAATTATTATTTTTATTTAAAATCGCAAATAATTTTTTTCTATCTAATAGGATTTTATTATTTTCCTCTAAAATCAATGGTAAAACTATCTGTATAAAAAGCTCTTTTCTTTTTTTGACGTTTTGAATTTCCTTAAGTTCGTATGGAAGCTTTCCAATTTCAACTGGTTTTGCGATTTTATTTATTCTAACATCACTCAACTTATATTCTGTATCTTCAAAAAGCTGATATAATACTGACGCCTTTAACCTTACACCTGTTTCTAGAGAGTCTTCTTTTGTAACTTCTCCATAAAGTTCTTTGTACACTAAATCTTGATCGGTATAATTACTTTCGTTTTCCTCATCAAATGTTTTTCCCTCTAAAATAAGTGTTAATTTTTTGTTTGAGGAGTTCTCTATTTCAGGGTTAGCTTTAAATACTTTGCTCATATATTTGTACGATGGTGGTAAAATATAAAAAAAAGAAATTATCAGTAACGAGGCAAAAGAAATTTTATATATATTATGAAGGCTTGACTGTTTTTTTAATATAGATTTTTTTGCAACAAAAAATCCTTTTTTGGAAAGTATTTTTTTTATAGATCTAATGTCCATATTTTTTATTTTAACATTTTTTAACATAATAGATTATTTATTATACTGGAATAACTTCATTAACTTCTGGAATATAGTGTTTTAATAAATTTTCTACACCCTGTTTTAGCGTCATAGTTGAGCTTGGGCATCCAGAGCAACTACCTTGCAATTCAACTTTTACTTTTCCATCTTTAAATTCCTTAAATTTTATATCTCCACCATCTTTTGCAACAGCAGGTCTAATTTTTGTTTCTAAAATTTTTATTATTTTTTTTTCAATTTCATCTAGATTATTTTCATTGTTTTTTTCAACAGAGTTTTCATACACATATTTTTTTCCACTACTATAATATTCATTTATTAGTGAGATAATTATATGCTTTATGTCTTCCCATTCTTTTTCTGGATTTTTATTTACAGATAAGAAATCATCGGAAAGAAAGATTCCTGATACTCCATTAATTGATAGTATATTTCTAATTAAATCATTTGAAGTCTGCGATTTTTCATTAAATTCTACGGGTCCTGATAATGAAACTTTTTCTCCAGGTAGAAATTTTAATGAATTAGGGTTTGGTGTATTTAAAATTTGTACAAACATAATATTTATATAAATAGAAAAATTTCTTTTTAAAGACCTAATTACTCCTAAAAACCAACGATTTTTTTTAATTGTTTTATTTTTTCAGATGCAATTTGATTAGCTTTTTCGGCTCCTTCAATCAATACATTATCTAAAAAATTTTCGTCTTTAAGTAATTTATTTATTTCTTTTGATATTGGTAGGATTTTATGAACAGCTAAATCAGCTAATTTTTCTTTAAATGATGAAAAATTTTGTCCTGAAAACTCCTTGATAGTTGTATTCAGTGGTTGATCGCTCAAACTAGAATAAATACCTAAAAGATTTTCCGCCTCAGGTCTTTTCGATAATTCGTTTTGATTATCAGGCAGTGGATCATTATCTGTTTTTGCTTTTTTAATTTTATTTAATACTTGGTCGCTGGTGTCGTTAAGGTTTATCCTGCTCAATTCTGAGGGATCTGATTTACTCATTTTCTTTGTCCCATCTTTTAGACTCATTATTCTGGCAAAATTCTTCTGAATTAGTGGTTCTGGTGGAGTAAGAAAATTTGGAGAATCAAAATCTAAATTAAATTTGTTTGCTATGTCTCTAGATAATTCTAAATGTTGCTTCTGATCTTCTCCAACCGGTACATGTGTTGCATCATAAAGCAATATATCTGCTGCCATCAGAACTGGGTAAATATAAAGTCCAACGCTAGCTTTTTCTTTGTCTTTGCCTGCTTTTTCTTTAAATTGAGTCATTCTATTTAACCAACCCATTCTTGCTATACAGCTCAGCATCCATGATCCCTCGGCGTGAGCAGGCACTAGAGATTGATTAAAAATTATACTTTTTTTATAATCTAATCCACTTGCTATAAATGCTGCAGCAGTCTCTCTTATATTTTTCTTTAGTTCGAACGGGTTTTGTTTAACTGTTATTGCATGAAGATCGACAACACAATAAATACAAAAATTATTTGGATCATTTTGTAAACTTACAAAATTTTTAATTGCTCCAATATAATTTCCTAAATGAAGATTGCCAGTTGGTTGTACTCCAGAAAATATTTTTTTACTCATACATTAATACTTTAATTT
>CACGOM010000024.1 GCA_902574705.1 uncultured Pelagibacteraceae bacterium | reverse complement strand
CTTTCCCCAATCGATTTAAATAAAAATATTCTGACTTGTGACTCTCAATATCAATGGATAATAACTCAACTGATTTTATCTCTTGACCTATTGAAATAAGCCTATTTATATTATCAAATCCAAATTCAATAAAACTGAATATTCTATTAGATGTAATTATGCTTATAATAAGGAAAATCAATTTCCATTCTTTAATGTCAAAATTTGGGTTATGGAATTTAGACAAAATACCAAGCAATTTCGATGTATTTAACTTTGTATAATATTTGTTATCTAAAATAAAACTAGTTTCATTACTTTCATTAAAATCTTCAATAATATTAGAAGGTTCATGTTTTTCAATTTTTTCATTTTTCATTCCCCAATTTTCTCCGTTTGGGTAATTATTAATTGGTATTGCTGGATATTGTCTTGTTATTTTTTTTTTTAGTAATTTATTTCTCTCAGCATTTATATCAGATGGAAATTTATAAAACACTATTCCTAAACTATTTGTATCAATTTGATTAACTCCTAATCTTTTTAGTCTAATATTTAAATCTGCGTCATTTCCACTATTTGGATTATTTTCTTCATTATTAATACCTCCCATTTTTTCGATTAATTCTTTATTACACAGCAATGAATATCCACCACCAATAAAAAAGGTAGAGCTTTTCGATTTCATATATGAAGAATTATAATGTTGCAGAAAATCTTCTAAAATAACAATCGATGGATTTTTTTTATAAAAATCAAATTCTAATATTTTTCTTGGTATATAAAAAATAGTGTTATCTATATCACAATTTAAAATTTTTTTGTTTTCTATAAAATTTAATAAGTTGAACCAACCAGCTCTTGACATTATTTGGTCAGATGTTCCCTGAATAATAAACTCTCCTTTGGATAATCTTACAGCTAAGTTGGGAGATTTATTTAAGTTAAATTTATTTGGATAATTTTCTGAAACTCTGTCAGCTGTCTCTTTTTTTACGTAAAAAAAATTAACATTTTTTTTAAATTTTTCATAAATTTTAATATTTTGATGTAATGGGTCTTTGCTTCCCCAGTCAATAACATTAAATTCAACCATAGAAATCATTTCGATTTGATTAAGAAAAAAAAGATTAGTATTTAATGTTTTTGATAATATTTCTAAATTATCACTGTAGTAATTGTCATTTCTACTGACGATATTAAATGATACTTTTATCATTTATAGTTTTTATCAATTATTTCACAAATAATATGTCCAATAAGAATATGAACTTCTTGTATCCTTGCCGTGTTGTTTGATTCCACTACAATTGGTATATCGGAGATATTTTTACATTTTCCTCCTTTATTTCCAAGCAGCACAATAGTTTTTATTTTTTTTCTTTTTGCAACTTTAATAACATTTAATATATTCTGACTATTTCCAGAGGTTGAACTACAAATTAATAAATCACCATTTGTTCCATGGGCTTCCAATTGTCTACTAAAAACTGTATCAAAACCAAAATCATTTCCTACAGCAGTAAGTATTGATGTATCAGTTGTAAGTGAAATTGCTTTTAATGGTTTTCTATTTTTCTTAAATCTACCAACTAATTCAGCGGCAATATGTTGGCTATCAGCTGCGCTCCCACCGTTTCCAGCAAAAAAAATTGTTTTATTATTTTTTAATACCTTGACTATATGCTTTGAGGCAATATCAATTTTATTTATAAGCTCTTCTGAGGTTTGATTTATTAATTTTTGATGCTCTAAGAGAGAAAAATTTATTAGCTTTTTCATTTATTATATTTTTTAAATATAAAATTATTATATTAAAACCTTCAAATTATCAAATACATAAGAGTTAACCTGATAAAAATTTATTCAGATTTTTATTTTCTTTAACTACTTCCTCAAATGATCCTTCTTTAATTAACTTACCATTGGCTAATTCAAAAATTTTATCACAAGTTTTTATTGTAGAAAGTCGATGAGCTATAAATATTGTAGTAATTTTGTTTTTTAAGTTATTAATTTCTTTGATGATTTCTAGTTCTGTTTTGCTATCTAAAGAACTTGTAGCCTCATCTAAAATTAAAATTTCTGGATTTTCATATAATGCTCTTGCAAGTCCTATTCGTTGAATTTGTCCACCTGATAACTTAATTCCATTATTTCCTACAATCGTATTTAATTTATTAGGCATTTTATTGACTGTATCAGTAAGAGAAACTTTATCTAATACATTGTAAATTTTGTTTATGTCAATTTCTTTCAAATCGTAACCGAAGGCGATATTTTTCAGAATAGTATCATCAATTAGATATATGTTCTGAGGTACATAGCCAATTTTTTTCTGCCATGATTTTAAATTTTTCGAAATATTTTGATTATCAGCAAGAATTTTTCCTTTGGTTGGATCAAGTAAACCCATTATTAAATTTATAATTGTACTTTTTCCAGAACCAGACTCTCCAATAAACGCATGTTGTTTTTTACATTCAATTTCAAAAGAAATATCGTTTATTGTATTAAAACCTTTTTCATATTCAAAACTTACATTTTTAAAGATAATATTTTTTTCAAATTTTGTGTCTTCTACAATTTTTTGACTATCAATTTTATACACATGATCCAATAAAAACTCTTTATAAATTAAGTTTAAGGAAACTTTATGAGTATTTAGAGAATTGTAATTCATAGAAATATTATTAAATGATGGGTATAATCTAATTCCAGCTAATACATAAAGACTAATTATAGGGAAAAAATTAATTAGTTCTTTCCCTGCTAATAGAAAGTTAAAAAAGAATAAACAAAATACAAGTATAATTATTGTTTCAAGTACTAACTTGGGAGATTTGGTAATTATTTCAATTAATCTTAAGGATGAAAATTCTTTGCTAATTGAACTGGTATAAAGGAGTATCAATGAACTAAATCTATTATTTAAGATTACATCTTTAATCGATGAGAATGTTTGATAAAGAATTTTTCCCTTCTCTCCTCTTTCGTTTAATGCAATTTTTGAGTGATGTTTAATTTTATTTTTTGAAAAATAAAAATATATTGCTATCAAAAAAATAAATGAAAAAAGTGTATAAATTGAAGATTGAATATCTGCAATTAACAACAAACTTAAAATTAAAAAAACTAATAATATTTCCTTAAACAATAAAACAAGAGATAACATATATGTTGAGACATTATTTACTTCGGAGCCAACATTCCTTGCTAAAATAATTGGATTATTTTTTGTGTGAAAAATATAACTCATCGAAAGGTAATGTTTCATTAAATTTTCACTCATAGAAACTCTAATATCTTTTTTAAATTTAGTTTCATAAAGAAGTACAAAAAATAAGAATAAATTTTTTAAAACAAAGAATATGCCTATTAAAGTTAAAAAATATAAAACTTGAATATCTTTTTCTAAGGTTTCAAAAAATAATTGGAAATTTTCAAATGGTATATGTTCAATGTAATTTTCAGGATTATTTACAAAAAATAAAAAAATAGGGATTATTCCTACCCCTATACTCTCTAATAATGATCCAAAAAAAATTAATATCATAAAAATTATAAGTTTATTTTTTTCTTTAGATGTTAATATTTGGAAAAGCTTATTCATAAAAATTTATTTTGTTTGCATAAATAAAATTAATATCTATTACTTTTTAAAAGCATAAGATATATCTGTATAAAACATTTTTAATTTTCAATTAAATAAATTAAAAGATTAATGTATGCAATTTAAATAAAAATAATTGACTATTTCATGGCAAAAAGAATTTTAATACTAACCGACTCAATTGGCAATCCTCAGCCCTATCTAGGAGACGATAGCACAAGTTTAGAGCAAACTTTTCCTTTTTTAATTAAAAAAGATCTTAAAGATACGATTTTTCATCAAATTACTTTGGGACACGCAATGAGCTCAGACCTTATTTCACAAGCAAGGGGATATATTTCAACTTGGAAGCCAGAATTTATCATAATGTGTAGTGGAATAAATGATGCCACACCAGTTTTTTTTTCTGAAAAAGAAAAAAAAATTTTATTCAAGTACTTATTGATAAATAAAATTGGTGGATACTTAAAAAATTTTATCAAAAACAAAATTTTTTATAATGAAAGAATTTTATGGCTGAGGTCAAGAACTAGGGAAAATGATAAAAATTTTATTTTAAATTTGAAGAAATTTGCTAACTCATTTCGAAACTCAAAAATATATTGGTATGAAATCTTTGTAGGAGAGGAAGAGGAAATAAAAAAGAAAAATATATTGAGCAATATAAAATATTTTAATCAAATTTTAGAAAATCAGAATGATATCAATGTGATTAAAGTTAAAAATAAACTACTAATCAATAATGGGATTGCTAAAGATAATATACACCTAAATATAGCTGGACACCAAACATTTGCTAAAAGTTTTTTAGAATTAATCAAGAATTAAATTTTTTTATAAAATTCTAATTGTTTTTTATTATACTCACCAAGAATTGGTGCATCTAGATAAAACAAATGTTGATCGCTATATTTGTCATACTGATAAAGCCATTTTCTTTTAAAATTTTTTTTCAAAAAATCAACATTGGCACCTCTGCCATCTGAAAGAATAATAGTGCCCGGTGTCAAATAGAATTCAATTCTTAAAATATCTGATACCATTGGCATCATGTCCATATGTGCAGTTGTGAAATTATTTATAACACCTTTAACTTTAAATTGATCAGGTCCATCTAGATAAATAAAATCAGGATTACATAACGGAATTTTTTTGTACGTTGTAGCATAAAAGCCATTAATTTCTGACATTTTACATTCTGAATGAGAAATATGAATATTATTTTTATAAAATTTACTTTTTTCTTTTCCTCTAAAAAAATTTTTAATTCTTTTTTTTGTTATAGAGAAATATTTTTTTTCATTGTCTACAGAAAAAATTTCAAAGGGGTTATTTCTTCTTAACTTTTTAATTTCTTTAGAGTATTTTTTTTTATTTTCCATTAATGCTATTGAGATTATTAAAGAAGACCATCCAGATCCAAATTCAAGTACAGTAGTCCTTTTATTTAATTTTATTAATTCAGATATTCTATAAAGATCATAAAGTTCAGGCTTATAAACATTGCTTGTAATAATTTCATTTACTCTTTGATCTCTTTTTTTGGATTGATTTACTAAATTTTTTAAACCTAATTTTGTAAAATAATTTTCTAGCTGATTTTGCGAAATTTTTTTTGGCAATTTAATTTTATTTTTTATAACCATTAAATATTGATAATATAGATTAATTTATTAGTCTAATAGTTTATGTAATAAATATCTCTTTCTTATATTTTTTTTTCAATGATCTTAGAATATCAATTGAGATTTCTGATAAATAATTAAAGTTTTTTAAAAAGCTCTTATTATTAATTAATTTAGATGTAATTTTATAGGCAAATGGAAATGTAAATTTTTTATTCAACTTATTATTTTTAAAAAGTATAAAGTTATTTTTTATTAAAATTAGCTTATAGTTAATTTCTTTAATTTTTAATCTAATTTCTAAATTTACTTTTTTGGATGTAGAAATTTTTATTGATCCTTTAGAATTATAAGCCGAAATTTCACCTAGTCCCTCGAAATAATTGGATCTTTTTGATTTAATAATTCTTTCAATTTTTGAAAAATCAATTTTAAATTTTTTTCTTGTAAGAATATAAAAAAAATCAAAATAATGTATCATGCCTGTAAACATAGTTCCTTCTTTAACTGTTACAAAAATATTTATTGGTTTTTTTTCTTTTTTTTTTATTCCACAGTTTCTAAAAAGATAACCTCCAAAACTATTAACCATTATTTTTTTATTGTACTTTTTAAAGAACTTATTAAATTTTTTGTATTCCATTATTTTAGAAAAAATAAATTTTTCCAATAAGATATATTTTATTTTATTTTTTTCGATAAGCCTTTTAAAAGCTTTATATCTTTCCATAGAATTTGTTGAAATAATTGCAAAATCAAAACTTTTATCATTTGGAATTTTTGAGTTGAAATTTAGTGATAAATTTCTTTTTGGACTTAACGATTTTTTTAATTCATCTAGTCTTTTCTTCTTATCTATAATATCTATTTCATAAGTACCATTTGAGTTTAAGAAAGATTTTAGGTGTGAAATACCAATCATCCCACAGCCTATAATTATAATTTTCATTTTTTTTTAATTATATTATGTTATTAAATTGAATATATAAAAATGCTGAAATTGTCCATAATTGGAACTTCCAAAATAGTTGAGGAACATATAAAAGCTGCAAAAGCAGCTGGCTTTGAATTATTCTCTATAGCATCGACACGAAAAAATTCAAAAAATTTAAAAAAAATTCTTAAAAAATTTAAATTTAAATTTTCGTTTAACAATTGGATAGACGCTGTAAGTCATTCAAATAAATTTAAAAATACAAGTTTTTTAATTGCACCAAGAATTCAAGATACTTTTAAAGTTTTAGATTTAATTTTAAAAAAAAAAAAATTTGTTTTTGTTGAAAAACCACTGACTACTAAAATCAACCAATTTAATAAACTTATGGTAAATAATAATAAAGTTTTCCTTGGATATAATAGAATTTTTTACAAAAATATAGTTTATTTAAAAAAAAATATTAAAAATATCAAAAGTGTAATAGTCAAGTGTCCAGAATTAAATAAGAAAAATATTCTTAACAATTCTGTTCATGTAATTTCTATTTTATTATATTTGTTTGGTGATCTAAAAATATTAAATAAAAAAAAAGGCAAAAAAAGTATATTTATTTATTTAACAAATAAAAAAAATGTACCTGTCTATTTATTTTTTAATTTCAATGCGTCAGAAAATTTTTCAATTGATATATATGGAAATAAAAAAAAAAGATTTTTTTTGAAACCTTTAGAAACTCTTAGTATTTTTGATGGCATGGAAATAAAGAAAAATGCCTCAAATAAAAATTTAGTAGAATATATGCCAAAGCTAAAATTTAAGAAAAATGAAATGATGTTTGATAATTTTAAACCTGGATTTCTATCTCAAATGCAAGCATTCAAAAAGTTTATTCAGACAAAAAGAAATATTGAAAATAACTTAATTTTTGGGAAAAAAATAATGTTATTGGCTAAAAAAATTTCAGCATAATTACGCTAAATGTTTTTTTAATTGAGAAAAAAAAGTTATAAAATATCTCTTTCTTTTTTTTATTTTAAAAGAATTTTTTAGGATTGAGCCATCGTCTTTTATAACTCCAATATCCGTATTTTTGACTTTAAGCCAGCAATTTTTACCATCTTCGCCATTCATAATATAATAATATTTTGATTGAGATGTTAGTCCCACCACAATGCAATAATTGCATGCTTGTTTAATTTTAAATAGTCCAGTACCAAAAGCACCAGTAGCGAACATGTAATTACATGAGATCTTTTCTGGTGAAATTGATTTGTTTAATAAATTGATTTTAAAATTTTTAAACTCTTTTTTTAAAAATTTCATAAGTTCAAGATTATCTAAATCATTAGATCCTGGATGAGGTTTAAAATCAATTTGTAAAATATTATTTTTAGTTTTAGTTAAAATTATATTAAGATCTCGTTTTAAAGAAATAAAATTTTTTCTTCTAATGTTTTCAGAAAATTGAATATCATCACCTAAAAGAAGCAATTTATTTTTATTATTTAAACTTTTACAATTACACGAATTTTCTTTAGATACTAATTTAACATCAACTTTTGGATAAATTTTTTCCCAATAAATTTTAAGTGTTTTAAAGTAAGTAAAGATAGTATGAATTTTTGTATTTTTTGTATCCATCCACGTGTTTAAATCTAATTCTCTATATCCAAATTTTTTTTTAAAGAAGATTTTTCCCAATATAATTCTGTCAAATAAATCAATTTTATTGTTTAAAAGGCCAAAAAGATTTTTTTTCTTTTTATAAAGCTTGCTTTTATTGCTTTTCAGTTGTCTTGATTTATGTATCTTGGTTATAATTTTATTTATAGGAGTATTATTATATAACTCTTTGATTGATGTTATAGGCAATGTAAGCATATCTGGTTGGTAAAT
Source organism: uncultured Pelagibacteraceae bacterium (assembly GCA_902574705.1). GTDB lineage: Bacteria > Pseudomonadota > Alphaproteobacteria > Pelagibacterales > Pelagibacteraceae > Pelagibacter. The sequence goes on along the minus strand of CACGOM010000024.1, from coordinate 14 downwards.
TAAAAGTTTACAAT
>CACGOM010000023.1 GCA_902574705.1 uncultured Pelagibacteraceae bacterium | reverse complement strand
ACAAATTCTATTCCGCTATCTTTTAAATATTTAATCCTTCTTAAAACCACATGCTTTTCGAGCTTAAAATTAGGAATTCCATAAATTAATAAGCCACCAGCTCTGTCGTATCTGTCGTAAACAGTTACTTTATAATTTTTTTTTCTTAATTCCTCAGCGCATGCTAACCCCGCTGGACCTGCTCCAATTATACCCACACTTTGATTGATTTCATTCTTAACTTGGATTGGTTTAATCCAATTTTTCTCCCAAGCGGTTTCCGTCAAAAATTTCTCTATGGATCCTATAGTGACTGTTCCGTGTCCTGATTGTTCAATTACGCAGTTTCCCTCACACAGTCTATCTTGTGGACATATCCTTCCACAAACTTCGGGCATGTTATTTGTACTTTGAGATAATCTATAAGCCTCTTCTAATCTTCCCTCTGCTGTTAGTTTTAACCAATCAGGTATATTATTACTTAATGGACAATGAACCTGACAAAAAGGGACTCCACATTGAGAACATCTACTTGATTGAGTTTTAGCTTTTTCATCTATAAACTCCCTATAGATCTCATTAAAGTCCTTATTTCTCTCATCTATAGATCTTTTAGGTGGATTTTGCTGACCTATATTTACAAATTTAAGCATTTTATCTGTCATGGTGGGCAGCTTATATATCATTAAATAACTAGCAAAAAGCAAATAAAGGTAAGTAATATTTACCCTATTTTAAAAAAAACCCATCTTTTTCAATGTTTTTAACTTAAATGCATAGGTAATATGCATTAAACGTATTGCTTTAATTTCAAAATATATAGGTTACCAATAATAGTTAATGTCATTGATTTTTCTTCAAACTCTCATTTTATCTCTAATTCAAGGGATCTCAGAATTTATTCCAGTGAGCTCATCAGCACATTTAGTTTTATTTTCAGATATTTTTAACAGTTACAAAAGTTCAATTTTAATGGATGCCAGTTTACATTTAGGTTCATTAATTGCAATTATGCACTATTTCTGGAGGGAATTAATTGATTTTTCTAACAATAAAAAAATATTAAATTTATTATTAATTGGTTCTCTTCCATTGGTAATAGTTGGATATTTTTTTTATGAATTTAATATATATCAAAATCTAAGAAATATTGAAGTAATAACGTGGTCAACATTAGCTTTTGGATTGCTTTTATATTTTTCAGATAAATCAATTGCATCAAAGTCATTCGAAGAAAATTTAAATTTAAAAAGTATATTTTTAATAGGCTTATTTCAGATCTTAGCCTTAATACCAGGAGCTAGTAGAGCTGGTGTTGTAATAACTGGGTGTAGGTTTCTTAATTTTAACAGATACGATGCAGCTAAAATATCTTTTATTTTATCCATTCCTGCTTTGTTAGGCGCAAGTGTACTAACTTTGAAAGATACATTTTTAAAAGAGGAAATATTAAATTTAGATTTAATATTAGGAATTATTTTTTCATACATTTTTTCATATTTGACGATTAAATATTTTCTAATTTATATAAAAAAATTCTCATTAAATATCTTCGTTATTTACAGAGTATTTTTATCTTTAATTTTATTTTACTTTATTTACCTTTAGTTCAGGTACTATTTGAGATATCAAGACACCTAAAATTATAAATAAACATCCAATTATATTATTAATATTAAGTATTTGACTTAATAAAAACCATGCTGCAATAGTTGCTATAACACCTTCTAAAGAAAAAATAATAGCGGCTGGAGTTGGAGTAATATTTTTTTGTGCATAGATCTGTAAGACAAAAGCAAAACCTCCAGACAATATTCCAGCATAAAGTATTTGGTATGTTTGTTTAAAAATTCCCGCGATATTTATTTCCTCGAAAACAATGGCACATATAATTGAAAAAACAGAAACAACTAAAGTTTGAATTAAACCTATTAATATTGGTAAGTTAAAATTTTTAATTACTTTTCCTACATAAATAATATGAAGAGCCCAAAATACAGCACATAATACAACAAGTGCATCACCTTTTCTTACAGTGGCATCATAAAAATTTGTAAGCAAGTAACCGCCTATAAGACACATAATTACTGAAGGCCAATTGCTCCAATGAATTTTCTCTTTGAAGAGAAAAAAAACTATTATTGGAACCATAGGTACATAAAAAATTGTAAAAAAGGCAGCGTTAGCAACATCTGTAAATTGGAGTGAAATTTGTTGTAAAGCAGATCCTAAAAATAAAAATACCCCTATTAGAAAAGAATATTTAAAAAATTCATTACTATTTATTTCTAACTCTTTTTTGATATTTTTTTTTTCAAAATATAAAAAAAACGGTAATAAAATTAAAAATCCTACGAAAAATCTTACACCATTAAATAGATATGGACCTATAAACTGCATACCAGTGTCTTGTGCGATAAACGTGGTGCCCCATATAAATGTACATCCTAGTGCGCTCAAGATAGAAATTGATTTAGACATTTTGAACGAAACTTATAGTTATATAGCTAATTTAAAAGCAAAATTTTTACCTAAATTATCTCTAATCTCATTACAAAATCTTGCAGCTTCAGCGCCGTCAATGATTCTATGATCATAGGACAAAGAGATTGGTAAAATGGTTCTTATTTTAAATTGATCTCCTAACAAAATTTGTTTTTTATTTGATTTACTAACTCCTAATATCGCCACTTCAGGATAATTAATGATGGGTGTGAAGAAACTACCCCCAATACCTCCAAGACTGGATATTGTCATTGATCCTCCATAAAATTCCTTTTTATCGATTTTTAAATCTCTGCATTTTTGGGCAACTTCTCTTAATTCTGCTGAGAGGTGTTGAATATTTTTTTTATCAACTTCTCTTATTTTAGGAACCATTAAACCATTGGGGGTATCTACAGCTATACCAATATGAAAATATTTTTTATAAGTAATTTTACCATCCTTCATATCTTCTATTGATGAATTAAAAGATGGAAATTTCTTGAGAGCCGCAACTAATGCTTTCATTATAAAAGCTAATGGAGTGATTTTTAACTTATCTCCTGTATAATGATCAATCAACGAATTTCTAAATTCCTCCATCTCGGTTATATCAATTTCATCATGATGTGTTACATGAGGGATTGTGTTAATAGAATTTACTAGATGCGGAGCTGCTAATTTTTTTATTCTTGGTATATCTTTTATATCAATCTCGCCAAAATCAGAGTATTCATATTCAATTTTAATTTTGGTGTCTTGAGTCTTTTCAGTATTAATTATTGATTGCTGTTGATTTAGTCCAAGTTTTATAAAACTTTTTACATCATCTTCTGTTACTCTTCCAAATTTTTCAGTTCCAGAAATTTTATTTATATCAGTCCCAAGTTCTCTTGCAAATTTTCTTACTTTTGGACTAGCTAATACTGATTTAAGATTTGTAGTTTGATGCTTTACTTTTGATGTTATTTCTATTTTCTCTGTAGATGTAATAGCTTCTTTGGATATATTAATTTTTTCATCTTCATAGTTTAAAGACTCAGCCTTGATTGATTCGATTTTGAGTATTAGATCGCCTTCAGAAACCTTATCCCCAACTTTTACATTTATTTTTTTTATTTTTCCAGTATGACTGGAAGGAACTTCAACGCTTGATTTGTCGCTCTCAAGTGTAATTATAGAATCTCCTTTATTAATGTCTTGATCTTCTTCAACAAGAATTTCTATAATCTCTACATTTTCAAAATCACCTATGTTTGGTACTTTTATATCAATCAAAGCCATTAAACTTTAGTAGGCATTGGTTTTTCAGCATCTATGTTATATTTCTTAATTGCATCAACAGCGTATTTTGATGACAACAATTGTTCATTTGCTAAAATACTCAACGCATATGTTGTTATATAATTTTTATCTACTTCAAAAAATTTTCTAAGATTTTTTCTTGTGTCACTTCTGCCATACCCATCTGTACCTAATGAGTAAAAACTTTTATTTATATAAGATCTAATTTGATCTGAATTCAATCTCATATAATCTGAAGCTGCTAAAATAGGGCCCTCAGATAATCCCAAGCATTCCTCAATATAAGATTTTTTCTTTTTTTTATCAGGATGCAATAAATTGTATCTTTCTATTTCCATTCCATTTTTTCTCAATTCACTAAAACTCGTAACACTCCATACTTCGCTATCAATTTGATATTCTTCTTGAAGCATTTCTGCAGCGCTCATCATTTCTCTTAAAATTGTACCTGAACCAAGTAGCTGGATTTTTATTTTTTTAAACTTTGAAAATTCTTTAATTTTATACATACCTTTCAATATTCCCTGTTCGCTGCCTTTTGGTATTTCTGGATGGGAGTAGTTTTCATTCATTGTGGTAATATAATAAAAAATATTTTCTTTTTTCTCATGCATTCTTTTTAATCCGTCTCTAAATATGACTGCTAATTCATATGCAAAAGTTGGATCATACGACACACAGTTTGGAATTGTTGAGGATAGTAAATGACTATGGCCATCTTGATGTTGTAATCCCTCCCCTGCCAATGTTGTTCTTCCAGATGTTGCTCCTATTAAGAAACCTCTTGCTTGACTGTCTCCAGCTGCCCAAGCAAAATCTCCAACTCTTTGAAACCCAAACATTGAATAAAATAAATAAATTGGTATCATTTCAATATCATGGTTTGTGTATGATGTTCCTGCTGCAATCCAGGATGACATTGATCCTGCTTCTGTTATACCTTCTTCTAAAACTTGTCCTTTTTTATCTTCTCTATATGAACTTAATTGTTCTGAGTCTACTGGTTCATATTTTTGACCTTCATGAGCGTATATTCCGATCTTTTGGAAAAAACCCTCCATTCCAAATGTTCTTGCTTCATCAGGAATAATTGGTACTAGTCTTGAAGCAACATTTTTATCTCTTAGAAGGTTAGTCAACATTCTAACAAGTGCCATTGTTGTTGACATCTCTTTATCCCCAGTTGACCTCATCATTACATCAAAAATATCTTCGGGAGGTGCTTTTATTGGTTTAGCAAATGTAGATCTCTCGGGAACATATCCGCCTAACTTTAATCTTCTATCTTTTAAATATTTAATTTCTTCAGAATTTTCTTTTGGTTTATAGTATTCTATATTCTTAACTTGAGCATCAGTTAGTGGGACATCAAATCTGTCTCTATAATACATCAAATCATCAACATCTAACTTTTTTTGTTGGTGTGTGGTATTTATACTTTCTCCTGATTTGCCCATTCCATAACCTTTTATTGTTTTTGTAATAATAACAGTTGGGCCGCCTTTATTCTCCATGGCCTTATTGTATGCTGCATATACTTTGTGAGGATCATGACCACCTCTATTCAATCTCCAAATATCTTTGTCATTATACGATGAAACCAATTTTAATAGTTCGGGGTATTTTCCAAAGAATTTTTCTCTGACATATGCTCCACCTTTTGCCTTAAATGCTTGATATTCTCCATCAACAGCTTCGTTCATTCTTTTAATTAATAAACCTGTTTTGTCGTTAGCTAAGAGTGGATCCCAATAGGATCCCCAAATGACCTTTATCACATTCCAACCAGATCCTCTGAAGCTTCCTTCCAATTCTTGAATAATTTTTCCATTTCCTCTAACTGGGCCATCTAATCTTTGTAAATTACAATTAATCACAAAAATTAAATTATCTAAATTTTCTCTTGATGCTAATGCAATTGCACCTAAAGACTCTGGCTCATCCATTTCTCCATCACCTAAAAATGCCCAAACTTTTCTATTTTCATCTTTTATCAAGCCTCTATTAATTAGGTACTTCATAAACCTAGCTTGATAAATTGCTAGCATAGGTCCCAGTCCCATTGAAACTGTAGGAAATTGCCAAAACTTATGCATTAACCACGGATGCGGGTAGGAAGATAAACCATTGGGGGCTACTTCTTGTCTAAAATTATCTAATTGTTCTTTTGTAAGTCTTCCTTCTAGGAACGCTCTTGCATAGACTCCAGGTGCTGAGTGACCTTGGAAATAAATTAGATCACCTCCAAATTGATGATTTTTAGCTCTCCAAAAATGGTTCATGCCAACATCATATAAAGTTGCCGCTGATGCAAATGTTCCAATGTGCCCACCAAGTTCTGGAAACTTTTTATTTGCTCTCACAACCATTGCTGCTGCATTCCATCTAATAAGTGATCTAATTTTTCTCTCTAGATTTTGATCTCCTTGTGATTTTTTCTCTTCTTCCGGTGGGATGGTATTGATGTAAGGAGTATTTTGAATAAAAGGAATTCTTGAACCTTTTCTATAAGATTGATCTATTAATTGTCTTAATAAAAAATGTGCTCGCTCATTACCAAAATTATCTACGACTGCATTTAAAGAATCTAGCCATTCTTTTGTTTCTGTTGGGTCAATATCATTACTTTCTGTAATTAATATTCTGCTATCTTTTTTTATGCTACTCAGTTCGTTGCTTGTGTTGGTATTTTGAATTATTTTTTTATCCTTTTTTAAATTATTCTTAGTTAAAGTCTTTTCTGCCTCAGCTATTATTTTCTCTGTCACTGGTGGTACTTTTGTTGCTGATCTGGCATTTTCTGAATTAATTGAGAGTATCAAATCTCCTTTCGAGACTTTATCTCCAATTTTTACATTTATTTTTTCAATTATTCCTTCCTCTGTTGATGGGACCTCTACACTAGATTTGTCACTTTCTAATGTGACTATAGGGTCATTTTTTTTTATAATATCTCCAGCCTTTACAAGAACTTCAATTATTTCGACTTTCTCAAAATCACCAATATCAGGTACTAATATTTTTTTGCTCATGAAATCTATAAAATCTTATTATACGCTCTTTTTTCAAAATAAGTAATTTTTTGGCCATATTTAATACAAATTTTTAACATTCTAAATATTTTAAATACAATCCAGATATGAAAATAACTTGTATATTAAACAATATAAAGCGTCATTTTACCCATATAGGCAAAAATAGATCAGAATACAATTTAGACGCAAAATATTGGATCCAAAAAATTTTACTTAAAAATCAACTTAAATCTTTAAATAAGAGTAATTGATAAAAAAAATAATTACATTAAAAACTATTATTAACAATTTCGGAGCGCCTGTAGCTCAACTGGATAGAGCGCTTGGCTACGGACCAGGAGGTTCTGGGTTCAAATCCTAGCAGGCGCACCACAAAGGAGTTTGATGAAGGTATCTTTGCAAAAATCAGTAATTTATTTTTTTATAGTTATCGCATTGCTTTTAGTTATTTTAACATTAATTTTATGATTAAAAAATTTGAACAAATAAGTAAAAAACCTGGATTCTTAAAAAATAATGGTGGACTATTTTTTCGTAAAGTTAGAAAAAATAAATTTGAATTTAAGACAAAAATCAAAAAAATCCATTTGAATAAAGCTAAAAATACTCATGGGGGATATATATGTTCAATAATAGATGCAGGAGCAGGCACTGCTGCGCATTCTTGTGCAAACAATAAACCTTGTGTAACAATTTCTTTGAGTATTAAATTTATAAGTCCAACAAAATTAAATGATGAAATTCTGGGTTCTGTTATTATTGATAAAAAAACCAGTTCTTTAGTTTTTTTAAGTTGCACGCTTAAATCAAAAAATAAAATAATATCTACAGCATCAGGAATTTGGAAAATATTAAAATATAAAATTCCTGGAGCTGGATTTGGTGGCTAAATAAAAAATATTTAGCTTTCTTAAATTTAATGATATTGTCTGGTAAAAATTTTTTAAATGAGAACATTTGAAATAACGATTCGGACACCTTTTAACCTATTTTTGTTCTTTTGGAGACACTAGATATAGTAACAAAAAAAAATTAAACACAAAAAGTTGAAATGACAAATAAAATGATAACTGCAGTGCTTGGTCCAACTAACACAGGAAAAACTTTTCTTGCTGTTGAGACAATGCTCTCTTTTAACAGTGGAATGATAGGATTTCCGCTACGACTGTTAGCAAGGGAAGTATACGATAAAGTAATTAATAAATGTGATCCGGCAACTGTAGCATTAATTACCGGCGAGGAAAAAATAATACCATCAAACGCAAAATATTTTTTGTGTACAGTAGAGTCAATGCCAATAGATAAAAACTTAGATTTTGTAGCAATAGATGAAATTCAAATGTGTAATGATCATGAGAGAGGCCATATTTTTACTGATAGACTTCTTAATTTAAGAGGTGAAAAACAAACTATGTTGATGGGATCCCATACTATGAAAAATATATTATCAAATCTTCCAGAAAAAATAGAATTTATTAATAAAGATAGATATTCAAAACTTAGTTATTCTGGTCATAAAAAAATTTCTAGAATAGAAAGAAAAAGTGCAATTATTGCTTTTTCAACAGAAGAAGTATATGCAATCGCAGAGCTGCTTAGAAGACAAAAAGGAGGTTGTGCTATTGTAATGGGATCTTTAAGTCCTAAAACACGTAACTCTCAAGTTTCACTTTATCAATCTGGTGATGTTGATTATTTAGTTGCTACAGATGCTATAGGCATGGGTATTAATATGGATTTAAACAATGTATATTTTTCAAATTTAAAAAAATTTGATGGTAAAAAATTACGTAGATTAAATCTTTCAGAAATTGGACAAATTGCTGGTAGAGCTGGAAGGTATATGAATGATGGTTGTTTCGGTATCACAGGCGAGGTTCAAAATATTAATCCTGATGATATAGAGCTGATAGAAAACCATAAATTTGAAGAAATTAAAACAATTTTTTGGAGAAATTCTAAAATAAATTTTAAAAATGCAAAAAATTTAATTTCATCTTTAGATGAAAGGCCAGGAAAAAGTTGGTTGAGAAGAATTAATGAGTGTGAAGACGAAAAAGTTTTAAAATATCTTATAAATGATGAAAACAATACAAAGATTAAAGATAACGAAGAAAATTTAAAGTTGTTATGGGAATGTTGCCAAATCCCAGATTTTGTTAAAAAAAGCTATGGTAAACATTTAGAAGTTGTTAATAAAGTTTTTAACTTTTTGTCAAATAATAACGGTAAAATACCCAACACATACTTTAAAGAGCAATTAAAACCTCTCGATAAACTAGATGGCAATGTAGACTCGCTCTCAAACCGGATTGCTAATGTTAGAATTTGGTCTTATGTTGCAAACAAATCTAATTGGCTTGAAAACAACGATTATTGGATTGAAAGAACAAAATATTTAGAGGATAAACTTTCAGATAGATTGCATGAAGAGTTAACAAAAACATTTATAGATAAAAGAGCTAGTGTATTAGCTAAGGGATTAAAACAAGATATATCTTTTAAAACTGAAATTATTGATGATATGAAAGTTAAGATTAATGACCAATTTATTGGAAATCTTAATGGATTGAAATTAAAGTTAGATTTAAAAGTTGATGCTTTAGATGCTGATATAAAATCTCTAAAGAAAGCAGCAAGACAAACTGTAATGCCTGAAATTTTAAATAGAATAAGTCAAATTATTCAAACCAGCTTAATCGAGATTAGAAAAGATTTTAAAATATATTGGAATAGTTCACCTATAGCTAAACTTAAAAAAGGAAAGGATTATTTATCTCCAGAAATAGATTTAATTATAGACGATATGGTTGAAAATCAGGAAAGAAATAAGTTAATTTATTTCTTGGATAAATGGATTAAAAATAAAATTGGTGAAGAATTAG
>CACGOM010000022.1:5000-10501 GCA_902574705.1 uncultured Pelagibacteraceae bacterium | reverse complement strand
ATAAATATTACATATTTGGCTTATCTTAGATATTAATTTACGATTTTCAATTATCAAGTATGGATTATGAAATCCAATAATAATATTTTTTTTCAAATTATTTTTCCCAGTATCTAAGTTTTTTAGCTACTGGCTTTTCACATTCTAATATTTTTTTTTCTTTTGATGAGCCAATGACTATTGGGATTTTTCTTACAATAGAAATAAGTTCATTAAATCCTTTTTCTTCAAGAGATGCTGCTTGATCACTGCCATACATGGATCTATCTAGAGTTATATGTCTTTCAAGACTTGTTGCTCCCAAACTAACGGCAATAATACTTGGGGAAACAGAGCTTTCATGGCCACTGTAGCCTACATTGCAACCATATCTTTCTCTCATTACTGTAATAAGATTTAAATTAAGTTGGTCTTCAGGACACGGATAAGCTGACACTGAATGCATTAATTCATATTTACAATCATTTTTATTAAAAATCTCCACTGCCTTATCAATTACTTTGAAGTCAGACATCCCAGTAGATATGAAAGTATATTTTTTTCTTTTTGAAAGAGACTCTAAAAATTCTATATTGGTAATCATTGCCGATGCAACTTTTTGATATTCAAGATTATAATTATCTAAAAATTCTAAACTTTTCGTATCCCATGCTGATGCGAACCATTGAATTTTAAGACTTTCACAGTAATTATTTATTTCATCATATTCTTTTTTGCCAAATTCTAACCCTTCTTTTTGTTCCCTAGTAGTGCTACCCCATGGACTTTCCCTGGGTTTGTCTAGCTCTGCTTTGGTATAAACTGTCTCGATATCTCTTTTTTGAAACTTTACCGCATCAAATCCACATTTCTTTGCAGACTCAACAAGCTTTTTTGCGATAGTTAAATCTCCATTGTGATTAATACCTATTTCAGCAATTATCTTACAATTATTCATAAATTTTTTTTACCAAATACTTCTTCCACCATCAATTACTAAATTATGGCCAGTCATATAACTTGAGGCATCTGAACATAAAAATTTTATAGCAGACTTATATTCAGATTTATGTGCCATTCGATTTAATGGAATAAGTTTTGCTATTTTTTTTTTAAATTTTATTGATTGATTAAGTTCAATTCCACCTGGTGAAAGAGAATTACACCTTATATTTGTCTCTGGCCAATAGGTTGACAGATACTTTGTAAGTCCAATTAATCCATGTTTAATAACTGAGTAAGTTACTGGTTTATAATTTTTATTTTTTTTTGAAGATGAATATAACCTTTGATCAGGAGCTATAACTGAAAGATCTGAGGCTATATTTAATATTACACCTTTTTTTCTTTTGGACATAGCAGAGCCAAATATTTGTGAACATAACATTGAACCTGTTAATCCAACTGATATTTGCTTCTCCCATTCATTTAATGAAAATTTTTCAAACGAATTTGAATTTCTAACTACTTTTCCTTTTACTTTTGAGTCAATTGCTGCATTATTAATTAATATTTCAACATATATTTTATTTTTTTTTAATTTATTAAAAACTTTTTTTATATCTTTAGTTTTAGTGACATCCATTTTAAAAAATAGGATATTGGCTTTTTTAAATTTATTCTTAATATTTTTTGCCATTTTTTTTAATTTTTTTGAATCAATATCTGTTAAAATTAAATTGCCGTTAATTTCAAGTATTGCTTCCGCATGTTCATGGCCTAATAACCCTGCTGCTCCAGTAATAAGACAAAATTTTTTGTTCAATGAAAATTTTTTATCTAACATTTTTACCAACTTTTAAGTTGACCTCCATCAATTTTAAAAATGGACCCAGTAATATATTTTGCTTCATCCGAAGCTAAATAAAGAGTCATGTTTGAAATATCACTTGTTTTGCCAAGAATTTTCAAAGCAACATTTTTATTTATATATTTTTTTGTATTAGATGGAGATTTTTTCATTTTTTTTGACCAAGTTGAACCATTAAACATAATATTGCCAGGTGCAATAGCATTAATTCTCACTTTAAAATTTCCAAAAAATTTTGATTGATTTACCACAAACGAATTAAGTGCTGACTTAGCTACAGAATAAGGAATAGGAGCGCCTTTAACATTCTCCAAGCCACATATTGACGAAATACAAATTATCGAACTATTTGATTTAATTAGAATTTTTTTTGAACTATTAATAATATTTACTGTACTCCAAAAGTTAATGTCAAATGATTGATGCCATTCCTTTATATCAGGTATTTTTTTTTTTGCTTTTCCGCTTCCAACATTACAAACAAGAATATCTAATTTTTCAAAATATTTATTAAACTTTTTTATGACCAAATTTGCTTCATTGTATTTTGAAACATCTCCTCTTATAGCAACACAGTTGTGCAATCTTTTTTTAGCTATATTTAATTTTGATTGATTTTTACCATTAATAACTATTTTACATCCATTGTCCTGTAAAGTTTTTGCAATATCAAAACCTATTCCTTCTGATGAGCCAGTTATTAAAGCATTTTTTCCTTTAAGATTAATTTTCATTTAGTAAAACCATTTTTTTAAATAATTGAGATTAATTGAAATTTCTTTTTTATGTTGACCTTTTTTTGCTCTTGCTGTTTGTAAAATAAAGTTTCCATTATATTTAATTTTTTTTAAGTTAATAAAAACTTCATGAAAATCTGCATCACCTTTTCCCAATCTTACAGTAGTTCCTTTAAAATGCCTATCTTTTATGTGAACATTTTTAATGAAATTACCATAAGTTTTGATTTCATCCTTTGATTGGAAGCCAAGTGAAGAGCTATTTCCTATATCATAATTTATTCCAAAATAATTTTTATCAAATTTTTTTATAAAGCTTAAGGCTTTTGTTGGGTTGAAATTTAATTCGAAAAGTATTTCTTGTTTATTCTTTTTTAAAATAGGAATAAATTTTTTAAGTGTAGATATTAAAATTTTAAGCTGTTGATTGTTTTTAACTGAACCATTATCTACAAGTGGCAGGATTATTTTTTTTACTCCAATCTTTGAACTATTTTGTAAAACCTGTTTAAAAATATTTATTAGTTTATCTTTTTTTTTTCCTTTTTGTTTCCAAAATGGTTTTTGCATAAAACAATCGCCAGTTAATGAATTAATATCTATTTTATATTTATTTTTTAAATCAACTATTTCCTTTTTTCCCTCTATAGTATTAATTGGATTTTTAATTATTTCTTTATGATCTAATGTCCATTCCATCATATTTATTTTTAATTCACGAATTTTTTTAAATTCATTTCGCCAATGATATTTCGGAAAAGATTGAATTTTATTGTTATATAAAGGAGATAATCTTCCTTGCATTATCCCTATTTTTTTTTTGTTAAAATACATTTATATTTCTTCAACAAGTTCTAAAAATGCTCCTTCTGGAGTTTTACAATATGTCATTATAACTTTGCCATCTGCAGAAACTCTTGGCTCTGAGTTGAATCTTATTTTTCTTTTAATCAAGAATTTATAAAGATTGTTAATATTTTTTACTGTTAAAGATATATGAGTAATTCCAATTGAATAGGGTTTGATTTTATTTTGCTTAGTTCTTGGTGAGTTTTTGAATGAGAGTAATTCGATTATTAATCCACTAGAATCTTTTAATTTAATTGTTTTAACTTTTACATCTTTATATAACATTATTTTATCAATAAGTTGACCGCTTTCGTCTGCCTGTTTAAAAATTTTAAATTTTAAATACTTATTCCAAAATAATAGTGACTTCTTAAGATTATTAGTCACTATACCTGTATGTCTAATTTTGCTCATTTTTAAATATTCTCTCTACACTTTCTTCAATAATTTTCAGACCTTCTTTTAGGGCTTCTTTAGTTATAGTTAACGGTGGTCCGATTTTTATAGATTCTCTTCCTGTATAACATAATAAAAGTCCATTTTTCATAGCATCCTCAACAATTAATTTTAATTTGTAATTAATATTTGGAACCCTTTTATCAAATATCATAGAAGCGATTAAACCCTTCCCATAAACATCAAATAAACTTGGAAATTTTCTTTTTATATTATTTAAACCTTTATGCAGATAGGCACCTAATTTTTTTGATTTAAGAGTTAATTTTTTTTTTTGTATTTCTTCTATAACTGCAAGACCTGCGCTACAAGCAATTGGGTTTGCAGAATTTGTGCTGCTCATGTTACCCACATCAGGTAAATCCATTATTTTTTTTTTTCCAATTACACCTGACACAGCAATTCCACCACCCATTCCTTTTCCACAACAAACTATGTCTGGCTTTATATTATAATGTTCAAAACCAAAGTTCTTTCCTGTTCTGCTAAATCCTGCTTGCATTTCATCAAAAGCTATTAAAATATTATTTTTTTTACAAATTTTTGCAAAAAGCTGAACGTATTTTAATGGATAAAAAATAGCACCCCACCCTTGGAATGTTTCGAACATTACCCCACAGACATCTTTTTTAAGATTTATTTTTTTCTTTAATTTTTTCAAAGAATTTTCTAAAAATTTTTCTGCTTTTTTTTCATTTGTTTTCCATGGAAAAGGAAATGGAATATGATGTATATTTTTGTCATGATAACCTATCCATTCACTTTGTTTTTTATTTCCACTCATCATTTGAGAAGCCATAGTTCTGCCATGCCAGTTACCCTCAAAACAAATTATTCCAAGTTTTCTTTTTTTTTGGTTTTTACCATACATTCTCATTAATTTAAAAGCTGCCTCAGTTGCTTCTGTTCCAGCTGACATTAGAAATGCTTTTTCTAAACCGTTTCCAGAAAATTTAACTAATTTTTTTAAATATTTTTCCCTTAACTTATGTATGTATGCATAACTATGAAGAAAATTATTTTTAAGTGACATTTGAATATATTTTTTAATTCTTGGATTTGAATGACCTGTGTTCGATACAAAAATTGTAGAAGTGAAATCAATAAACTTATTACCTGCAATATCAAAAATATTAAAATTTTCAGCTTTTGACCATGCAATAGGAATCTGACCATGCATTGATCTGGACTCATATTTTTGAATATTTTTAAATATTTTATTAGTTCCAGGTGCAGGTATTTTTGTAAATATCAACCTGTTCTTTGTTCTAATTATTTTTTCCATATTTTTTTTAGGTATTTTAAATCATCCTTTGTGTCTATTTCTTGACTAAAAGGAGTAATAAATGCTTTAGATTTTTTTCCTAATAGCAGTTTATTTTTTAAAATAAATTTTTTTCTATAAATATCAATGATCCCATTTGGTAAATATGTCTTATTAAAACTTTGTCTTGGCATATTTAAATCGTCTAATGATGAATTTAGGTTTTTGAGCGGTTCAAGAATACCATTTTTGATCTCAAATGTTTTATATGCTGTTTCTGACATTTCGTGAACAGATCTTAAAGACGAATAGTTTGATTTTATAAATTCCTTTATTGCTTTTCTCATTTGACTAATTTTTCTTAGCGGGGAAGTGGGTCTTATATGTGCAATAAAGTCGTAAGGTA
>CACGOM010000022.1:0-2500 GCA_902574705.1 uncultured Pelagibacteraceae bacterium | reverse complement strand
TGCTTTCGCTACGCCTACACCTAAACGGCTTAAGCTTGCTTTATAAATTAAGTCACTGACCCATTATACAAAAGGTACGCCGTCACTCTAAAAAGAGCTTCGACTGATTGTAGGCATGCAGTTTCAGGTTCTATTTCACTCCCCTAATAGGGGTTCTTTTCACCTTTCCCTCGCGGTACTAGTTCACTATCGGTCACTGAAGAGTATTTAGGCTTAGAGGGTGGTCCCCCTATATTCGAGCAGGATTTCACGTGTCCCGCTTTACTCGAGAAATTTATTAAACGTTACCTTTACGGGACTATCACCCTCTTTGGTTAGCATTTCCAAACTATTCAAGTTTTTTTAATAAATTTACTGGCCTGTTCCGCTTTCGCTCGCCACTACTAACGGAATCTCAATTGATTTCTTTTCCTCCGGTTACTTAGATGTTTCAGTTCTCCGGGTTATCTCTTTAAACCTATGTATTCAGTTTAAAGTACCACATAAAGTGGTGGGTTTCCCCATTCGGAAATACACGGATCAAAGCTTGCATACAGCTCCCCGCATCTTATCGCAGTATACCACGTCCTTCTTCGGCTTTCAGTGCCAAGGCATCCGCCACACGCCCTTAAACGCTTGATTTATGCACAGAAAAAAATTCTGTGTTGAATCAAATTTTTTAAAATAATGTTCATCTATTCGAACATTAGTGATTGTTCATCTATTCGAACAATCGGATATAGATATTGATATTAATATATTTTTATTCACAATTTAAATAGCTAAGTATTACTGGTGGAGGATAGCGGGATCGAACCGCTGACCTCCTGAATGCAAATCAGGCGCTCTCCCAGCTGAGCTAATCCCCCAAAAAATATGGTGGGCCGAGAAAGACTCGAACTTTCGACCCCACCCTTATCAAGGGTGTGCTCTAACCAACTGAGCTACCGGCCCATTACGGTCAAAGTAACACTTTAATCTTAAGAAGAGAAATGAGGACGGTCAACATTAACCTGTTAATTATTTAGATTAAGAAATAATCCTTAATCATCCTTAGAAAGGAGGTAATCCAGCCGCAGGTTCCCCTACGGCTACCTTGTTACGACTTCACCCCAGTCGCTGACTATACCGTGGTCAAAGGTTTTATGCTTTGCCTTAAGGTAGAACCAACTCCCATGGTGTGACGGGCGGTGTGTACAAGACCCGGGAACGTATTCACCGCGGCGCGCTGATCCGCGATTACTAGTAATTCCAGCTTCATGTACTCGAGTTGCAGAGTACAATCCGAACTGAGGCATTTTTTTAGGATTTGCTTGACGTCGCCATCTTGCTTCCTATTGTAAATGCCATTGTAGCACGTGTGTAGCCCAACACGTAAGGGCCATGAGGACTTGACGTCATCCCCACCTTCCTCCAGCTTATCACTGGCAGTTCTTTCAGAGTGCCCAACTAAATGATGGCAACTAAAAGTGAGGGTTGCGCTCGTTGCGGGACTTAACCCAACATCTCACGACACGAGCTGACGACAGCCATGCAGCACCTGTGTTTTGTCCGGCCGAACCGAAGACTTTAATCTCTTAAAGTCGCGACAAACATGTCAAGTGTTGGTAAGGTTCTGCGCGTATCTTCGAATTAAACCACATGCTCCACTACTTGTGCGGGTCCCCGTCAATTCATTTGAGTTTTAACCTTGCGGTCGTACTCCCCAGGCGGTGTGTTTAACGCTTTCGCTGCGATACTGAAAATAAATTTCCAACATCTAACACACATCGTTTACGGCATGGACTACGAGGGTATCTAATCCTCTTCGCTACCCATGCTTTCGTTCCTCAGCGTCAGTAATGATCCAGAAAGCTGCCTTCGCAATCGGTATTCTTTCTAATATCTACGAATTTCACCTCTACACTAGAAATTCTGCTTTCCTCTATCATACTCTAGCTAAAAAGTTTTGATGGCAGTTCCAGAGTTAAGCTCTGGGATTTCACCACCAACTTTTTTAACCACCTACGAACTCTTTAAGCCCAGTAATTCCGAACTACGCTAGGTCCCTTCGTATTACCGCGGCTGCTGGCACGAAGTTAGCCGGACCTTCTTATTCGGGTACAGTCATTTTCTTCCCCGACGAAAGAGCTTTACAACCCAAAGGCCTTCTTCACTCACGCGGCATCGCTGCATCAGAGTTTCCTCCATTGTGCAAGATTCCCTACTGCTGCCTCCCGTAGGAGTTTGGGCCGTGTCTCAGTCCCAATGTGGCTGATCATCCTCTCAAATCAGCTATTGATCAAAGTCTTGGTAGGCTTTTACCCTACCAACTAACTAATCAAGTGCGGGCTCATCCATTGGCGCATAAAGCTTTCTCCGTAAAGACTTATGAGGTATTAGCACAAGTTTCCTCGTGTTATTCCTCACCAAAGGGAAGATACCCACATGTTACTCACCCGTCTGCCACTAGGTATTGCTACCCCGTTCGACTTGCATGTATTAGGCGTGCCGCCAGCGTACGTTCTGAGCCATGATCAAA
>CACGOM010000021.1 GCA_902574705.1 uncultured Pelagibacteraceae bacterium | reverse complement strand
TGCCTCTGCATTAGCTGCAAAACTTACACCAGCGACAATTGGAACTGATACTGGTGGATCAATAAGACAGCCAGCATCTTTTACAGGTACAGTTGGTTTAAAACCAACTTATGGAAGTTGCTCAAGATATGGAATAGTTGCCTTTGCATCTTCATTGGATCAAGCAGGACCAATGACTAAAGATGTAAAAGATTGTGCACTGTTACTAGAAGTTATGAGTTCTTTTGATCCCAAAGACTCAACTTCAATTAATTTTAAACGTCCAAACTATTCATCTAATTTAAATAAAAATATCAAAGGTAAAAAAATTGGAATACCTAAAGAATATAGAGTTGATGGAATGCCTGCTGAAATTGAAAAGCTATGGGATAAAGGCAAAAATTATTTAAAAGATTGCGGTGCAGAAATTATAGATATTTCTTTACCTCATACAAATTATGCTTTGCCTACTTATTATATCGTTGCTCCAGCAGAAGCATCATCTAATTTAGCAAGATATGATGGAGTAAAATATGGATTTAGAGCTGAGGGTGATAATTTGATTGATATGTACGAAAAAACTAGGTCGCAAGGATTTGGTGATGAAGTAAAAAGAAGAATAATGATTGGCACTTATGTACTATCATCAGGATATTATGATGCTTATTATCTAAAGGCTCAAAAAGTAAGAAAACTTATTAAAAATGATTTCGATAACGCATTTAATAATGTTGATGCAATATTAACTCCATCAACGCCAAGTTCAGCATTTAAAATTGGAGACAAAACAGATGATCCTGTTTCAATGTATTTAAATGACATTTTTACAGTTCCTGTAAATTTAGCTGGTCTACCAGGCATTTCTATCCCAGCTGGATTAGATAAAAACAATTATCCACTAGGATTACAAATAATTGGAAAACCATTCGATGAGCAAGGAATTCTAGATATAGCATTTTCGATGGAAGAAAAAATTAATTTTAAATTAAAAACTAACGATTGGTGGATTAAGTGAGTAAAGATCAATACCTAATTGAAAAAAATGGTAATAAATATGAAGTTATTATTGGATTAGAAGTTCATGCTCAAGTACTTTCAGAGTCAAAATTATTTTCTACATCGGCAACAAAATTCGGATCTGAACCTAATACTCAAGTCAGTTTAGTTGATGCAGCATTTCCTGGAATGCTGCCGGTTATCAATGAGTTTTGTGTCAGACAAGCAGTTAAAACTGGGATTGGTCTAAATGCAAAAATTAATAAGAAATCTATATTTGATCGTAAAAACTATTTTTACGCAGATCTTCCACAAGGTTATCAAATCTCACAATACAAAGATCCGATTGTCGGTGAGGGAACAGTAGTTTTGGATTTACCATCCGGACCTAAAATAATTGGAATTGAAAGACTTCACCTTGAACAAGATGCAGGAAAAAGTATTCATGATACAGATCCGAGCAGCACATTAGTAGATTTAAATAGATCTGGCGTGGCATTAATGGAAATAGTAAGCAAACCTGATCTAAGGTCACCCGAAGAGGTAAACTTGTATATTAAAAAATTAAGATCAATAATGAGATATTTAGGTACTTGCGATGGAAATATGCAGGAAGGTTCGCTTAGAGCTGATGTTAATGTATCAGTAAGAAAAGTAGGTGCTGACAAATTGGGCACACGTTGTGAAATTAAAAATGTTAATTCAATTAAATTTATGCAAATGGCTATTGAATATGAGGCAAATAGACAAGCTGAACTCCTTGAAGAAGGTAATGCCGTTGACCAAGAAACAAGATTATTTGACACAAAAAAAAATCAAACTAGATCCATGAGATCAAAAGAGGATGCTCATGATTATAGATATTTTCCAGATCCTGATCTTTTACCTTTAGAATTTGATGATCAATTTATCGAAAATATAAAAAAAGAAATACCTGAACTCCCAGATCAAAAAAAAAACAGGTTTATTGAAAAATTTAAGCTAAGCCCCTATGAGGCAACAATCTTAGTTTCAGATCTAGATACATCAAAATTTTTTGAAAAGGTAATTGAAAAATCAGATGTAAAATTATCAGCAAATTGGATAACCGGTGAGTTATTTGCGCTTTTAAACGAAAATAATCTAGAAATTAGTGAAAGTCCAATAAGTCCTGAAAATTTATCTAAATTAATAAATTTAATTTCAGACGGAACAATTTCAGGAAAAATTGCAAAAACTATATTCGAAATAATGTCTAAAGAAGACATGGACCCAAATATTATTGTAGAGAAAAAAGGATTAAAGCAAGAAAGCGATCCTAAGGCATTAGAAGATTTAATTAAGAAAGTATTAAGCACTAATGAAGATAAAGTTAAAGAGTATAAAAGTGGTAAAGATAAATTATTTGGTTTTTTTGTTGGTCAGGTGATGAAAGAAAGTAAAGGAAAAGGTAACCCGCAAATGATCAACAAAATTTTAAAAGAAAAACTTAATGGATAAAAACATTAATATCGATCATAAATTGATCGAATATATATTTACTCACACAAGTAATTTACATCCTATTCAGAAAGAATTAATTAAATACAACGAGAGTTTAGGTCATATTAAAAGACTTCAAATATCTATATTACAAGCGAATTTTTTGCAATTTTTAATTAAATCCAAAAATATTAATAATTGTTTAGAAGTTGGAACTTTTACAGGCTACAGCACTTTATCAATGGCACTATCTCTAAAGAAAAATGGTAAAATCTTTACTATAGATAAAGATAAAGAAAAAAATATAATTGCTAAAAGTTTTTTTAAAAAGGCAAAAGTTTCAAATAAAATTAAAGCTGAAGTATCAAATGCTAACGACGCTTTAATCAAACTAATTAAAAATAAAAAAAAATATGATTTAATTTTGATTGATGCGGATAAAGAAAATTATATTAGTTATTTTGACAAATCTTTGAAATTATTGAATAAAAGTGGTCTATTAGTTGTAGATAATATTCTTTGGAAAGGTGAAGTAATAAATG
This sequence comes from uncultured Pelagibacteraceae bacterium, assembly GCA_902574705.1. Lineage (GTDB taxonomy): Bacteria > Pseudomonadota > Alphaproteobacteria > Pelagibacterales > Pelagibacteraceae > Pelagibacter. The sequence goes on along the minus strand of CACGOM010000021.1, from coordinate 8,176 downwards.
TAAATTCCAATGATAAATTAACTCAAAAAATTAAAAGATTTAATCTGCATGTTAAAAAATCTAAAATTAACAAATATATTCTTCCAATCGGTGATGGTTTTTATATTTGCTGGAAATAAATGATTACAGTTTTATCTTTTTATAAATTAAAAAAAATTAAAAAATTAAAAAGTCTCAAAAATATATTATTCGAAAAAGTTAATTATTTATCTATTAAAGGTTTAATTATTCTATCACCCGAAGGTATTAACGGGACTCTTGCAGGCAGCATAAATAATATTAATACTATAAAAAAAATATTAGTTAAAAATTTAAATATTTCTAAATTTGATATTCAAAACAAAACAAAATCTAAATTTATACCTTTTTTAAAGTTAAAAATTAAAATTAAAAATGAGGTAGTCCCTATAGATGAACAATACAATTTTAATAAAAATTTCAAAAAAAAATATCTTACGCCATTACAATGGAATAAGTTTCTCGAACTTAAGAATTCAAAAATAATTGACGCAAGAAAGCCTTTTGAATATGAAGTAGGTACTTTCAAAAAAGCAATTAATCCCAATACAAATAACTTTAGAGATTTTAAAAATTATCTTTCTACAGTCAATAAAGATGAAAAATTAGGCATGTTTTGCACTGGTGGAATAAGATGTGAAAAGGCATCAAATTATCTTTATAAAAATGGATTTAAAAATATTTATATGTTGAAGGGTGGAATAATTAATTATTTTAATAAAATTAAACCTAAAAAGAGCAAATGGAAGGGAGAGTGCTTCGTTTTTGATAATAGAGTGACTATAAAAAAAGATGCTTCACCTGGCACTTATGGAATATGTAATGGATGCAGAATGCCTATATCAGCTAAAGAAATGAAATCTTCTAAATATAAAATAGGCCTTTCCTGCCCTAAATGTTACGATAAATTATCAGATGACCAAATAAAAAGATTTACTATGCGCCATAACCAAATTGTAAATTCTAAAATAAAGTTTAAATTTAGAGATAAAAGATAGAATGAACATACTTACTGATGATATAAAAAAATTAATTAGAAAACTTGCGATTCCAGCGGTAGTAGGAACTTTGTTTCAAACACTTTATAATGTTGTCGATACCTTTTTTGCAGGGAAAATTTCACCTGAAGCTCTTTCTGCTTTAAGTAAATCTTTTCCTGTATATTTCATAATTATTGCAACATCAATTGGTGTAACAGTTGCAGGAACTTCATTAATAGGCAACAGTATTGGAGAAAAAAATGAAAAGAATTCATTATTCTATTTTTCACATATTGTATATTTTGCATTAATAATTTCGATAATAATTACTTTTTTAGGTCTAAATTATTCTGAAAAAATATTTATTTTAATGGGTTCAACTCAATATGTAACAAACTTAGGTTTACAATATACTGATATTATTTTTTATGGCTCGATACTATTTATATTAGTTGTTGCAATTAATTCTTTACTTCACGCTGAAGGAGATACAAAAACCTATAGAAATGTATTAATTTTATCTTTTTTAATAAACATAATTTTAAATCCAATATTAATTTTTGGTTTTATGTTTGTACCAGCTTTTGGTATCAAAGGAATTGGTATATCAACTCTAGTTGCACAGTTTGTATCGTTTTCCATAATTTTAGTTAAAGTCTTAAAAAACAAACGTGTAAAAAAAGTTACAAAAGAATATTTATTGCCAAAGTTGCACTATTTTAGAAATATATTCTTTCAGTCTATGCCTATTATTGTATCTATATGTGGATATTCTATCGCCGCAGCAATTATTTTTACGTATGTTGGCATTTCAGGAGAATATGCTACAGCTGGTTACGGTGCTGGGACAAGAATTGAACAGGTCGTTTTACTTCCAATATTAGGAATAAATACTGCAATTATAACCATTATAGCTCAAAATTTTGGTGCAAAAAATCTAGATAGAGTTAAAGAAACATATATTGGCGCTATACAATATTCCTTAATGATAATGATTGCATGTTCATTATTGATTTTTATTTTTTCTAATCACATAACAAGTTTGTTTTCTGACAATCAAACCGTAATAGAATATGGTGGAAAATACCTTCAAATTTCAGCTTTTGTTCTAACAGCATATCCAATCTTCTTTTTATCTAATGGATGTTTTATGGCGTTAAAAAAGTCAGAATATGCGATGATATCTAATTTTTTCAGAAATGTTTTAAACCCTGTTTTAGTTTTTTACTTTGCATCTTTATATAATGCTTCATTTGAACAGTTTTTTTGGATCTGGGTCGTAATTAATTGGATATTTTCTATTACTTATTTTTTATTTACTTTCAATTATTTGAGATCAAGATTACAAGAAACTCGAGCTATCGTTAATCCATAGCCAAAGGTGTTCTGAAAAGGATTTTCTAACAAATAAGTCTATATTATTTCTATCATTGTGATGAAGAATAACATCAACATGATTTAATAGTGTCTGAACTACAACATTTTTAGTATTTTTGAATTTATTAAAGTCAAAAGGGGAACCCTTTGATAGAACTTCAAATACATTTTTTCCTTTCATATTTATTAATACCCATTGATCGCTAATATCAGTTACAGAACCTAAGTTTAATTTTGATATTTCAGTGTCTAAAGACAACATTAAATTTTTATCAATATCTTTACCATAGATCATCCATTCATCAGGACTTAGCCACAATGCACTAATATTTTTAATAGTTGCACTTGTATTTGGTTCAGTAGGCAACATAATAGATAGAATTCGTCCAGCTTTTGTAAAAAAATCTCTATTTTTCCCTCTTAGGTTTAACTTGTGTATTGGCTCTACTATATTTAATTCTAAATTTGGATATTCTTTTTTTTCAATTTTTGGATAATTAATGTTAAGCATTTAATCTTTCATTTTTGCTATCAAAAAATATAAAATCAGAAACAGTAACGTTTATGGTTTTATCTTTCATTGGTACAAGAAGTTTTTGACCTTTGAGCTTCTTACCATTTTTAACAACTGCTAAAGCTATTGATTTATTTAAATTTGGACTAAAGTAACTTGATGTTACATGTCCAAGCATTTCAATTGGTTGTTTTTTTTCATCAAGTACTATTTGAGCACCTTCCTCTAATATCTCGTTTGGATTATCAGTTAATAATCCTACCAATTGTTTTCTGTCCTCTCGCATAGTATCACTTCTGTATAGAGATCGTTTTCCGATAAAATCGTATTTCTTTTTACTCACTATCCAGTCCATTTGAAGATCAATAGGAGTCATAGTTCCATCTGTATCTTGACCTACAATTATAAAACCTTTTTCAGCTCTTAATAAGTGCATTGTTTCTGTGCCGTATGGCGTAATGTTAAACTCTTTTCCTGCATCCATGCATTTTTCCCACAATGATTTTCCATATTTAGATTCTATATTAATTTCATAGCTGTGTTCTCCAGTAAAACTTATCCTCATTATTCTGCAATTTATTCCGTCCAATTCAGCATTTTTAAACGACATATGTGGAAAATTTACATCATTGAATTCAATGCTTGGAAATAGTTTTTTCAAAATATTTTTTGAATTAGGCCCACATACACTTGCAGTAGCATAATGATCGGTTACAGATGTTAGCCAAACATCTAACTCTGGCCATTCTGTTTGCAAATAATCTTCTAATTTTGAAAGAACATTTGCAGCACCTCCAGTTGTGGTTGTCATTAAGTAGTTGTTTTCACTTAATCTTGTTGTTACACCGTCATCATAAACCATCCCATCTTCATTTAACATTAGGCCATACCTACACTTACCAATACCTAATTTTGACCAAGCATTTGTATAAACTCTATTTAAAAATTCTGATGCATCAGTTCCCTTGATATCAATTTTACCTAGTGTAGAAGCATCTAATATTCCTGCACTTTCTCTAGCCGCCTTGCTCTCTCGTTGGACTGCTTGATACATGCTCTCATTCTCTTTTGGATAGTACCAAGCTCTTTTCCATTGGCCTACATTTTCAAATTTAGCTTTATGACTTTCATGCCAATCATGCATGGGTGTTTTTCTAGTTATATCAAAAAATGTTCCTACATTTCTTCCCACTATTGTTCCAAAAGTTAATGGAGTATATGGCGGTCTAAAAGTAGTTGTCCCTAAGCTTCCCATTTTAACACCCGCTGTTTCAGAAATAATTCCTAGCGCGTGCATATTTGCAAGTTTGCCTTGATCTGTTCCCATGCCGGTTGTTGTATATCTTTTAACATGCTCAATAGATCTAAAACCTTCTCTCATTGCAAGTTTTATATCTTTAGCCGTTGAATCATTTTGAAAATCTAAAAACGGTTTTGTTTTTCCTAATGGTTTATCGTTAGGTAGTAACCATATGTTCTTACTTTCTTTTTGCTTGGAACAATTAACTTTCAGTAAATCAAAATCTGTTGAAGATAAAGATAAAAAATTTTTACAGTCTGAAATTGTATTTTTGATAATATCATCTAACTCAAAATCTCCATTACAAGAACCAATACTGATTTGATCAGATGTTGCAGTGTTTGGTATAAAAACTTGATCAGAGTCTCTAAATTTTAACTTACCACCTGATTGAGTAAATAAGTGTACCATGGGTGTCCAACCACCACTTATAGACAAATTATCACAAACTAAATTTAATTTACTACCAATAACATTAGTACCATCTTCAGACATTTTCATTATTTCAATAGACTTAATTCTACGATAGCCTTTTGTATTGACAACGGTGTGGTTCCAATAAATTTTTATACCTGCATCTTTTGCATTTTTTACCAACATAGATGATGAATTATTCCTTATGTCTACAATGGAAACATTTATGCCCTTTTTATTTAAAGATATTGCAGTTTCGTATGCGGAATCATTATTTGTAAAGATTATATTTTTGTTTCCACACCTTACTCCAAAATAATCGATATATTTTTTAACAGAGCTAGCTAACATTACACCTGGTCTGTCATTATTATTAAATATCAAAGGTCTTTCAATAGCTCCCGTTGCTAGAATTACTTTTTTGGCTCTTATTTTCCATAATCTTTGCCGTAATTTATTAGATCTTTCATTTAAAGATTTATGGTCAGTTAAATTTTCTCTTGCTAACAAATAATTATAACTATGGTATGCAGCTAAACTTGTTCTGTATTTGATTGTTAAATTTTTCTTATTTTTTATTTTTTTAATTTGATTATTTAACCAAACAGAAGATTTTTCATCATTGATTTTAAAATTTTCGTCATCTTGAAAAATTGTTGAACCACCAAGTGAGTTTTTATCTTCAATTAAAACTGTATTATTTCCATTATCTGAAGAAATACTTGCTGCAATTATTCCAGAAATACCACCTCCAACAACTAGAACATCGCAATGTAAATGGTTATGATCGTATAATTCTGGATCAGGCTGAGTAGGGGATTTACCTAAACCTGCGGACAATCTTATTGCTGGTTCATACAGACTGTACCAAAGTTTTTTTGGCCACATAAATGTTTTATAATAGAATCCAGCTGGAATAACTGGTGAAATAAAATTATTTATACCTCCAACATCAAACTCAACACTTGGCCAACAATTTTGACTTGATGCTTCTAAACCCTCATATATTTCTTGCTCTGTAGCTCTTACATTTGGCTCTGTAAAAGAACCAGACCCACCAATTTGTACTATAGCATTGGGTTCCTCTGAACCACAGGTCATTATTCCTCTTGGACGATGATATTTAAAACTTCTTCCAATTAAGTGTACTCCATTAGACAAAAGAGCAGAGGCTAAAGTATCACCTTTGTATCCATAATATTTTTTACCATTATATTTAAAAGATATCCTATTAGTTTTATCTAAGAACTTTGTTTCTAATGATCTAAAATTTTCTGACATAAATTATTTTACAGGGGGTTTTTCTCCCATTTTATATACAGCATGGATTTTATCATTTGATGTATCTCTGATTACATTAAACCACTTTCTACAGCCATGAGCATGGTTCCATCTTTCAAATTGAACACCTTTGATATTTTTTCTCATAAATAAAAAATCTGCCCATTCATCGTCGCTTAATTCGGTAGGCTGTTTTGGTCTTACTATATGTGCTTCTCCACCTGCAGAAAATTCGCTTTGATCTCTTTCACCACAAAATGGACAGGTTATAATAAACATTAGTGTGCTACTGCAGCAGCGCCGTGTTCATCTACAAGATCACCACTCACAAATCTATTTATATTAAAAGAAGCATTTAATTTATGTGGTTCATCATTTGCAATTGTATGAGCAAATAAATCTCCTGAACCAGGAGTAGCTTTAAATCCACCTGTACCCCAACCGCAATTAAAATATAACCCTTTAATACTTGTTTTGCTAATTATTGGACTCGCATCAGGACAAATATCAACAATTCCTCCCCATTGTCTTAACATTTTCATTCTACTGAATATCGGATAAAGTTCTAAAATTGCTTTTAAAGTTCCTTCCACAACATCATGACTACCTCTTTGAGTATAAGAAACATATGCATCTGTTCCTGCGCCAATAACTAATTCACCCTTATCTGATTGACTTACATAAGCATGAACTGCATTAGACATTACAACAGTGTCTATAATTGGCTTCACAGGTTCAGAAACTAACGCTTGTAGAGGTTTACTTTCAAGTGGCAACCTAATACCAGCCATATTTGCTATGACACTAGAGTGCCCTGCAGCAACAACACCGATTTTTTTTGTTTTAATAAAGCCTTTGTTTGTTTCAATGCCTTCAACAGTATCACCGTTTCTCTTAATTCCTTTTACTTCACAATTTTGAATTATATCAACACCCATTGCGTCTGCACCTCTAGCGTATCCCCAAGCAACAGCATCATGTCTTGCTGTGCCAGCTCTTCGTTGAAGTGTACCTCCTAAAACAGGGTATCTAATATCAGGAGATGTATTTATAATAGGGCAAAACTTTTTAACTTCTTCAGTTGATAACCAGACTGCATCAATTCCATTTAATCTATTTGCATGAGTTCTTCTTTTTAAATCTCTTACATCTTGAAGGTTATGCGCTAAGTTCATAACACCTCTTTGACTAAACATTACATTATAATTTATTTCTTGTGATAAGTTTTCCCATAATTTAAGTGCGTGATCATATAAACCAGCGCTAGCGTCCCAAAGATAATTTGATCTTATAATTGTTGTATTACGACCAGTGTTTCCACCGCCGATCCAACCTTTTTCAACAACAGCTATATTTTTAATATTATGTTTTTTTGCTAAATAATATGCTGTTGCTAAACCATGTCCACCACCACCAATAATTACAGCATCATATTCTTTTTTAGGCTCAGGATCTCTCCATGCTTGCTGCCAATTTTCATGGTAAGACAAGGAATTTTTTAATAACGAAATTATCGAATAGTTATTTTTCATAATTTGCTCATAATTACTTTATAAATATTGAATATTCAATGATTTCAAGTTACACACTACATAAGGAAGGATGGGTGAGTTGGTTTAAACCAGCGGTTTGCTAAACCGCCGTACGTTTGAAAAGGCGTACCGAGGGTTCGAATCCCTCTCCTTCCGCCATTTTTAGTTATTTTATTAAAAATTTAAGCAAATATGAATAAATCTAATTAATTTGATAAATAAACTGCTAAATATTATACATGAGATCAACAGATATAACTGTAATATTACTTTTATACAAAACACCAGCAAATCTAATACAAAACCTTAAATTTTATAAAGATTTTAAAATAATTATATTAGATCAAAGTAATGACTTTAAATTAAAACAAAGACTAAAAAAAATTCTTCCAAATATTATTTATTATAAGGTTACAAATACTAATAGAGGTTTTGGAGCAGGAATTAATTTTTTAGTAAATAAAGTAAGAACAAAATATTTTTTGTGCACACAGCCAGATGTTAAAATATATAAAAAAAACATTCTTGAACTTAAGAAACCCTTTTTAAAAAACGATAATTGTATTGTATCAATTCCTACAATAAACAAAAAAAAAATTCAAAAAAAAATTAAAACTGTAACACATTTTATTGGCGCAATATTTCTTTCAGAAAAAATCAAATTTAGTAAATTAAAAGGATTTGATGAAAACTTTTTCTTTTATTGGGAAGATGTAGATCTATGTTATAGAATTAATGAGTCTAAATATAAAATTTATTT
>CACGOM010000020.1 GCA_902574705.1 uncultured Pelagibacteraceae bacterium | reverse complement strand
TAACGAAAAAATTAATATTAAATAATTATTAAATTTAGGCTGATGTATTAATATAGAATTATTCACAAAATCTTATTTTTGAAATTAATATTTAAGTTTACATAAATTTATACGTTATTATTAATTATTTAGAAAATATTAATTAGAGCTTTGTGGTTTTAAAAAAAGCCAATTGTGAGTATATTTTTAATAATATTTATGTTTACAAAAAATTATTTTTATATATACATCGTGTGCCTGGTGATTATAGCGAAGGTGTAACACCCGATCCCATACCGAACTCGGTAGTTAAGCCCTTCTGCGCCAATGGTACTTTGTCTTAAGACATGGAAGAGTAGGACGTTGCCAGGCTAAAACTCAAATTATGAAAATTGCAAGCTCATTAAAGTCACTTAAAAAAAGAGACCTCAATTCAAAGTTAGTTAGAAGAAGAGGAAGAGTTTATATTATTAATAAAAAAAATCCCAAATTTAAAGCTAGACAAAAATAATGGATAATAAAAGCCATAAAAAAACCTGGGAGGGTTTCACAAAGTTTGTTTTGTGGGGCAGTGTATCAATTGTTATTATCCTAGTTTTGATGGCAGTATTTCTTTTATAAAAAATAAAAAAAAATGATAGTTGGTTCAATTTTAGAAGATATAAATTTTGAAAAGAGAGTAGCAATTACTCCTGATGTAGTTAAAAAATATAAGTCAATAGGTTTGAATATTTGCTTAATTAAAAACTATGGAGTTCATTTGGGTTATAAAGATATTGATTATTCCAAAGAGGGTGCAGAGATAGTAGAGAGCAGTGAAGATGTTATTTCTAAATCTGATGTTTTGGTTCAATTGAATCTTTGTAATGATGAAAACCTAGAAAGACTAAAAGATAATCAAATTATTATTGGTATTTTAAATCCTTATTCAAACGAAAATAAATTAAAAAAATTAGTTTCGAAGAAAATTAATTGTTTCAGTTTAGAATTGTTACCAAGAATTACTCGTGCTCAATCAATGGATATTTTGTCATCTCAAGCAAATTTGGCAGGTTATAAAGCTGTCGTTGATAGTTTTGCCTATTTTCAAAAAGCAATACCAATGATGATGACAGCTGCCGGAACAATTTCAGCCGCAAAGGTTCTAATTGTTGGAGCTGGGGTTGCAGGATTGCAAGCAATAGCAACTGCAAAAAGAATGGGAGCAATTGTATATGCTACTGATGTAAGACTTGCGTCTAAAGAACAAGTTGAAAGTTTAGGTGGAAAATTTTTGACTGTCGAAGGATCAGAGAATTTAGAAACTGAGGGAGGATACGCAAAAGAAGCATCGGATGAATTTAAAAAAAAACAAGAAGATTTGTTAAAAAAAACATTAGAAAAAATTGATATTGTAGTTTGCACAGCATTAATTCCAGGAAAAAAAGCGCCTATTATTATCAAAAAAAATATGATTGATGGAATGCAGAGTGGATCGATTATATACGACCTTGCAGCAATACAAGGAGGAAACACAGAGCTAACCAAAGTGGATGAAGAAATAAAATATAATGGTATTACAATTTTAGGAGAGGCAAATTTATTAAACAAACTTCCTGGATCATCATCAAATTTATATGCAAAAAATGTATTTAATTTTGTAAATAATTTGTATGATAAAGATAATAATAATTTTAAAATAAACATTGAAGACGAGATAATTGAAAAAACATTGATAAAATAACATGGAAATAGATCCTTTTATATTTAGACTCAGTATATTTATTCTATCAATTTTTGTAGGATATTACGTTGTTTGGAGCGTTACGCCCTCATTACATACTCCTTTGATGTCAGTGACAAATGCGATTTCTTCTGTAATTATAGTAGGAGCAATTATCGCTGCTTTATCAGGAACTTCTGAAAAGATTTTTGAAATTTCAAATATATTTGGTTTCCTCGCAATAATTTTGGCCGCTGTAAATATTTTTGGCGGATTTTTAGTAACCCAGCGAATGTTACAAATGTATAAGAAAAAGAAAAATAAATAATTATGACTGCAAATTTATCAGCAATATTTTATTTAATTTCAGGAATATTATTTATTCTTGCTTTAAGAGGACTTTCATCCCCAGAAACTTCAAGACAAGGAAATTATTTTGGAATTGCAGGAATGACCATTGCAATTGTAGTAACTTTTCTTACAGTAGGTAGTTTTAATTTAGGATTTGTCTATATTTTAATCTTCTTACTAATCGGCGGATCTATAGGTGCCTTCATTGCTTTTAGAATTCCAATGACTGCTATGCCAGAGCTTGTTGCTGGATTTCATAGCTTAGTCGGTTTAGCTGCAGTATTTGTTGCAATAGCTGCATTTTTAAAACCAGAAGCATTTAATTTAGGGCAAGTTGGAAATATAAAACTTGCAAGCTTGATAGAGATGTCTATCGGAGCAGCAGTGGGTGCTATTACTTTTTCTGGCTCTGTTATAGCTTTTTTAAAACTTCAAGGAATAATGTCTGGAGCCCCTATTACCTTTAAAGGTCAACATATATTAAATCTAATAATTGGAATTTCTATTTTTATTCTTGTATATTTTCTTTGTAAATCTCAATTATCTAATTATTTTTGGATATTGATTTTAACATCGTTTATTTTAGGTTTTTTACTAATAATACCTATTGGTGGTGCAGATATGCCAGTAGTAATTTCAATGTTAAATTCTTATTCAGGTTGGGCTGCTGCAGGCATAGGTTTTACGCTAGAAAATTCTGCACTAATTATAACTGGAGCTTTAGTGGGTTCATCGGGGGCAATACTTTCCTACATAATGTGCAAAGGCATGAACAGATCTTTTTTTAATGTTATTCTTGGCGGTTGGGGAGCTACCGATCAACCATCAACATCTGCATCAAAAGAACAAAAGCCAGTTAAAAGTGGCAATGCAGATGATGCAGCTTTTTTAATGAAAAATGCTTCATCAGTAATAATAGTTCCAGGATATGGTATGGCAGTTGCACAAGCACAACATGCATTAAGAGAAATGGTCGATGCATTAAAAAAAAATGGTGTAAAAGTAAGTTATGCTATTCATCCAGTAGCCGGAAGGATGCCCGGACATATGAATGTTCTATTAGCTGAGGCCAATGTACCCTATGATGAAGTATTTGAACTTGATGAGATAAATAATGACTTCGCAAATTGTGATGTTGCATATGTTATAGGAGCAAATGACGTTACCAATCCTGTTGCAAAAACAGATCCACAAAGTCCTATTTATGGAATGCCAGTTCTAGATGTTGAAAAATCAAAATCTGTATTATTCGTTAAGAGAAGTCTTTCCCCAGGGTATGCAGGTATTGATAATGATTTATTCTACAGAGATAATACATTAATGTTATTTGCAGATGCTAAAAAAATGACTGAAGATATTATCAAAAATCTTTGATGACCAAAATTTATTGCGATATTGCGGATATAAATTTAATAAAAAAATTTAATAAAAAAAATATTGTAAAGGGTTTTACAACTAACCCAAGCCTAATGAGAAAAGCGGGAGCAAAGGATTATTTAAAATATTGTAAAAAAATATTAAAATGTACATCTAAACCAGTATCTATAGAGGTGTTTGCCGATGATGAAAAAAAAATTATAGAACAGGCTGAAATCATTAATAAGTTAGGAAAAAATGTTTATGTAAAAATACCTATTACAAATTCTAAAGGTAAATTTCTAGGCAATGTAATATCTAAATTGAATAAAAAAAAAATTAAATTAAATATAACTGCTGTTTACACTTATAAACAAACTAAGAATATTTTAAAAAAAATAAATCATAAAGGCAAAATAATAATTTCTATTTTTGTTGGAAGAATGTCGGACGTTGGAAAAGATCCAATATATCAAATTAAAGAAAGTATAAAATCTGCAAAAAAATTCAAAAATGTTGAGATTTTATGGGCAAGTACGAGAGAAGCATATCATTTTCTTCATGCAAAAAAATTAGGATGTCATATTATTACTATTCCACCTTCCATAATTGAAAAAATTGAAAATTTTGGTAAATCTTTCAACGATCTTACAATTGATACAGTTAAAGGTTTTTTAATAGATAGTAAAAAATCAAAATTTAATATTTAAAATGAAAATAATTTTATATTTAAAATTCTTTTTTAGAATTTTAAGATATTTATTAGGCTCAACTAAGAGATACTGTTTTCTATTAATTTCTATTTACAAAATAAAACCAAAATCGATAATAGAGATAGGAGTTTACAATGGAAATAGAGCTGTTGAATTGATTGAAACCGCAAAAATTTTTAATAAAGATGTTAAATATTATGGATTTGACTTATTTGAAGACTTCTACAACACAAAAAATATGATAGATAAAGAATTGAGTAAATTTCCACACACTAAACAAAATATTAAAAAAAAATTAAATAAATATAAAAATATAAATCTTTTTAAAGGAAATACAGTTAATACACTTCCAAAATTTATAACAAAACACAAAAATATTGACTTTGTTTTTATAGATGGTGGCCATTCAGTTGCAACTATTAAAAATGATTGGAGCTCTATTAAAAAAATTATTTCAAAAAAATCTGTTGTGATTTTCGATGATTATTATGAAATCAAAAAAAATATATTAAATAAATATGGATGTAATAAAATTATAAATTCTCTAAATACTAAAGTTTACAAATATAAAAAGTTTTTTATAGGAGATGTTTTTTATGATAATTATTTAAATTCAAAAAAAAAAATTTATATGGTTAGTGTAAAAAAAATATGATTTTAGTTGTTGGAGATTTAATTTTAGATCAAATTATATTATCGAAATCAAACAAAAAATCACCAGAGGCACCCGTTCCCTTGCTAATACCAATAAAAAAAAAATATTTTCTTGGAGGTGCAGCAAATGTTGCTAATAACATTAAAAAATTTGGTGAAAATGTTATGCTAGTAGGTGTTTCAGATCCTAATATATTCAAAAGTACAGTTATTTTACAAAAACTTTTAAAAAAAAACCATATCAATAATAAAATATTTAAATCTAAAAATTTTACACCACCTTTAAAAACAAGAGTGTTTAATAATAATAAGATGATTTATAGAGTAGATTATGAGAAAAAAAATAATAACGATCAATTTAATAAAATGTTTAATTTTATAAAAAAAAATATCAACAAATTTAATCTTTTAATAGTATCTGATTACAATAAGGGTACCTTTAAAAAAAATACTTACAAAAAATTAGTAAATCTGTTCAAGAAAAATAATAAAATAACGATTTGTAATCCAAAAAAAAATAATATTTCTTACTATAACGGCTGTGATATTATTGTCCCTAATGAAAAAGAATTTCACTCATTTTTTTCAAAAAATATGAGCCTAAATAAAAAAATCAAAAGTTATTTTAAATATAATACAATGCTTAAGTATTTAATTATTACCAGAGGAAGTAAAAATGTTATTTTTTCAACTAGAAATAAGATTTCACAATTTAAAGTCAAAAAAATCAATCCATCGGATGTAACAGGAGCCAGTGATACATTTATTTCAATATTGGGTATATTTTTAAAAAAAAAATATTCTTTAAAAAAATCAATTTTTAAAGCAATTGCAGCATCGAGAATAGTAATACAAAGAAAATATACGTCTTTTTTGAAAAAAAATGAAATATAAATGGACAAAATTAATATCAAACATTTAAGTATAATTCAAAAATGGAATGAAAATTATAAACTTGGAGTCACGAATGGTTGTTTTGATCTTCTTCACAAAGGTCATTTACATTCCTTAAAATCAGCAAAAAGATATTGTGATAAGTTAGTTGTTTTAATAAATTCTGATAAATCGGTAAAAAAAAATAAGGGAAGACTCAGACCAATAGAAAATCAAATTTTAAGAAAAAAAAAGTTATTAAAAAATAAAAATGTTGATATGGTTTTAGTTTTTAATAGTTTGACACCTTTTAAAATGATTAAGCAGATAAAACCACAAATTTTATTCAAAGGATCTGATTACAAAAAAAAAAAAATTATTGGATCAGATTTTGTTATCAAAAATGGAGGTAAAGTAAAAATACTTCAAAATGTCAAGGGTATTAGCACAACAAGTATAATAAATAAAAAATGATTATAGTTACAGGTGGAGCAGGTTTTATTGGCAGTAATTTAGTATATAAATTGAATGAACTAGGAAAAAGAGAAATAATTATATTTGATAATCTTAATAAATTAAAAAAAAAAAATCTTAAAAATTTAAAATTTAAAAAATTATATTTTAAAGATGAAATATTTAACTTTTTAAAAATAAATAAAAAAAAAATTGAAACTATTTTCCATCTAGGAGCATGTACAAATACTTTAGAAAATAATTGGGATTATTTATATAAAAATAATTATGAATATTCAAAAAAACTTGCCATACATTCTACAGATAACAATATTAAACTTATCTATGCGTCATCAGCATCAGTTTATGGAAAAAAGAGTGGTAATTTTAACGAAACTAAAAATATAAATTCTTTTAATACATTGAATTTATATGCAAAATCAAAACTTCTATTTGACAAGTATCTTATTAAAAATTTTAAAGAGAATTCAAAAATAATAGGTTTAAGATATTTCAACGTTTATGGAATTAACGAAGATCATAAACTTAACATGGCTAGTCCGGTTCACAATTTCTACTCACAAATTAAAAAAAATAAAGTATGTAAAATATTTGATAAATATGATGGATATCAAGCAGGTGGTCATAAAAGAGATTTCGTGTCTGTTGATGACTGTGTAAATATCAATTTGTGGTTTTTAAAAAAAAAAAATTTTAAAAAAAATATTTTAAATGTTGGATCTGGTAAATCAGTTACATTTGGAAGTGTCGCTAGTAAAATAATAAATGAACTTAAATACGGAAAAATTATAATAATTAAATTTCCAACAAAACTTAAAAAAGGTTATCAAAGTTATACAAAATCTAACTTAAAAGAACTTAGAAAAATAGGATATAAAAAAAATTTTATTAATATTTCAAACGGTATAAAAAATTTTATTAACAAGAAACCCTGATCCAAAAATATGTTTCGTCATTTATTAAAACTTATTTTAAAAAAAATACTCTATCATCCTGTAAATAATTATTTGAGAAAAAATAAAATAATTATCATCTTTCGAAAGGGTAAAGCTATCGGTGATCACGTTTATATGAGTAGTATAATAAAAAAAATTCACGAAAAAAAAAAATTTAAAATTATTTTATTCACAAACTATTATGAATTTTATGTTAATAGCCCAAGGATCTATAAATTATTTAAGATAAAAGAAAAAAATGTAATTTGGTTTTTTCTCAATATTCTTAGAAGCAACTTAGTTTTAGAATTTAGGAGTATATTTTTAGATAAAAATGGTAAACATTTTCTTTATTACCATAAACCAAAAAAAATACATTTAGCACAAGCTATGTCTAATCACTTTAATTTAGATATAGATTTTAATAATTTTGAAAATGAAATTTTTTTTTCAAAGGAAGAAATTGAATCATATGAAAACAATATTCAATTGCCAAATGAATTTGCATTAATTCAATCATCTGCAAAAAGCAGTTATACTAAAAATAAAGAATGGAAATTTGATGGCATGCAAGCAGTAGTAAATTATTTCAATAAAGTTAATTGGATACAAATTGGTCAAAAAAATGAACCAAAACTTTTAAATTGTACCTATCTACTTGATCTAAATTTTAGAGAACTTTCATACGTCATAAGTAAATGTAAATTTCTTGTAACTTACGAAGGTTTGTTCAATCATATTGCATCGTGTTTCAATAAAAAAAATTTTTTAATTCATTTGGGTTTTCTACCTATTGAAGCTTTTAATTATAAGAATAATATTCTTGTTGAAAGAAACGAATATTTAAAATGTTATCCATGTTTTGATTTAAATTGTGAGTACCATAAAAATTTAATCTCAAATCATTTAGATGAACAATTTGTTATTAAATCTATTGAAAAAAATCTATAATTAAATTTTAAATATCTGATTGGTTGCGGGGGACGGATTTGAACCGCCGACCTCAAGGTTATGAGCCTTGCGAGCTACCAGGCTGCTCCACCCCGCGATGTTTAAATCCTATTTTTAAGCTTGTTTAGCTTCTTAACTCTTTTAATATTTTCTTGTAAAATTCTTTTTTTCTTTTCTGAAGGTTTTTCGTAAGTATTTTTCAACTTAATTATTTTATAAAAACCATCTTTCTGAAGCTTTCTTTTTAAAACTCTTAAAGCTTGTTCAACATTATTATCTTTGACTTCTATTTTAATAACTACCTCCAAAAAGACGACTAACTAGCACCATATAATTATTTTGTCTATTTTTTTCTTCCTAATTGTAAATTAATTTTTTAATTTTTGTTCTCTTTTCAATCTTCTGTCAGCTTTATCTAATGCCTCTACTAGCTCTTTTTGAGAAAACAATCCCATTGCCACAGGATCTTTTGGATTTAAATTATTGTAATTCCAATAACTTTTGTTTCTTATGGTTTTAACAGATGCGCTCGTGATGCCAACCAACTTAGCTATTTGGGAGTCTTTTAATTTAGTGTGGTTTTTAATTAACCACAATGCTGAATCAGGTTTATCTTGTCTTTTAGATAGAGGTACATATTTCTTATTATTCTTATTTTGAGAATTTATTTGAATTTCATTTTCCAGCAGTTTAAGCGGTCTTGTCTCATCTTTGCTTGAAAGTTCAATTTCATCTTTTGTAAGTTGACCAGAAATAATTGGATTGTAGCCTACTATTCCTTTGCCCACTTCTCCATCCGCAATACTTTGAATTTCAACCTCATGCATTTTACAAAAGTCAGCAATTTGTTTAAAAGTTAATGAAGTATTATCTAATAACCAAATAGCTGTAGCGACAGGCATTAAAGGGGCATTAGACATTAGTTATTTTGAAGATCTAAAATTTTGAAATTTTTTATTAAACTTACTTACTCTTCCTTTATCTAGTAATTTTTGTTTACCACCAGTCCATGCCGCATGTGATTTTGGATCGATTTCAAGTTTTAAAATCTCTCCCTCTTTTCCCCAAGTAGACTTGGTTTCAAATTGACTCCCATCAGTCATTTGTACTTTTATAGTGTGGTAATCTGGATGAGTTTTTTTTTTCATAGCGGTTTTATAACAAAACTCTTCTATAAAACAATTAAAAGTTTACCAGTTTTTTATTTAAATCTTGATAAATTGTTTCAGAAGCAGCAATAATAGTATGGTTTTTGGTATCCTTTAGGTTAATGGGACTTATTATTCCGCCCGCCTCACTTATGATTACCATGCCTGCAGCAATATCCCAGATATTTAGTTTTTTTTGAAAAAATCCATCTAATCGTCCTGACGCAACATATGCCAAATCTAAAGCAGCACTCCCACTGATCCTGCAATTTAAATTTTTATTTGTTATGCCGTTTTGATTTGTGCCGAACAAACATTTTTCAAAATCATTTTTTTTTGAAACTCTTATTCTTTGATTATTATAAAAAGCACCAGAATTTTTTTCTCCATAAAAAATTTCATTTTTTATTGGATCATAAATTACACCTGAAACTATTTCTTGATTATTTAAAAATGCAATTGATATACAAAAATGAGGTATACCATGTAAAAAATTCATAGTACCGTCTATTGGATCTATTATCCAAAAATTTTTATTATCAGTGTTAACTAATTTTCCAGCTTCTTCACTTATAATAGAAAATTTTTTTTTTGATAATTCGTTAATTAAAACTTTTTCTACTTTTCTATCAGCACTTGTTACAAAATCTTTAGGTCCTTTTTTTGATACTTGAAGTTTTTCTATCTCACCAAAATCTCTAATGAGTATCTTTGATGCTTTTTCACAAGCTTTAATCATAATATTCAAATTAGGAGAAATTGAGTTCATAAAGCTAAACTTTTTTAATATACTCTATTGTTCTTGTATCTACTATTATATTATCTCCACTTTCTATAAATGGAGGTACAAGAATGTTTACTCCATTTTCTAGTAAAGCAGGTTTATATGAGGAGGCTGCTGTTTGTCCTTTTATAGAAGCGTCTGTTGTATCAACTTTACATTCAATTTGATTGGGAAGATCTATTTTTATTGGTACATCATTATAAACTCCAATTAAAACTTCTATTCCTTCTTTTAAAAATTTAGATTTTTCCTCACCAATTAAACCTTGCTTTAAAGACAATTGTTCAAAGTTTAAATTATTTATAAAATAAAACTCATTTTTATCTTTGTACAAAAAATTATATTTTAATTCCTCTATTATCGCCCTTTCAACATTATCGCTTGATCTAAATCTTTCATTTAACTTTGTATTTTTATTTAAACTTTTCATTTCAACTTGATTGAAAGCTCCACCTTTTCCTGGTTTAACATGTTGAGTTTTTAAAACTTCCCATAAATCATTGTTATGTTCTAAAATCATTCCAATTCTTATTTCATTTCCAGAAATTTTCATTTTAATTTATTTATTGCCTCGACAGGTTTAAATTTTTTATTTTTCCAAATGAAGCTTGAAATAGCTAAAAAGTCAGCTTTATTCAACAAAAGATTTTTATAATTTTTTTCGTTTATTCCTCCAATTACCACAATCGGTTTACTTGAAATTTTTCTAATTTTTCTTAAATCGTTTAAACTTGCTCGATATTTTACCCTTTTTGTTTTACTAGCATTAAAAGCGCCTACAGCTATGTAACTTATCTTTTTTTTTAATGCGTCTTTGGCATTTTTAATAGAATTATTACAAGTGACCCCAATAATTTTGTTTTTTATTATCTTCCTTGCTTCCTTAATATCCATATCATTTTGACCAAGATGACACCCATCTGCACCCACTTTTTTCGCAATTAAAGGGTTGTCGTTAATTATAAACTTAACTTTATGAGTTTTGCATATTTTTTTTATTTTTTTTGCAATGTATATTATTTTATTCTCATGTGATTTTTTCATTCGTAATTGAAAAAAACTAACCATATTAGTAGCCAGCACTAGTTTTAGATTTTTGTAGAAGTCTGAATTTAATTTATTTGGAGAAATTAAATAGATATATTTAGTTCTGTAGTTCAAGTTCTTTGGACCACTTTCCTTTAGCAGCTAGCGAGCACATATTTGCACGGTGATTAAAAACTTTCTGAGTTCCGGTTATATCTTCTATATTTTTCGACCAGTATTTTAGAGCCCCTTGTTGTAAGGCTCTTCCATAAGAGTAAGTCATGATAAAATTTGTATTATTTTTTTTATTTATCAAATTGAGATTTTCAGTTGCCTGAACTTCGCTTTGACCCCCAGAAAGAAAAGCTATTCCTGGAATTTCTTTGGGCACTGACTCATTTAGGCACTTTAAAGTTAAATCAGCAACCTCTTCACTGTTAATTTTTTTTTTCGATTTTGCTCCATCTAAAATCATGTTAGGTTTTAATATAACTCCACTAAGGTCAACTTTGTGTATTACTAATTCTTCAAAGCATCTTTTTATAACTTCTGATGTTTTTTTATAGCACACGTCTGCTGAATGGTCTCCATCCATTAGAACTTCTGGTTCAACTATTGGAACCATTCCACATTCTTGAACTAAAGATGCATATCTTGCTAGAGCGTGCGCATTAGAGTGGATACATAATTTACTGGGATATGTTTCTGAAATATTATATACACCTCTCCATTTCGTAAACCTAGCTCCAAGTTTATAATATTCTTTTAATCTTTCTCGGAGTCCATCTAAGCCTTCGGTGATTTTTTCCTCTGGTGATCCAGACAAAGTTTTTGCTCCAGTATCTACTTTAATTCCAGCTACAGCACCATTCTCATTAATTAATTCAGTAATAGATTTAGATCCATCAGTTTGTTTAATAGTCTCGTCATATAATATTACACCACCAATACAATTTTTCATACTTTCCGAGGAAAAGAGGGCTTTTCTAAAACTTAACCTATTTTTCTCATTTGACGGAACGTTTACTGACTCAAGTCTTTTAGTCATTGTTCCTGTGCTTTCATCCGCTGCAAGGATACCTTTTCCACCTGACAAAATTTGAAGTGAGATTTTATTTAATTCGTTCATTTTTTTAGAGCCTTTATACCAGGCAATTCTTTACCTTCAAGATATTCTAAGAATGCTCCAC
>CACGOM010000019.1 GCA_902574705.1 uncultured Pelagibacteraceae bacterium | reverse complement strand
GAATGATGGTATCGAAAGAAGATTAATTTTTACAGCTCTACAAGAAACCTTTATGACATATATAAAGGTTTCTTTTTTTGCTGCATTTTTTCGCAACGAGTCCATTTATTCTAATTCAAGTTTGGAAATTTATTGCACCTGGGCTTTATAAACACGAAAAAAAAGCGATTATGCCTTATTTAGTTCTAACACCATTATTATTTTTATTAGGTGGAATGCTTGTCTATTATTTAATAATGCCACTTGCAATTAAGTTTTTTTTATCCTTTGAAAGTTTAGGTTTAAATACAAATTTACCTATTCAACTAGAGGCAAAAGTAAACGAATACTTATCTTTAGTAATGAAATTAATTTTTGCGTTTGGATTAAGTTTTCAACTACCTATAATATTGAGTTTATTAGCCAGAATTGGATTTGTAGACGCTAAGTTTTTAAGAGAGAGAAGAAAATATGTAATTGTAATTATATTTACTTTAGCGGCAATACTTACTCCACCAGATCCAATTACACAATTTGGTTTAGGAATACCGCTTTTATTATTATATGAATTATCTATATTGTCTGTAAGTATTATAGAGGCAAAAAATTTAAAACGAGAGAAAGAAGAAGAAAATGCATGATATAAAATTTATACGAGAGAATTTTGAAACATTCAAAAAAAAAATATCAAGCAGAAATAACATAGTAAAAATTGATGATATTCTAGATATAGATAAAAAAAATAGACAACTAATCCAAGATAAAGAAGCGTTAGAAAAAGAAAAAAAAGATATTTCCAAATCTAAAGATGAAAGAATGTTTCAAAAATCAAAAGAAATATCAGCAAAAATTAAAAAATTATCTGATGATCAATTAAAAATAAAAAATGATTTAAATAATATTCTTTCTTCAATACCTAACATTGCAAAAGATGATGTCCCATTAGGTCTCAATGAGAACGATAACAAAGTTATAGAAACCAAAGGTGAAATTAAGTCTAAAAAATTTAGAGAAAAATCTCATTATGAACTGGGAGAAAATTTGGGTATGTTAGATTTTGATTTAGCTACAAAAACTACAGGATCTAGATTTGTATTTGTAAAAGATAAATTAGCTTTAATGGAAAGAGCACTATCAAATTTTATGATAGATATTCATACATTAGAAAATGGTTATAAAGAGATATCTCCACCATTAATAGTTTCTGAAAACACAATGTATGGTACGGGACAATTACCAAAATTTGAAAACGATCAGTTTGAAATTAAACTAGATAAAGATGATGATAGAAAATTTCTTATACCTACAGCTGAAGTAATTCTAACAAATACAGTAAAAAATCAAATTTTAAAACTCAATGATTTGCCACTTAGATTGGTTGCCTCAACGCCATGTTTTAGAAAAGAGGCTGGAAGTTATGGTAAAGACACTAAAGGCATGATACGTCAACATCAATTTTATAAAGTTGAATTAGTTAGTATAGTTATGAATGAGAATTGTATGGAGGAATTAGAAAGAATGACTAATTGTGCTACAATGATACTTGATAAACTAAATCTTCCTTATAGAAAAATTATTTTGTGCTCTGGAGACATGGGTTTTAGTGCAGAAAAAACCTATGATATTGAAGTTTGGCTACCTTCAGAAAATAAATATAGAGAAATTTCCAGTTGCTCTTCGTGTGGCACATTTCAATCTAGAAGAATGAATTCTAGGTATAAAAATTCTAAAAATGAGAATGTATTTACTGGTACATTAAATGGCAGTGGGTTAGCGATAGGTAGAACATTAATTGCTATTATGGAAAACTATCAACAAGAGGACGGTAGTATAGTAATACCAAAAGTATTAAGACCATACATGAATAATATTGATAAAATTTCACCAATTAGCAGTTGAGAAATTTAAATAATTGGTATAGAAAATTTTATTAATTAGGAGATTTATGGATTCAGGAATAGCTCAATTTATACCTTTAATATTAATTTTTGTAATTTTTTATTTTTTCTTAATACGACCACAACAAAAAAAAGTTAAAGATCATAAGCTGATGGTCGATAATTTAAAAAGAGGTGATAAAGTTATTACATCTGGTGGAATCGTTGGAACAGTTGAAAGAATTATTGATGCTGAAAAGGCAGAAGTATTAATCTCAGATAATGTTAAAGTTGAAATTGTAAAAGCCACAGGAATACAAGCATTAGTAAATAGTCAAGAAGTAAAAAAATAGTTTATTTTTAAGTGTTATATTTTTCTAAAATTAAAATTACCACTGTTTTTTTTATTTCTATATTTTTTATTTACTTATCTCTTTCAAATTTATTTAAGTTTGACGATAAGTTTTTTAAAAATAAAATTAACCTTGGTTTAGATTTACAAGGTGGTTCTTACTTATTGCTAGAAATCGATAATCAACCGATCATATCTCAAACTTTACAAAATAAATTAATTAGCATAAAAAAATCTTTTAATGAACAATCCATTAAGGCAAAAAATTTTTCTATAGAAAATAATAAAATATTATTTGAGAGCGACATATCATCAATTGAGTTAGTTAAAGAATTTTTATTAAATAAAGAAAACGACCTAAATCCATATTATGAAAAGTTTAAAACACATCAATTTGTTGTTGATAGTGATAAAAACTTTTTTTCAATGTATTTATCAGATTATGGTATTGTAGTATTAAATTCGTCTTCATTAGATCAAGCAGTTGAAATTGTAAGAAGAAGAGTTGATGAAACAGGTACAAATGAACCTAATATTTTAAAAAGAGGTAATAATCGTATTTTAGTTGAATTACCAGGTTTAGATGATCCAGCAAGAATTAAATCTCTATTAGGTAAAACTGCCAATTTAACTTTTCAATTTGTTTCGACTTCTCAAAATGATAGTTTTGGAACAGAAACATTACAGTTCGATAATGGTTTAGAAGAGGCAACAGTAAGTAAAAGAATTATTTTAAATGGAGATAATCTTGTTGACGCTAAACCGCGCATGGATACACAAAGTAATGAAACTATTGTATCTTTCACATTAGATAGAGTTGGAGCGAAAAAATTTGGAAGAGCAACAACTGAAAATGTTGGAAAACAATTAGCCATTATATTAGATGGAAAAATTATAAGCGCCCCTTCAATTAGAGAACCAATTATTGGTGGATCTGGCCAAATTAGTGGAAACTTCACTTTTCAAAGCGCAACAGATCTAGCTCTTTTGCTGAGATCTGGTGCTTTGCCAGCACCTATGAATATAATTGAAGAAAGATCGGTGGGTCCTGATCTTGGAAAAGATTCAATTAAAGCCGGAATAATATCCTTAATAGTAGGTTTTAGTCTTGTAATTTTATTTATGATTTATAAGTATAGAGTTTTTGGTCTGATAGCTAACTTTGCATTACTAACCAATCTGTTTTTACTAATAGGTGTGTTAACTTTATTTGGTGCGACACTAACTTTACCAGGTATTGCTGGAATTATATTAACAGTTGGTATGGCAGTAGATGCAAATGTTTTAATTTTTGAGAGAATTAAAGAGGAAATTAAAAAAGATAATAATAAAATTATAGCATTTGATAGTGGGTACGTTAAATCAAGGACAGCAATAATAGATGCTAATATTACAACATTAATTGCAGCAATTATATTATTTTTAATGGGTTCAGGGCCTGTTAAGGGATTTTCTGTAACCTTGGGAATAGGAATTATAACCACTTTATTCTCAGTTTATTTTATTGCAAGGTTGTTGAGTTCTATTTACGTTAAATCAAATAAAGATAAAGACAATTTATTATAAAATGAAAGATATAAAATTTAATAACTATTATAAAAAATTTGGTTTTTTTTCTTTAACAATGATAATTATATCTTTATCTTTTTTGTTTTTTAAAGGCCTTAATTATGGAGTAGACTTTAAAGGTGGAACTTTAATTGAGATTAGACTAAATTCTTCAGATCATTCTATAAGTAAAGTAAGAGATGTTTTTAGTACATCTAATTTAGCAAACTTAACTGTTAAAAATTTTGGTAATGATAAAGATTATATTGTTAAATTTCAGAAACAAAACTTAAGTGATCCAGAATTTATTAATAATCTCAAAATGGAGGTTTCAAAATCTTTTCCAGATATAAATTTTAGAAGAGTTGAGAACGTCGGGCCCAAAGTAAGTTCTGAACTTTTAAAATCTGGAATTATTGCTATATCTTTATCTTTAGCAGCAATGTTATTATATATTTGGATTAGATTTGAATGGCAATTTAGTTTAGGAGCTATAGCTGCACTATTTCATGATGTAATAATTACTTTAGGGATATTTTCTTTTTTATCTTTAGAAATTAATTTATCCATAGTCGCAGCAGTACTAACTATTGTAGGTTATTCTATGAACGATACAGTTGTTATTTTTGATAGAGTTCGCGATAATCTTAAAAAATATGCTGATCTTGGTATTTTTTATTTAACAAATCAATCTATCAATGAAACTTTATCAAGAACGATTTTAACATCTACAACAACATTACTAGCACTATTATCAATTTTTTTTCTTGGTGGCGAAATACTAAGAGGCTTCTCTTTTGCTATGATAATGGGAGTTATAATTGGAACCTATTCATCTATATTTATTGCAAATCCTATTTTAGTAAGATTAAATGTTAATCACAGAACAATTGTAAAGGAAGACGAAGAAAAAAATTAATATAAATTTTGAGCAGCTACCATAGACAATAACATGGGCAATGAGAGAAGTGTATTTGTTCTAGAAAACAGCATAGCGGTTTTTGCAGATTTCGCTTTTGTATCTGGATCTGTCTCAACTATTCCTAATGCTCTCTTTTGATTAGGCCATATAACGAACCAAACATTAAATGCCATTATCAATCCTAGCCACATACCAATTCCTATTGCTGTACTTTTTCCACCACCTGATGTAATACCCAAGGTCATTGCATCGTGTACATACCCATTAATATAAGCTAAAATTAATCCTGAGAGAATTGTAAACAATGCTGCCCATCTAAACCAAAATAAAGCAGATGGAGCAATAACTTTTCCAATTGCTGGTTTTTGTTCATCTGGAATTTTTGCCATATTGGGTATTTGAACAAAATTAAAATACCATAAAAGACCGATCCACATTATTCCAACTATTACGTGAATATATCTGAATAACCAACTCCAGAAAAGTATATCTATATCAAAGCCTCCGTTAAGAAAATAAAGACCTAAAAACAGTATTATCGCTAGAGCTAAAGAGAAATGAATAGTTTTTGATAAAGACTGCAATATTCCTGTCATGACTAATTTATACAACGAAATATATATTTAGGCAATTTTTTTATATTTTGAAATTAGCAAAGGTGCCAAGTATTTTCCTGTATAACTTTTGTCAACTTTAACAATTTCCTCTGGTTTTCCTTCTGCGATAATTTCTCCACCTTTTACCCCACCATCAGGACCTATATCAATTATATGATCTGCAGTTTTAATTACATCCAAGTTATGCTCAATTACAATTACCGTATTTCCAGTTGCGACAAATGTATGCAATATTTCTAATAATTTTTTA
This sequence comes from uncultured Pelagibacteraceae bacterium, assembly GCA_902574705.1. Classification (GTDB taxonomy): domain Bacteria; phylum Pseudomonadota; class Alphaproteobacteria; order Pelagibacterales; family Pelagibacteraceae; genus Pelagibacter. Next base: position 8,595 of record CACGOM010000019.1, on the reverse strand, counting down.
ATATCATGCTGGTGAAGTCCAGTTGTAGGCTCATCTAAAATATAAACTGTTCTACCTGTTGATCTTTTAGATAATTCTTTAGCAAGTTTGATTCTTTGTGCCTCACCTCCAGAAAGTGTTGTCGCTTGCTGGCCAATTTTAATATATCCTAGACCTACTTTCTTGAGAGTAAGCAATTTACCTCTTATAGTATTTATATTTTCAAAAAAATCACATCCCTCTTCAACAGTCATATTTAATACATCTGAAATATTTTTATCTTTAAATTTGATCTCAAGAGTTTCTCTATTATATCTACTGCCCTTACATTCATCACAAGTTATATAAACATCTGGAAGAAAGTGCATTTCATAAGTAATTACTCCATCACCTTCACATGCTTCACATCGACCACCTTTTACATTAAATGAAAACCTACCTGGTTTATAACCTCTACTTTTTGACTCTGGTAAATTAGTAAACCAGTCTCTAATTGGTCCAAAAGCTCCAGTGTATGTAGCAGGATTTGATCTTGGAGTTCTACCAATAGGCGATTGATCTATATCTATAATTTTATCAATCAACTCAATTCCTTTTATTCCCTTAAAAGCTAAAGGAATTTTTCTAGATTTATTGTTATTTAAATAAAGATTTAGTGCATTAAATAAAGTTTGCAATATTAATGTAGATTTTCCACTTCCTGATACTCCAGTTACACAAGTAAAGGCACCAAGTGGTATTTTTAAGTTTACATTTTTAAGATTATTTCCTGATGCGTTTAATATTTCTAAATATCTCCCACCTTTTGCAGCTCTTCTATTCTTTGGAACTGGTATGAAACTTTTATTTGATAAATATCTTCCTGTTATACTATTATTATTTTTTTTAATTTCTTCATAGCTTCCTTCAGCAACTATTTCTCCACCTTTATGCCCTGCTTCAGGGCCTAAATCAATTATATGATCTGAATTTTCCATTGTTTCCGTGTCGTGTTCAACAACTATAACAGTATTGCCTAGATCTCTTAACCTTTTTAAAGCATCAATTAATTTAATATTATCTTTTTGATGTAAACCTATCGAGGGTTCATCTAAAACATATAATACTCCTGTTAATCCTGAACCTATTTGTGAAGCTAATCTTATTCTTTGAGATTCTCCACCGGAAAGTGTTCCTGACTCTCTAGATAAGGTTAAATAATCTAAACCAACATTTAGAAGAAAGTCTAATCTTTCATTAATCTCCTTCAGTATATGTTGAGCAATTTTAAGCCTAGTAGTATCTAATTTTTTTTCTAATAAATTAAACCATTCCTTAGCTTCTATAATTGACTTTTCAGTGATTTGGCTAATATTTAATTGGTCTATTTTTACACAAAGCGCTTCCTCTTTAAGTCTATGACCTTGACATTTTTCACACTTAGTGTCTGATTGATATTGAGAAATTTCTTCTCGCATCCAATCACTATCAGTTTCAAGATATCTTCTTTCTAAATTATTAATTACACCTTCAAAGGTTTTTTTATGAGAATATTTTTCATAACCATCATCATATGAAAATTTAATTTCTTCGTCATCAGAGCCATATAAAATTATGTCCCTTATTTTTTTTGGTATATTTTTCCATCTATCATCGAGAGAAAATTTATAATGTTTAGCTAAAGAAGCAAGTGTTTGTGCATAATAAAGCGATGTTGATTTAGCCCATGGTGTTATAGCGCCTTCAGAAATAGTTTTTTTGTCATCTGAAACAACTAATTTAGGATCAACGTTTAATTTAATTCCAATTCCTTCGCATTCCTCACAAGCTCCATATGGACTATTAAATGAAAATAATCTTGGCTCTATCTCTTCAATTGTAAATCCACTTTCTGGACATGCAAACTTCGTTGAAAATATTATTTTTTCAATTTTTCGAAATTGTTTAGGTAAAGTTTCATCTTCATATTCAACAAACAATAATCCGTTTGATAAATTAATAGCTGTTTCAACAGACTCTGCTAATCTATTTCCTAAAGAAGAATTTATTACAATTCTATCAACTAGAATTGATATATCATGTTTTATTTTCTTATTTAAATCAGGAACTTTATCTATATCAAAGATTTTATTATCTATTTTGATTTTTCTAAAACCCCTTTTTTTGTAACCTTGAATTTCTTTTTTATATTCACCTTTTCTACCTCTAACAACTGGTGAATATAAATAGATTGTTGATTTTTTTGGAAGCTGCTTAATTCTATCAACAATTTGGCTTATTGTTTGTGACTCTATAGGTTTTCCAGTGAATGGTGAGTATGGAATACCAGCTCTCGCGTATAAAACTCGCATATAATCATAAATTTCTGTTACCGTTGCAACAGTTGAACGTGGATTTTTTGAAGTATTTTTTTGTTCTATTGATATTGCAGGACTTAAACCTTCAATAAAATCTACATTCGGTTTTTTCATTTTATCAAGGAATTGTCTTGCGTATGCAGATAGACTTTCGACATATCTTCTTTGTCCTTCTGCATAAACAGTGTCAAAAGCTAAAGATGATTTCCCAGATCCTGAGAGACCGGTTATAACAACAAATTTGTCCTTAGGTATCTGTAAGGATATATTCTTTAAATTGTGCTCTTTTGCACCTTTTATCAGTATCTTTTTAAGCATTATTTAGTTGCTTTAGATTAATAAAATTAATATTCAAGGTAAAATGTGTTATAATAAAAAATCTCAAATTTAATAATTTATGGCTGGAAGTTTAAATAAAGTACAATTAATCGGAAGACTTGGCGCAGATCCAGAGGTTAAGCAAATGGTAAATGGAAAAAGTGTCGCTAGGCTTAGTTTGGCAACAAGTCAATCATGGAAAGATCGAAATTCAGGAGAAAAAAAAGAAAAAACAGAGTGGCACCGTATAGTTGTATTTAATGAAGGCCTTGTAAATGTTGTACAGCAATATTTAAAAAAAGGTGCCCAAGTATATATTGAAGGTCAGTTATCTACAAGAAAATGGAAAGATGAACAAACAGGACAAGATAAATATTCGACAGAGATTATTTTACAAGGTTATAATTCGACATTAACTATGTTGGGTGGATCAAATTCAAACAATACTTTGAGTTCATCTCCAATTAAAAATAATGATTTCGATCAATCAAATCCACAAAATAACAGTGATTTAGACGACGAAATCCCATTTTAATGAAAAACGATCAATTAACAGAAGTTAATAAATCTAAAATTAATCCAATATCAATGTACGATGAGATGAGCTCATCATATTTATCATATGCTATGAGCGTTATAATCAGTCGTGCTCTACCAGATATAAGAGATGGTCTTAAACCCGTACATAGACGAATTATTTATGCAATGCACAAAGGTGGTTTTGATTGGGCAAAACAATTTAGAAAATCTGCGAGAATAGTTGGAGATGTAATTGGAAAATACCATCCACATGGCGACCAAGCTGTATATGATGCATTAGTTAGAATGGTTCAAGATTTCTCAATGAGTCTACCATTGATAGAAGGTCAGGGAAACTTTGGATCTATTGATGGTGATCCACCAGCCGCAATGAGGTATACAGAGACACGGCTTTCAAAAGTTTCTCAATATCTTGTAGATGACATAACTAAAGAGACTGTTGATTTTAAAAGTAATTATGATGAGACTGAGAAAGAACCAGAAATTCTCCCAGCTCAATACCCCAATCTTCTGGTGAATGGAGCAGGTGGTATCGCTGTAGGAATGGCAACAAGTATTCCTCCGCATAATTTAGGAGAAATTATTGATGGAACTTTAGCATTAATCGATAATAGAGATATTAAAATACCAGAATTAATGAAATTAATTCCAGGTCCTGATTTTCCTACAGGTGGTTTGATTATAGGTAAAGATATAATTAAACAAGGTTATAAAACAGGCAGAGGATCCTTTAAAATTAGAGGAGAAATTTCAACTGAACAAATAAAAAATAGAGAGAGATTAATCATTTCATCTGTACCTTACCAAGTAAATAAATCAATTTTAAACGAACGTATTGCTGAATTAGTAAGAGACAAAAAAATTGAAGGTATAAGTGATATTAGAGATGAGTCAAATAGAGAAGGGATTAGAGTTGTAATAGATCTTAGGCGAGGTGTAGAACCAGAAACAATAAAAAGGCAACTTTATAAATTTACATCAATAGAAAGTTCATTTGGTTTCAATACTCTTGCTATTGTAGATAAGAAACCTAAAACATGTTCATTAAAAGATTTTTTAGAAAGTTTTTTAATATTTAGAGAAGAAGTAATTATCAAAAGAACAAAATATGATTTAAAAAAAGCAGAAGATCGTGCACATATTTTAATAGGTCTTTCTGTAAGCATAGATAATTTAGATAAAATTATTAAGATTATAAGAAATTCCAAAACTCCAGAAGAAGCTAAGGATAAATTATTAAAAACGTCATGGTCAGTTAATAAATCTAGTAAATTGATAAAATTAATTGAAAATAAAAAAGTTAAAAATAATTATAAATTTTCTCAAGAACAAGTTCTAGCGATTTTAGATTTGAGATTGCAAAAATTAACTGCTTTAGGAATTAATGAAATTGAAATTGAATTAAAAAAACTTATTGAATTAATAATTCAATTTAAAAAAATACTAAATTCAAAAAAAGAATTGTTTAGAGTTATTAGTGATGAATTAAAACAAATTAAAGAAAAATTTGCTAAACCCAGAAAGACACAAATAATTGATGCAGTTTTAAACTATGATATTGAAGAAACAATTCAAAAAGAATCTGTAATAATAACAGTTACACTTCAAGGTTATATTAAAAGAGGTGCTTTGAGCAATGTTAAACAACAAAAAAGAGGTGGAAAAGGAAAATCTGGCATTAAAACCAGAGATGAAGACTCTGTTGTTCAAACACTTTCAGTAAATACTCATACTCAGGTATTATTTTTTTCTTCTGAAGGTCTAGTTTATAGGTTGAAAGCATGGAAAATACCTGAAGGCACACCTTCATCAAAAGGTAAATCTATATCAAATTTGCTTCAATGGAAAAATCATCAGAGTATAAGTTCAATAATGCCTTTTCCTGATGATATATCTGAAAAGAAAGACTCCCACATTATATTTGTTACTAGTAATGGTAAAATAAGAAAAAATAATCTTGAGGATTTTAGTTCAATTAATGCTTCTGGAAAAATAGCGATGAAGTTAGATCAAGATGATAAGATAGCAGGCGTCCAAATCTGCAGAAATGATCAAGATATTATTTTGAGTACGAAATCTGGAAAATCTATAAGATTTGAATCAAGCAAACTTAGAGTTTTTAAAGGTAGATCATCAAAAGGCATAAGAGGAATAAACTTATCTCAAAATGACAAAATTGTTTCATTATCGATTATTGATCATATTAAACAGAATAAAAAATCAAGCAATAATGATAAAAAAACAGCAGATAAATTTATACTATCAATAACAGAAAATGGATATGGAAAACGAACACCACATCATGATTATAGAGTTACCAATAGAGGTGGCAAAGGTATAATTAACATTGTTACATCTCAAAGAAATGGAAGTGTTTCATCTTCATTTCCTGTGTCAGCAGAAGATGAAATAATAATTTCTACAGATAAAGGAAAAGTGATTAGAACTAATGTAAAAGAAATAAGAATAGCAGGGAGAAATACACAGGGTGTTAGAGTTATTAAGCTTTCAAATAATGAAAAAGTAGTTTCTGCAATTAAACTTGATGATAATTTTATTTAAATAAATGAAAAATATAGCAATTTACCCGGGAACATTTGATCCTATTACCTATGGTCATATAGATGTAATCAAAAAAGGAATAAACTTGTTTGATAAACTGATTGTTGCTGTCTCAGAAATTGGTGAAAAAAACCATCTTTTTACAACACATGAAAGAATGAATCTTGTAAAAAGTTCTTTGTATAAGGATATGAAAATTTCCTCAAAAAAAATACAAGTAATAAAATTTTCTTCTTTAACCACCACTTTATGTCAAAAATATAAATCGAATATAATTTTAAGAGGCTTAAGAGCAGTTTCTGATTTTGAATATGAATTCCAACTGGCTGGCATGAATAGAAAGCTTAATGAAAAAATAGAAACTATTTTCCTAATGTCAGATGTTGATAACCAAGTTATTTCATCTAGATTAGTAAAAGAAATAGCTGTGCTGAATGGTGATTTAAAAAAATTTATAACAAAAAGTGTAATTAAACAAATTAAGATCAAGGTATGAAGTTACTAATAAAATTTACTTTTTTTTTGATTTTATTTAATTTTTCAAACATAAATGCAAAGGAGAATATTATGATATTAAAATTAAAAAATGGTGATGTGAAAATTGAACTTTTCACAGATGCAGCACCAAACCATGTCAATAGAATAAAGGAATTAGCCGACTCTGGCAAATATGATAATGTAGTATTTCATAGAGTGATTGATGGATTTATGGCACAAACAGGTGATGTGAAATTTGGCAATTCAAATGACAGTAACTTTAATTTACAAAGAGCTGGCATGGGAGGATCAGATCTTCCAGATCTTAAAGCTGAGTTCAATAACATTCCACACGAACGTGGAACATTATCTATGGCTAGATCTTCAGATCCTGACAGTGCTAATAGTCAATTTTTTATTTGTTTCGAAGCTGCTCCACATTTAGATAGACAATATACAGTTTTTGGAAAAGTTATTGAGGGCATGGAGAACGTAGATAGTATTACCAAAGGTGATGGTCCTAATGGATCTGTTTCTAATCCAGATAAAATTATTAGCTTCAGATCTCAATAAACATTAATTAATGTCATTAAAAAAATTTACTTTTAATGTCATTAAAAATGATAGATTTGCTAGATTAGGAAAAATTGAAACACACAGAGGAATAATTGATACACCTGTATTTATGCCTGTTGGAACTCAGGCAACTATTAAAGGTGCATTTATAAAAGATATTATTAATACAGGAGCACAAATAATTTTATCAAATACCTATCATTTAATGATTAGACCTGGTGTAGATAGAGTTAAATCTCAAGGTGGATTACATCAGTTTATGAATTGTAAACTTCCTATATTAACGGACTCTGGTGGTTTTCAAGTTATGTCTCTATCTAAATTAAATAAAATTGATAGAGAAATAGGAGCAGTTTTTAACTCGCACATAGATGGAAAAAAATTTATTTTAAGTCCTGAAGAAAGTATAAAAATTCAATTAGGTTTAAATTCAGATATAGTAATGGTAATGGATGAATGCCCAAAAAAAACCAATGATTATGAATTAATAGAAAAATCTATGGAGCTTTCTATGTATTGGGCTGAAAGATCAAAAAAACAGTTTGGATCAAATCCACATAAAGGCCTCTTTGGTATTGTTCAAGGAGGTTTATTTAATGAGTTAAGGGAAAAATCTCTTAATCAATTAAAAAAGCTAGATTTTGATGGTTATGCGATTGGTGGTTTGGCTGTTGGTGAAAGTCAAGATGAAATGTTCAATGTTTTAGAAGGTTTAAAAAATATTATGCCAGTAAATAAACCAAGATATTTAATGGGTGTTGGAACCCCTACAGATATCCTTGGAGCAGTGAGTAGGGGAGTTGATATGTTTGACTGCGTTCTACCAACTAGATCTGGAAGAACTGGTTTGGCTTTTACCTGGAATGGAAAAATTAATATAAGAAACTCTGAATATAAAACTGACAATACACCTTTAGATGTAAATGTTTCCAAATTTGATCTAAATAAATATACAAAAAATTATCTGAATCATCTATTCAATACAAATGAAATGCTAGGTTCAATGCTTCTTACATTAAATAATATTAACTTTTATCAAGAACTAATGTTTGAAATAAGAAAACATATCAAAAATGGTACTTTTCTAGATTTCCACAATAAATATATTAAAATATTGTAATTTTTCGCGTTGATTAAAAAAAAAAATTCATTATAAGAACCGACTTTGGGCCGTTAGCTCAGTTGGTAGAGCAATTCCCTTTTAAGGAATGGGTCGTTGGTTCGAGTCCAACACGGCTCACCAAATATACATAGTGTAATAATATGTCATCTGCAAACTCCAAGTTATTAGAATTATCTAAAAATTTTCCTTTTTTTAAAAAGTTGTTTCTTTATTACAATCTATATATAAGAAATTTAAAATTCTTTTTTAAAAGTTCACAGTCACAATTTGGTGAAGATATAAAAATTTTAAATTTACTTAAAAAAAATAAAAAAGGTATCTATTTAGATGTTGGATGTTTTCATCCAATAAGACAAAATAATACATATTTATTGTATAAATTAGGTTGGAAAGGTGTGAATATTGACTTAAATCCTCTAACTATAGATTTGTTCAATGTTGCAAGGCCGAATGATGTAAATATTTGTGCCGCCGTTTCTAATAAAAAATCAACTGCAAATCTTTATTTTGATCACTCATTAAGCCCTTTAAATACTATTAGTAAAAAACATATTTTTTTTTTAAATAAAGCTTTTGGAATAACAAAATTAAAAAAAAAAAGAATAAAAACATATACACTCACAGAATTGTTAAAAACAAATAGCATAAAAAAAATTGATTTCATGAATATAGATATCGAAGATA
>CACGOM010000018.1 GCA_902574705.1 uncultured Pelagibacteraceae bacterium | reverse complement strand
TAATTAAAAAAGAAAATATAAATATTAAAAAAACTTTAATAATTGTAGATAAAAAAGTTCCAAAAAAATTTATTAAAGATGTTAAATCGAGGATTAATTCTAAGAAAATATTTACTTTTCATTTTAGTGCATCTGAAAAGAATAAAAATTTATCTTATATAATATCAATACTTGAAACTTTATTTAAAAACAACTTTACTAGAAATGATGCGATAGTTTGCTTAGGTGGAGGAATAGCAGGGGATGTTTCTGGCTTTGCTGCAAGTATTTATAAAAGAGGTTTAAAATTTATTAATGTTCCCTCAACCCTTTTATCTCAGGTAGATTCTTCTATTGGTGGCAAGACTGGTGTAAATAACAAGTATGGAAAAAATTTAGTTGGATCATTTTATCAGCCAGACTTGGTAATTTCTGATACAAAATTATTATATAGCTTGCCAAGAAGAGAGATCATATGCGGATATGCAGAAATTCTAAAACATTCATTAATATATAACAAAAAACTTTTTTTATTTTTAGATAAAAATTTAAAAAATATTTTAAAATTAAAAAAAAAACTAATTGAGAAAGCAATTTTAGAAAGTTGTAAAATAAAAAAGACAATCGTTGAACAAGATGAAAATGAGAGTAATTTAAGAAAAAGTTTAAATTTAGGCCATACATTTGGTCATGCTTTTGAAGCAACATTAAACTATTCAAATAAACTTAATCACGGAGAGGCAGTTTTATATGGAATTTTTTCAGCCGCAAAACTAAGTAAAAAACTTAAAACACTTAACAAAACTGATTACAAATTAATATTAAATCATATATCAAAATTAAATTATAATAATTTGAACAAATTTTTTACAAAGAAAGATTTGAATAAAATTGTTAAATTTATGACTTCAGACAAAAAAAATACCTCCAAAAAAATCAATTTTATTACACTTAACAAAATTGGAGAAGTAAATATAAGTAATCAACTTAATCCAGCAAATGTTAAACGATTTTTAAAAAAAGAACTAATTAATTAATATTTGTATAGAGTGAATATAATTTTTTATTTCAAATTCAATAATTTTATAAATCTGTTTTGTTGCGTCAACTTTATTAATTTTTTTTAATTCATTTGAATATACAGTTAGTTTAATATGAAATCGATTTTTGTCGTGGGTGGCATGCTTTAAATGAAGATATGTTTTGTCTTCTATTTTAATGTTTTGAATAGATGAGTTTTTTAACAATTTTGTTTTGATATTTATGATTAAATTTTCTATATCCATATTAAGTATTATAAATTAAATAACTATGAAAACAATTTGTGAGTGGAATAACTGTAAAAATTTAGGTGAGTTTAAAGCTCCAGTTGAAAAAGATAACAGTAAAAAATATAGAATGCTTTGCTTAGAACACGTAAAAGAATTTAACAAAAATTGGAATTATTTCTCCGGTATGAATGATCAACAAATATTGGAATTTATCAAATCTGATATGATATGGCATAAGCCAACACAAAGTTTCAGTTCATCAGATAATTTTTTTAAAATACTTTGGAATAATGCATTAAAAGATGAAACTCAAAAGCATAAAAATTTCGAGGATTTAGATCATATGAAAAAATTTAGATTTAGCGGCCATGATTTTCAAGCATTTACAATTTTAGATGTACCAGCTGGTATAGAATGGAAAACAATAAGAGAAAAATTTAAAAAGCTTGTGAAAAAATTTCACCCTGATATGAATGCTGGAAATAAAAAATTTGAGGAAAAACTAAAAGTAATTACTTTAGCTTATACTCAACTAAAAAATACTTATAGAGGCAAAATTGACACCAAATATTGAACAAACCCCAGATATTAAACTTTCAGTAAAACAGACTTTTGGAATTGATAGTGATATGGAAGTTGAAGGATTTTCAAAAAAAAATGAATTTGTTCCTGAAATAGATAAAGGATATAAATTTGATAGAGATACTACTTTGGCTGTTTTATCAGGCTTTTCTTTCAATAAGAGAGTATTAGTTCAAGGCTACCATGGAACTGGTAAATCTACACACATAGAACAAATAGCAGCGAGATTAAACTGGCCATGTATAAGAGTAAATTTGGATAGCCATATAAGTAGAATTGATTTAATTGGTAAAGATGCAATAGTAATTAAAGACGGTAAGCAAGTAACAGAGTTTAAAGAAGGTATCTTGCCATGGTCAATTCAAAACCCTGTTGCTTTGGTTTTTGATGAATATGATGCAGGAAGACCTGATGTCATGTTTGTTATACAAAGGGTTTTAGAGTCTGAAGGAAGTTTTACTTTATTGGATAAGAATAAAGTTTTAAAACAAAACAAATTTTTTAGATTATTTGCTACATCAAACACAATTGGTTTGGGAGATACAAGCGGACTTTACCATGGGACTCAACAAATAAATCAAGGTCAAATGGATAGATGGAATATTGTAACTACTTTAAATTATCTAGAACTTGAAAAAGAAATGGAGATAATTTTATCAAAGAATAAAAATATGAATAATTCAAAAGGCAAAGAAATTATTGCAAATATGATTAAAGTTGCAGCTTTAACAAGAAAAGGTTTCATGGCAGGTGACATATCAACTGTAATGAGTCCGAGAACAGTTATTCATTGGGCAGAAAATAGTCAAATTTTTAAAGATATAGGTTATTCATTTAGGGTTACATTTTTAAATAAATGTGACGAAGTTGAAAAGAATACTATAGCTGAATATTATCAGAGATGTTTTGGTGAGGATCTGCCTGAGTCTTTGGTTAATATTCAAATTTAGATGAAAAAAGACGAAAATTTAAAAGAAAAATTCAAACAAGCACTAATTTCAACTGTTAGAGCAATATCTGAAGACTTCGAAAATGAAAAAAACTTAGAACAAAAAAATAATAGTTCAAAGAATTATAATTTTTTTGAATTAGATAACTTAAATAACAAATCTGATTTTATAAAATTTAGGGCAGAAACAGACTCGGAAGCTTTAAAAAGAAAGTTTTCAAATAAGCAAGTTTATCAAAAAAATTTACCAACAAAACCAACTCTTAAAGCTTTATATAATGTCTCTGAAAAAATTCGATATGAAAAGCTAGGAACTAACATGTTGAAAGGTATTAGTAAAAATTTAATTGATAATTATAGTTATAAAATTAATTTAAAAAGGAAAGATCAACTCAAATCAAAAGAAGATACAACAATCACAGAGGCGTTTGAGATATATATGCTCAAAAATTTTTTTAATATTAAAACTAATGATATTTGTGAAAAAATTTTGGGTTATTGGGATAATGAATTTAAAAATAGTTTTGGTAAACACCTAAATTATTTAAAGGAAAACTTGGAAAATCAAGAATTATACAGCTCGAAGTTTGTTGAAATTTTAAATGAACTAGATTTTCTAGAAAAAGATGAAGAAGAAAAAAATCAAGAAAATCAGCAGGATAATGATCAAAATAGTCAGCAAGGTGATGAAAAAAACAATGAGTCTAATGAAAGACAAGATGAGGATGAACAACAAACTCAATCTATGTCTGAAAGTGATTTAGATGTAAATGAATTTAGAATGGAGGAACAATTATTTGATACAGAAAGTGATCAGCAAAGCTCTGAAAATATAATTCAGAAACTTAATAATACAAAAAGTGAGAATGAATACATGATATTTACTAAAGAATTTGATGAAATTGAAAAAGCGGAGAAACTTGAAGATGTAGAGGAAATATTAAAACTAAGAAAAAATCTTGATCAGCAATTAGTTAACTTTAAAGATTTGATCATTAAATTAGCAAATAAATTACAAAGACAACTTATGGCTAAACAAAATCGATCATGGGATTTTGATCTTGAGGAAGGACTGTTGGATAGCTCTAAATTACCCAGAATAATTATAGATCCATATAACTCTTTATCTTTTAAAAAAGAAAAAGATCTTGAATTTAAAGATACTGTTGTAAGCTTATTAATTGATAATTCAGGCTCAATGAGAGGTAGACCTATAACTATAGCTGCCCTTTGTGCAGATATACTTTCAAGAACTTTAGAAAGATGTTCAGTTAAAGTTGAGATTTTGGGTTTTACAACAAAAAATTGGAAAGGTGGGAAATCAAGAGAGTTATGGAATAAAAAGGGTAAAATAAAAAATCCTGGGCGATTGAACGATTTAAGGCATATAATTTACAAAAGTGCTGATAGTCAATGGCGTCAATCCAAAAAAAATTTAGGACTAATGCTTAAAGAAGGAATTTTAAAAGAAAACATTGATGGAGAAGCAATATTATGGGCTTATAGTAGATTAAAAAAAAGAAAGGAGGAAAGAAAGATATTAATGGTAATCTCAGATGGTGCGCCAGTTGATGACTCTACATTGTCAGTAAATTCCGGGGATTATTTAGAAAAACATCTAAAAAAAATAGTAAAATTTGTCGAAAGTAAAGATGATGTAGAAATTTTAGCAATTGGAATTGGCCATGACGTATCAAGATATTACAATAGAGCCATTAAGATTACTGATGTCCAAGAATTAGGAGACGTGATGATAAGTGAGTTGAGTAGTTTATTTAAAAATAATAAAAAATTAAATTAAAGTCCAATTAAATCCTTATTTTTCCATTTAATTATAACTTCAGCTCCATTTCTGGTAATTGAATTTCGACATGTTATTTTTGCATAATTTCTCTCTAATAATGTTCCACCAATAAAAATTCCAAGGCCTAATCCTGCTTTAGTATTAAAATTTTTTTCTTTAGATCTGATATAAGGCTCTCCAATTTTATCTAAAATATCTTTTGGGAAACCATCTCCATCATCTTCTATTATTACCTCTGTAATTTCGCTATCTGAATTTATTGTAATAAATATTTTTTCTTTAGCAAATTTGTTAGCATTGCCGATAAAGTTTCTTAATCCATAGATTATTTCGATTGATCTCTTAAATTTAATAGGGTTGGTATCTTGATTATTTTGAAAGAAAAATTTTTTTTTACTTATGCTTTGGAATGATCTTATAATTTCATTGATATGATTTGATAATGTAAGTTCATATTCGATAAAATCATCGTCTACATCTGGATTTATAGTTAATTTTTTTAGTATTTGGTTGCATCTCTCAACTTGTTCAATTAATAAAATCATATCTTTTTCTATATCTTTTTTTCCTTCCAGTGTTTTTGACAATTCATGAGTAATAACCTTAATTGTAGATAATGGTGTTGCCAAAGAGTGAGCTGCAGCTGCAGCTTGACCACCCAGTGATACCAATTCATGTTCTTTAGCGATTAATTGCTGTATTTTGTCTAATGCATCTTTCCTTAAACTGGCTTCTTGAGAGAAAATTATTGCAAAAAAATTTAGGAAAATTAAAGCAACTATAAGTGAAATAGGTATGGAAAAATAAAAGTAGTCATTTATGTCTGCCCTATTTGGAAGTGGAAGGCTTGTTTGCTCATAAAAAAAAGTAAGTATTAAAATACTAATCATTGTAAAAAAAATTAAGATATAGTTAGTATTTTTTTCTAAACTTAAAGAGGCAAAAACACTTGGTATTATTAAAAATATAATAAATGGATTTAAAACACCGCCTGTTAAATAAAAAAGTATGGTTAATTGTAAAATATCTATAATTAAATAATTAAAAGCAGTTCTATTAGATAATAGATTTTTTACGTAAAAGCTAATCAAGTAAATATTGCTTATAGCGCCTGCTAATACTACTAGATTTGCTTTTATGAACGAAAATTCAAATTGAAAAATAAAGGTTGCTAAATTAATAGCAATAAATTGTCCTGCAATTGCTATCCATCTCAAATTAATATAGGTTTTTCTATTCAGTGAATAATTTTTAGAATTATTTAAAAATTCCATTTAAATATCTAAGTTTGAAACGTTTATTGCATTATCAACAATAAAATCCTTTCTTAAAGATACATCGTTACCCATTAATGTATAAATCAAATCTTGATCTTTTTTTTCGTTTTTTGAGTATTGCACTTGAAGCAAATTTCTAGTCTCAGGATTTAAAGTTGTGTTCCATAATTCTATTGGATTCATTTCTCCCAGGCCTTTAAATCTTTGAATACTTAATTTTGATTTTTCTTCATTTAAAATATTTTGATATTCTTTGCTTTTCTTATTTACTTTTTTTAATTCTTTTGAGCTATTTAATAAATATTTTTCTAAGTCTAATTCATCTTTAATATATACACTTTTAGCACCTTTGTTTATTTTGAATAAAGGTGGTTGAGCAAGATAAATATTTCCATTTTGAATTAATTTATTAAATGGTTTGTTATTAAAAAAGGTTAAAAGTAAAGCTCGAATATGAGATCCATCGACATCGGCATCGGTCATTATTATTATTTTTCCATATCTAAGGTCATCAATATCAATCTCTTCTACTTTTGGATCAAGACCTAGGGCGTTTATTAGTGTTACTATTTCATTAGACGACATCATCTTTGATAGTGATTTTGTTTTATAATCTAAAGATTTTCCATTTTTGCCATTCAATTCTGTAAATGTATTTAATATCTTTCCTCTTAATGGAAGAACAGCTTGAAACTCTCTGTTTCTTCCTTGTTTAGCTGATCCTCCTGCTGAGTCACCCTCGACAATAAATAATTCTGTACCCTCTTGCTTTGAGTTCTGGCAGTCAGCTAATTTTCCAGGTAATCCAGTTAATTCTAAGGCGCCTTTTCTTCTTACACTTTCTCTTGCTTTTCTTGCAACATCTCTAGCAACAGCTGCTTGAATAACTTTTGCTAATATAATTTTTGATATTGATGGATTTTGATCAAACCAAATGGACAACTTTTCATTAATAAAATTCTCTACTATATTTCTAACTTCGGAAGAAACTAACTTATCTTTTGTTTGAGAGGAAAATTTTGGATCTGGTATTTTAATTGATAATACGCAAGTTAGTCCTTCTTTAATATCATCCCCGGATATACTCACTTTATTTTTTTTTAATAGATTTTGATCATTAGCATATTTATTTACTACTCTTGTTAAAGCGCTTCTAAATCCTAGTAAGTGAGTGCCTCCATCTTTTTGATAAATATTATTTGTGAAAGGACAAACGTCTTCAGCAAAACCAGCATTCCATTTTAAAGAACATTGTATTTCTATATCATTCTTCAAACCTTCCATATAAATTGGTTTTTTAAATAATTCATTTTCATTTTTATTTTTTAGGCTTTCTCTTTTGCTGTCTAAGTAATCTACAAATTCTGTTATTCCTCCATCATATTTAAATTCTATTTTTTTTGATTTTTTCTGTGAAAAATCATTTAAAATTATTTTTATACCTTTATTAAGAAAAGCTAATTCTCTTAATCTTTTCTCTAAAATTGAAAAACTAAATTTTGTAGAAGAAAATATATCTTTAGAAGGTAAAAAATTAATTTCTGTTCCATTTTCTTTTGATTTACCAATCTGTTTTAGAGGTGATTTTGCATTTCCATTTTTAAATTCTATAAAATACTTTTTTCCATCTCTATTAATATGTAGTTTCAAAAACTCAGACAATGCATTAACAACTGAAACACCTACACCATGCAAACCCCCTGAGACTTTGTAAGAATCGTGATCAAACTTTCCACCTGCATGAAGTTGTGTCATAATTACTTCAGCTGCAGATTTTTTTTCTCCTTTATGCAAATCAACAGGAATTCCTCGACCATCATCTTTTACTGTAATAGTGCCGTCAGAATTTATATTAACCTCTATATTTTTACAGTATCCAGCTAGAGCCTCATCAATTGAATTATCTACAACTTCATAAACCATATGATGAAGGCCTGTACCATCGTCAGTATCACCGATATACATTCCTGGTCTTTTTCTTACAGCCTCAAGGCCTTTCAATACTTTTATTGAGTCAGCTTGGTAATTTTTCGTATTTTGAGATGGCATTAATTAAGTAGATTTTTATAACATCTTTTAAATTTTTGACAAACAAGAGTAAATGCAATGGTCTAATTAATATTGATTATCAATGATAATTTAATGAAAAAAAAAAAATTAAGTTACTTTTCAAATATATGCCCTAAATTTAAAATTTTAATAATAATATGGCGGAGAGAGTGGGATTCGAACCCACGATAGAGTTGCCCCTATACACGCTCTCCAAGCGTGCGCCTTAAACCGCTCGGCCATCTCTCCAAATTAAAGGATATACTCTTTATACATTTCATTATTTTCTAGCAGATATTTAGGAAAAGAATTATCTAATTCTATTTTTTTGTATTTATACCCTCTATTAAATAGATCCTCTTTTTTTTCTATTTTTTCTTTAATTACATTGGGTGATGAATATCTATCGCTGCTATATTCGGTATGCGCAAAAGTTTTAAGTTTTTTTGAAATATCTTCTGCAGACATTATGTTATTAAAATGCCATCCACCATTTGCAAATAACTGAATATTTCTTTCTTTATCAATTCTATAAAATCTATATTTCAGATTTTTTGCACAAACATTTTGCCTCATATTATCTATAGATTTGAGATTAATTTTTTTACAAACCCTGGGGCCATCCCAAGGTGTTTCGTATTGATTAAATAGATTGAACTTATAATTAAAACTTTTTTGAATAAAAATTCCAAATTTCTTTTCAAGTTTAAAATCTTTATATAAATCTTTATTTGGAATTTCATCTGGATCAGAAAAAAAAACATAATCGTCATCATTTACAAATGAAAGATTGTGTAGCAAATGTTCTCTTTGAATAGCTTGATTTTTCCATGGATCATTATTTTGGGGGAAGGGTTCTTCAAGTACAATATATTTAATTTTTTTATCATTTGAATATTTTTCAAGATTAAAGTTCAATTTCTTTTTATTGCCTTGATGATCATACTTTGACTCACATATAACTAAAAAATCTACATACTCTCTTATTTCATTGTAACGTAGATTAAAAATAAAATTTTCGTTAAAAAAAGTTATACAATCAATTATTTTACTTCTCATTTTGATTAATCCATCTTTCTAAAATATTTATATTAATCTCAGTATCCTTTCTGTTTATAGCAGGATAGTCGGGATTTAAATTATTATTTATAATTGAATTACTTATTGACTCAATTTCATATGAAAAAATATTTTTATATTTAGTTTTGATTAAGAATTCTTTTCCATTAATTATAATCTTTGAGTTCTCACAATGCCATGTATCGGGTATGGTTATTTTACCTTTAGATCCAAAAATTTTTGTTGCTTTCCCTAAATCGCTTTTGAAAGATGATCCAATTTTTGCGGTAAATTGATCTAAAAAAATTAAATTTGTGAATGCCTCCAAATCAACATCTGTAGGACCGATATATCTTTCAGTGTTAGATAATTTAATTTCCTTAATTAAATTATCCGATATTAATCTTGCTATAAGAATACTTAATGATGATGGATAACATCCTAAATCTAAAATTGATCCACCTCCAAGATGTTTTTGAAATAATCTATTTTTTTTATCTATTTTAATTTTTTTAAAACCAAATAAATTTCTTTTTTCTACAAAATTATTACCAAAAAATGAGGTCATATTATTTAATTCTCCAATTTCATTTTGTTTGATCATATTTACTAATTCTAAGGTTTGTGGGTGAAATCGATACATAAATCCTTCGGCAAAAAAGATTTTAGTTTCATCTAGTAATTGATTTATATTTATTATCTCAGAAGAATTTATAGTTGCAGGTTTTTCTATTAATATATTTTTTTTATGCTCTATGGAATTAACAATCCATTCGAAGTGTAAATTATGAGGTAATGCAATATAAACAATATCAATATTATTATTTAATAATAATTCATAATAATTATTATAACAGGACTTTTTATCTAAATTAAAATCATTCTGAAATTTATCTAACCTTTCTATATTATTGCTGGCTACAGATAATAATTTGGAGTTTTTAACTTTACTGAAGGCTGACGCGAATTGATAAGCTATTTTTCCTAAACCAATAATACCCCAGTTAATAACTGACATTTAATCTTTATTTATTTTTAAAACCCCTATAAAAGCTTCTTGTGGTATTTCTACCTTACCAAATTGCTTTGCTCTTGCCTTCCCCTTTTTTTGTTTTTCTAATAATTTTCTTTTTCTATCAAGTGCTCCACCGCCATGAATTTTTGTTAAAACATCTTTTTTAAAACCCTTTATAGTTTCTCTAGCGATAATTTTTCCACCAATAGCTGCTTGAATTGGAATCATAAAATTATGTCTTGGTATTAAATCTTTAAGTTTTTCACATACTTCTCGTCCTATAGATTGTGCAAAATCCTTATGGACCATCATTGCTAGAGCATCGACTGGCTCTGTGTTTACCAAAATTGATAATTTAACTAGATCTCCCTCTCTATGACCTAATATTTCATAATCAAAGCTTGCATATCCACTAGTCATAGACTTAAGTCTATCATTAAAATCAAAAACAACTTCATTTAATGGAATTTCATAGTTTAAAACAGCTCTATTTCCTGAGTAGCTAAGATTGGTTTGAATTCCTCTTTTATTTTGACATAGTTTTATGATTGATCCAAGATACTCGTCAGGAGTAATTATAGTAGCTTTTATCCAAGGTTCCTCAATATATTTTATTACTGTAGGATCAGGTAAACTTGAGGGATTTTGAAGTTCTAAAATCTTTTCATTGTTTAAATAAACTTTATAGACGACTCCTGGAGTAGTGGTTATGAGATTAATATCAAATTCTCTTTCTAGCCTCTCTGTTATTATTTCCAAATGAAGCAATCCTAAAAAACCACATCTGAAACCTAAGCCAAGAGCAGAGGAAGACTCTGCTTCATATGAGAAACTTGCGTCATTTAATTGTAGTTTTGCTAAACCATCCTTTAATTTTTGATAATCTGAACTATCAACTGGAAAGAGGCCACAAAAAACTACAGGTTTGCTTGGTTTAAATCCTGGTAAAGCTTTATCTAAAGGTTTATTCACCTCACAAATTGTATCTCCAACTTTAGTATCAGATAAGTTTTTTATACCAGTTATAATAAAACCAATTTCTCCAGTGTTTAATTCATCAACATCTCTGGGTTTTGGAGTAAATACTCCAACTTTCTCAACAACATACTCTTGATTATTTGACATCATTTTTATTTTCATATTTTTGCTAATCCTACCATCAATAACTCTAACAAGTGTTACCACTCCTAAGTAGGTATCGTACCAACTATCTACTAATAAACATTTTAATAAATTGTTTTTTTTTCCCTTTGGTGGTGGAAGATAATTAACAATTGACTCTAGTATATTTTGGATTCCTTCTCCAGTTTTTCCTGAACAAGGAATTGCATTAGTTGTTTCAATTCCAATCACATCTTCAATTTGTTTTGTTGTTCTATCTAAATCTGATGCTGGAAGATCTATTTTATTTAAAACAGGTATTATTTCATGATTCATATCCAAGGCCTGATAAACGTTAGCTAACGTTTGTGCCTCAACACCCTGAGTACTATCAACTATCAATATAGAACCTTCGCATGCATAAAGTGATCTACTTACTTCATAACTGAAATCTACGTGACCAGGAGTATCTATTATATTTAAAATATAATCTTTTCCATTTTTTGACTTATAATTTAACTTTACTGTTTGAGCTTTAATTGTAATTCCCCTTTCACGCTCTATGTCCATTGAGTCAAGAACTTGTGCTTTCATTTCTCTATCTGTGAGACCTCCACATGTGTGGATTATTCTATCTGCAATAGTTGATTTGCCGTGATCTATGTGTGCTATGATTGCAAAGTTTCTAATATTATCGATATTATCCATTAAGATCTTAATTTTGAACCAGTTTTATCTTCAATTGTTTTTATAATTTTTTTTGAAATATTATTAATATCATTTTCTGTAAGAGCTTTATCAATTGATTGTATTACTACTTTGAAGGCTAAAGATTTTTTTTCTTTAGGAATATTTTCTCCTTCATACAAATCAAAAATTGAGATATCTTTTATCATTGTGGAGTCTACATTTTTGATTAATTTCAATAGTTCTTGCGCTTTTATATTTTTATCTACAATAAAAGCAAAATCTCTTTCTGATTTTTGATATTCTGAAAATTGATACACATTTTTAATTTTTTTATTTAGTCCTTTTAGTTTTACATATTTATCCAAGTTTATTTCAAATCCAACCATGCTATCCGTTTTAACTTCTAGCTGATTTATAATATTTGGGTGTAGTTCGCCAAATGATGCGAAGTGATTATTCGGATTATTTGAGTATGAGATATTACCACTTTTTCCAGGGTGGAAGTAATTTGGTAAATTTGAAGTCTCTATTTCGATTTCATCTTCAATGGTTCCAAGCTCATTCAATATATGAATTAAATCTCTTTTTACGTCAAATACATCTAATAATCTTTTTTTTTCGTTCCAATTTGGATTTACTGCATATCCCGCTGATATAGCAGTAGCATTTATAGCTTGCTCTCCAGGATTTATTCCATCAAAAACTGGTCCTACTTCAAATAAAGCAATATTATTTTCACCTCTATCAATATTTTCTTTAATTTTTTCGACTAAATTTGAAAAAATCGAAGATCTCAAAACTCCCAAATCAGCACTAATTGGATTGATTAACCTATTACATTTTTTTGAGTTCAAAAAAAAATTATTTATTTGTTCATTTGCAAATGACCAGGTAATAGCTTCTAGATAACCTTTTGAAGCTATTGATCTTTGAGCAAGGTGAAAATGTTTTTGATTATTATTTAAAGTTTCATTAATTCTATTTTTCTCAGGGTCTATCGACTTTATAGTCTCTAAACCCTTGATTCTTATTATTTCTTCAACTAAATCAATTTTTTCATTTACATCAGGACGCCAGCTTGGAATTTGTACAGACACATAGCTTTTATTTTTTTTACACTTAAAACCTAGATTCTCTAAAATGTTTATAATTTCTTTATAAGAAATATTTATTCCTAATACTTTTGATGGAAAATTATTATCTAATTTAATTTCTTTTTTTAATATTTCAGTTGTTTTAGTTAATTGAAATTTACCAATTTCACCCCCACAAATTTCTGTTATCATTTCTGCTGCTTTCTGTAAGCCATTTTCAATTGAATTTGGATCAATGCCCCGCTCAAATCTATATTTTGCATCGCTATTTAAGTTTAAAATACTTGATGTATTTCTAGTTATTGAAGGATCAAAATAAGCCGACTCTACGATAATATTTTTTGTATCTATTTCTGTAGAAGATCTTGTGCCACCAATAATACCACCCAAACCAAGTGGGCCACCTTCATCAGAGATTACGCACATTCCATCCGACAAATTATACTTTTTATTATCTAATGCATTTAATGACTCATTTTTTTTTGACTCTCTAACAATTATTCTTTTATTTATTTTGTCTAAATCATAAGCATGTAATGGCCTATTAAGATCAATCATTATAAAATTAGTAATATCAACAACTGCAGAAATTGGTCTCAAACCAACTGCTATTAACCTATCTTTAAGCCATTTAGGACTTTCTTGATTTTTAATATTTGTAATTAAACAACTGCCAAAGATCTTACAAGATTGATTTTTTGATTTTTTTATAACTACATTAATTTTGTTATTATTTTTCTTTAATTTTTTATTTTTAAGTGGCTTTAATTTTCCAATTCCAGCTGCTGCTAGATCTCGTGCAATTCCTCTAATACCCAAACAGTCCGGTCTATTAGGTGTAATTGATAACTCAATAACATTTTCTTTTTTGTTATTAAAATAACTCTTTCCTACTTTGTTTTTAAATTTACCGCTTAAAGCTATTATACCCTTACTCTCATTAGACAAATTTAGTTCAGATTCTGAACAAAGCATGCCATAAGAAGTGACACCTCGAATTTTAGAAACCTCCAATTTCATATTATTTTTTGGGATTATAGATCCAGGTGGGGCATATATTGTGATCAATCCGGCGCATGCATTTGCTGCGCCACAAACAACTTTTAAGATATTTTTTTGACCCACATCTACATCACAAACTTTTAATCGATCTGCGTTTGGATGCTTTTCTGACTTAATAATTTTTGCGATTAAAAAATCAGAAAATTCGTCTTTAATTGGATGAATATTTTCAACTTCTAAACCAATTTTATTTAAAGTATCTGTTATTTGTTTTTCTGACTTTTTTGTAACTAGATGATCTTTTAGCCAGTTTAAGGTAAATTTCATCTACTTAAACCTCTATAATTAGTTGGCACGTCAACAGGATCAAATCCATAATGATTTAACCATTTATAATTACAATCAAAAAAGGATCTGAGATCTTTAATGCCATATTTTAACATAGCTAACCGATCTATACCTATTCCAAAAGCAAATCCTTGATATTTTGAAGAATCTACTTTTGAATTTTTTAAAACATTTGGATGAACCATTCCACATCCTAAAATTTCTAACCATTTATCTCCCTCGCCAATTATAATTTCACCGTTTTTAAGATCATAACCAATATCAACTTCAGCTGAAGGTTCTGTAAATGGAAAATGACTTGGTCTAAATCTCATTTTCAATTTTTTAACCTCAAAAAACTCTTTTATAAAATAATTCAAACATCCTTTTAGATGTCCCATGTTAATATCTTTATCTACATGTAATCCTTCAAGCTGATGAAACATGGGTGTATGTGTCTGATCACTATCACATCTATAAGTTCTACCTGGGGCAATAATTTTAAAAGGCGGTTTTCCTTTGAGCATAGTTCTAATCTGAACTGGAGAAGTATGTGTTCTTAACAACAAATTTTTATCCTCACTTAAATAAAACGTATCGTGCATATCACGAGCTGGATGATTTGGTGGTGTATTTAGTGCAGTAAAATTATTATATTCATTTTCTACATCAGGCCCCTCAGCAACGCTGAAACCTATTTCAGAAAATATTGAACTTATTTCGTCTATTACTTGTGATACTGGATGAATTTTTCCTTTTTTAAAGGATCGCTCTGGTAAAGTTACATCTACTCTCTCTGTATCTAATTTTTTATTTATTTCATCTATTTCAATTTGTTTACTTACTCGTTCAATTTTATCTTGCAACAGATTTTTTATTAGATTTATTTGGGCTGCAAAATTCTTTTTTTCATTTTCTGATTTTGAACTAATTAATTTAAATTGATTAGTAATTAATCCATTTTTTCCAAATAGTTCATTTTTGATTTGATTTAAATTATCTGTATTTGAACAGTTGTTTAATTTTTCTAAATATTCTGACTTTATTTTTTCAATTTCAGACATTTTAATAGATTATTTGTTAAGAATAGAAAAACAATAAAAAGATTAATTCAATGCTGCTTGTGCTTTTTTAACTATTGTTTTGAATGCTTCTGGGTTTTCGTAGGCAATTTCTGCTAAAATCTTTCTGTCTAGTTTAATTCCTGATTTGCTCAATCCATTAATAAATTTCGAATAAGTTAAACCTTCTCCTCTAACACCTGCATTGATTCTCTGTATCCACAAAGACTTAAAATCTCTTTTTTTGTTTCTTCTATCTCTATAAGCATATTGCATTGCTTTTTCCATTGCTTGCCTAGCAACTCTTATAGTATTTTTTCTTCTTCCATATTGTCCTTTTACAGCTTTAAAAACTTTTTTGTGCTTAGCTTTACTTGTTACGCCTCTTTTTACTCTAGCCATGTTATCCTCTCAAACTATAAGGCATGTATGATTTTACAATTTTGCTGTCTTGTTTTGACATTATAGTAGTGCCTCTTTGTTTTCGTATTTGCGAATTAGTTCTTTTTATCATGCCATGTCTTTTTCCTGCTTGAGGCATAACTACTTTACCTCTAGAAGTAATCTTAAATCTTTTTTTAGCTGAGCTTTTAGTTTTTAATTTAGGCATAATTTTTAGGGGTTATACAAAATACTAACTTTTTTACAACTAGAATTATTAGACTGGTTGAACCACCATTATCATTTGTTTTCCATCAAATTTAGGCTGTAATTCTATTTTACCAACATTTTCCATATCTAATTTAATTTTGTCCATTAGTTCATTTCCAAGATTTACGTGCTGAAGTTCTCTACCCTTAAATTTAATTGTAAATTTAACTTTATCTCCCTTTGAAAGAAATTTCTGAGCGTTTTTTATTTTAAACGTATAATCATGAACTTCCGTCACGGGTCTTAATTTTATTTCTTTAAGCTCTACCTTTTTTTGATTTTTTTTTGCTTTACTTGCTTTCTTTTGTTGATCATATTTATATTTACCAATATCCATTATTTTACATACTGGTGGTTTTGCATTTGGAGCTATTTCTATTAAATCAAGTCCCTCATTTTTTGCTTTGCTGATAGCTTCTTGTGTACGTAAAATACCTAGATTTTCACCTTCACTGTCAATAACTTGGACTTCAGAAGAATTTATTCTGTTATTATACCTTGGTCCAAAAGATTTATTTCTTCTTTGAAAAAAGTTTTGTTTAAAATCTGGCACTAAATTGATGGGGCTTTATTTAAAGCGGTGTATTTTTTAATAAAATTTTCTATTAACATATTTTCTTGTTTGTTAGAATCCAACTTTCTAATAGTTACTGCATTAGAGTCAACTTCTTTTTTTCCACAAATTAATAGCATTGGGACCTTGGCATTGGAATGTTCACGAATTTTATAATTTAAATTATGATTTTTTAAATCTACTTCACTAGAAATGCCAGCATTTTTTATTTTTTTATGAACAGATAAAGCATAATCATTAAAATCTTCTGATATAGGAATAACAACTGTCTGAAGGGGAGAAATCCAGAAAGGTAGTTTACCTGAATAGTTTTCAATTAAGATTCCAATGAATCTCTCTAATGATCCAAATAATGCTCTATGGAGCATTACTGGAATTTTTTTTGATCCATCTTTATCTACGTAGCTTGCTCCTAATCTTCCTGGCAAATTTAAATCGACTTGTAAGGTACCGCACTGCCAATCTCTACCAATCGCATCTCTCAAAACAAATTCTATCTTCGGACCATAAAAAGCACCCTCACCTTTATTAATACTATATTCTAATTTTGAAGCCTCTACTGCTTTAATTAATGCAGCTTCAGATTTGTCCCATACAGCATCGTCTCCAACTCTTAAATCTGGTCTATCTGAATATTTAAGAATAACATTTTCAAATCCTAAATCTTTGTAAATTTCTAATATTAAATTCGTTACGGACAAGCACTCTTCAGTAATTTGATCCTCTGTACAGAAAATATGAGCATCGTCTTGAGTGAAAGCTCTTACTCTTAAGAGGCCATGTAAAGCGCCTGAAGGCTCATATCTATGAACTTTACCAAATTCTGACATTTTAAATGGTAAATCTCTATAACTTTTTAAACCCTGATTAAATACTTGAACGCAACCTGGACAGTTCATTGGTTTGATAGCAAAAATTTT
>CACGOM010000017.1 GCA_902574705.1 uncultured Pelagibacteraceae bacterium | reverse complement strand
AAATAGAGGATGAAAGTAAAGAGAATGGCATAATATTACAAGAAATTCAAAAAGGATTTATGATGAAAGATAGACTTTTAAGACCTTCTTTAGTTGGAGTTGCTAAGAAAATCGAGAAAAACAACGAAAAATCAGTTGAAAACGATGAAAAAATTGATGAAAAAAAATAGTTAAATCCCTTGTAGATGGAAAAATTGAACATATATGACATGGAGAAAAAAATATGAGTAAAGTAATTGGAATAGACCTTGGAACAACTAATTCTTGTGTAGCTATAATGGATGGTGCGCAAGCAAAAGTTTTAGAAAACGCTGAAGGTGCAAGAACAACTCCTTCCGTTGTTGCATTCACAGATGAAGATGAAAAACTAGTTGGTCAACCTGCGAAAAGACAAGCAGTGACAAATCCTGAAAATACAATTTTTGCTGTTAAAAGACTAATAGGTAGAAATTTTGAAGACCCTACGGTTAAAAAAGATATTGAGACAGCACCTTATAAAATTATTAAGTCTGACAATAATGATGCATGGATTGAAGCAAAAAGTAAAAAATATTCACCATCGCAAATTTCTGCTTTCGTTTTACAAAAAATGAAAGAGACAGCTGAAAAATATTTAGGACAAGCAGTAAGTAAGGCTGTTATTACTGTACCTGCTTATTTCAATGACGCTCAAAGACAAGCGACCAAAGATGCAGGAAAAATTGCGGGTCTTGAAGTTTTAAGAATTATTAATGAACCAACAGCAGCTTCGCTTGCATATGGTTTAGATAAAAAGACAAATAAAAAAATTGCAGTTTACGATTTAGGAGGAGGTACATTTGATGTATCAATTCTGGAACTTGGTGATGGTGTTTTTGAGGTTAAATCTACTAATGGAGATACTTTTTTAGGTGGAGAAGATTTTGATAATGCTATTGTTAATTACTTATTGAGCGAATTTAAAAAAGAAAGTGGAATTGATTTAAAATCAGATAAACTTGCCTTGCAGAGACTCAAAGAAGCAGCGGAAAAAGCTAAAATTGAACTTTCTTCAGCAACTCAGACTGAAATAAATCTTCCGTTCATCACAGCTGATAAAACTGGGCCTAAACACATAAATTTAAAAATGACTAGGGCTAAACTCGAGGCTCTAGTAGAAGATTTAATTACAAGAACTTTGCCACCATGTAAAACAGCTTTAAAAGATGCGGGGTTATCTGCGAGTGAAATCGATGAAATTGTTCTTGTTGGTGGTATGACTAGAATGCCTAAAGTGATTGAAGAGGTGAAAAGCTTCTTTGGAAAAGATCCCAATAAATCTGTAAACCCAGATGAAGTTGTTGCAATGGGAGCAGCGATTCAAGCAGGTGTATTACAAGGTGATGTTAAGGATGTTCTTTTACTGGATGTAACACCTCTATCTTTAGGAATTGAGACTTTGGGTGGTGTTTCTACAAAGCTAATTGATAAAAATACAACAATTCCTACAAAAAAAAGCCAGGTATTTTCAACCGCTGAAGATAATCAGCCGGCTGTATCAATAAGAGTTTTGCAAGGTGAAAGAGAAATGGCTTCGGATAATAAATTGTTAGGGAATTTTGAACTAGTAGGCATTGCTCCAGCACCAAGAGGAGTTCCACAAATAGAAGTTACGTTTGATATTGATGCAAATGGAATTGTAAATGTTTCAGCTAAGGACAAAGGAACTGGTAAAGAACAAAAGATACAAATTCAAGCTTCTGGTGGACTAAGTGATGAAGAAATTAATAAAATGGTTAAAGAAGCAGAGGCAAATAAAGATGCAGATAAAAAGAAAAGAGAAGCAGTTGATTCAAGAAATCAAGCTGATACTCTTCTTCATTCAACTGAGAAAAATCTTAAAGAGCATGGATCTAAAGTTTCTGATGCTGACAAAAAATCAATTGAGGATGCATCGGCAAACTTGAGAAATGCTTTAAAAGGAACTGATTTAGAAGAAATTAAAAAGAAAACCCAAGATCTTGTTCAAGCATCAATGAAACTAGGTGAGGCTATATACAAATCACAACAAGGTGCTAAGCCTGAGGATAAGAACGATACAAAAAAAGAGGATAAAAAAGACGATAATGTTGTTGATGCCGATTTTGAGGAAGTAAAAGACGAGAATAAAGAGAAAAGCGCTTAAAACAATTATTTGTCTATAATTAAATTATGGCAAAAAGAGATTACTACGAAGTTTTAGGCATAAATAAATCAGCTACTCCCGATCAAATTAAATCAGCATATAGAAAACTTGCTGTTAAATATCACCCAGATAAAAATCCGGACGATAAAACAGCTGAGGAAAAGTTTAAAGAAGCCTCAGAGGCATATCATGTTTTATCGAATTCAGAGAGAAAACAAAATTACGATAACTTTGGACATGCAGCCTTTGAAAACGGAGGAAGAGGACAAGGAGGATTTTCAAATTTTGATTTTTCTGAACACTTTTCTGATATTTTTGAGGATTTTTTTGGAGAAGGTTTTGGTGGGGGGCGTAGAAGAGGAAGAAGAGCAAATTATAGAGGCTCCGACCTAAGATATGATTTATCAATTTCCCTAGAGGAAGCATACAAAGGTAAAAAACAAGATATAAAATTTTCTACATCTGAAACATGTGATACTTGTAGTGGGAGCGGATCTAAACCAGGTCATAATGCAGGATCATGCTCAATGTGTGGAGGTAGAGGACAAGTAAGATCTAACCAAGGTTTCTTTACAGTACAACAGACATGCCCACAATGTGGGGGTGCAGGTGAAGAAATTACACACCCATGCACAAGTTGTGGTGGCCAAGGAAAGAAACAAGCGACTAAAAGATTATCTGTAACTATTCCAAAGGGAGTTGATGACGGAACACGAATTAGACTTTCGGGAAAAGGAGAAGCAGGTTCAAGAGGAGCAGGAAACGGGGATTTGTATTTATTTATAAATGTTCATTCTCACGAACTATTTAAAAGATCTGATGAAAATTTATTCTTTGAATTCCCAGTATCAATAGCTGATGCAGCACTCGGAACATCAATTGAAATTCCGACAATTGATGGCAGTAAAGCAAAAATTAAAATACCAGCTGGGACTCAATCAGGAAAGCAGTTTAGACTTAAAGAAAAAGGAATGCCTCACATGAGAGGAGGAGGATTTGGAGATCTCTACGTACAAGTAAATACTGAAGTTCCAGTAAATTTGAACAGTAAGCAGAAAGAATTACTTGAAAAATTTAGAGAAATTGAAAACGAAAAATCAAATCCAAGTATAAAAAAATTCTTCCAAAAAGCAAAAAACTTCTGGAAAAACTAGATTAATTTAAAATTATAGTCTAGAACTTTTAAATATATGATTGTCTGGATAGCTTCTTATCCTAAAAGTGGTAATACTTGGCTTAGAGCCTTATTATCGAATTATTATTTTTCAAAAGATGGATCTTTTGATTTTAAATTACTGAAAGAAATAGATTCATTTCCCAGCGAAAGATATTTTAGAAATTACCCAGATAAATTTGGAAAACCTGATGATACTTCTAAATATTGGATAAAAGAGCAAGAAAAAATTAATTCATCTAAAAAGATCTATTTTTTTAAAACTCATAATGCGCTTTGTAAGATTAATGGTAATAGATTTACTGATGAACAAAATACTTTAGCGGCAATATATATTATTAGGGACCCAAGAAATATAGTATCGTCTGTATCACACCACTATCAAATCAATATCAATGATGCTCTAAAATTTATGTTAAACAATAAGCAAGGCATTTTTTCAAAAGAAAATAATAGATATCTTG
The DNA here is from genome assembly GCA_902574705.1 of uncultured Pelagibacteraceae bacterium. Taxonomy (GTDB): domain Bacteria; phylum Pseudomonadota; class Alphaproteobacteria; order Pelagibacterales; family Pelagibacteraceae; genus Pelagibacter. Next base: position 16,648 of record CACGOM010000017.1, on the reverse strand, counting down.
GTTTCCAGGCACTTTTTTCTTGGAAATTTCATGTTAAATCTTGGACAGAAAATAATTTATATCCTACTCATATTATTAGATATGAAGATTTAATGACCGATGCATTGGGAACTTTCAAAAATGTTGTAAAATTTATTGATAAGGTCACAAAGTCCAACGCTGAATTTGACGAGGAAAAAGGAGTTAACTGCATTAAAAATTGTGAGTTCTCTAGACTTAAAAACCTGGAAAGTAATGGAGGTTTTGAGGAAGCAATGAATAAGTCAGGGTCTGACAAGAAGCTACCTTTTTTCAATTTAGGCAAGGATAATGATTATAAAAAATTATTAAATGAAGAGTTTATTTCTGAGATTAATTCAAATTTCAAAGATGAATTAATTAAATTTAAATATCAATATTGATTTTAAGAATTATAAACTAGAAATAGTTAATATATTTATATAATCTAAAACTTAATTATGAAAACCATACTCCAGCAAAAAGATTTTTTAGATAGCATAAAGCCTTTAATATCTTCATCAATGGGAACCGAGGAAATGGCTCCATTGTTATACTCAATAATTAAATTTACAAGACCACATAGAGTTTTGGAAATAGGTGCAGGTCTAACATCAATATATATTTTGGCAGCATTAAGCGAACTATCATCTATTGAAAAAAACGAATTTGATGGAAACTCTGTAGGATATGACCCGAGTTTAAAAAATGAGGAGTATTACAAAATGAATCATTCTAACTTTATCCTGCATAGCTTTGATAATTTGGGACACCCTGAAACAAGTGCAAATAAAGTTTTAGAAGTTTCTAAGAAGCTGGATCTGGATAAATATTTAAAATTTTGGAATAATGATTATTTAGAGATCAACAAATTGATACCAGAGAAAGAAAGAAGTTTTGACTTGATATGGTGTGATTTGGGTGGATTAAATAATTATTTAAATCAAAGGGAAATTTTATTTCCATTGTTGTCGGATAAAGTCGGTAGTTATATTATTTTTCACTCAACTCTATCCAATGTTCATGGTTTAGCTTTTTTAAATCATCTAAAGTTAAGTATATATCAAGGTCAACTTCCAGGTTTTGAGCTTGTATCTTTATTTGAGCCACAAAAAAAAAGGCAAAATAGTTGCACGATAATAAGAAAGGCCAGAGGTATTTCAAACAGAATTTATAGCGAAAGGCCATAAGAATGAAAATAAAATTATCAATTACTGGTTATAAAGGAAGAATGGGTCAACAATTAATAAAATCGTGTAAGAATAATAGCAGTTTTAAATTGGTTTCTCTTACCGAGAACAAAATTTTAAAAAAAAAAATAAATGGAATTAAACCAGAATTAAATAGTTTATCAGCATTTAAAAAAACTGATGTGATAATAGATTTTTCAGTCCCAAGGTGTACGTTTGAAGTACTTAAAATAGCAACAAAATTAAAAAAAAGAGTAGTGATTGGTACAACAGGTTTTACAAAAAAAGAGGAAAAACTAATTGAAAGATATTCAAAAAAAATTCCAATTTTAAAAGCAGGAAATATGAGTTTGGGCATTAATCTTTTAATGTATTTAACAGAAATAGCATCTAAGTCTCTTGGAGGTAATTATCTTAGTAAAATTTTTGAGGTACATCATAAACATAAAAAAGATCATCCATCTGGAACAGCTTTGATGCTTGGAAGAGGAATTGCGTATGGAAAAAAGAAAGATTTTTATAAGCTGATTGGAAAAAAATATCTTAACAAAAAAAAATTTCCATATGGAAAAAAAATTAATTTTAATTCAATTAGAAAAGGAAAGATTATCGGAGAGCATGAAGTAAAATTCTCCAGCGGAAAAGAAATTATAACCTTAAATCATGAGGCATTTGATAGAGCCCTATATTCAGAAGGAGCGCTCACAGCAGCTAAATGGTTAATTAATAAAAGACCCGGGTTATATTCAATGAGAAATCTTCTGAATTTCAATTAATGAATGAAGTTCAAAGAGCAAAAGTTATTCTTAAAATTCTAAATAAAATATATCCAACAACACCTATTCCTTTAAAACATAGAAATATATTTACATTATTGATCTCTGTTCTTTTATCAGCCCAGTGTACAGATGTTAACGTTAATAATGTCACAAAAAAAATATACCCAAAATTTAATAAGCCTGAACATTTTGTTAGATTAGGGAGAAAAAAAATTGAAAAATTAATAAAAAGTATAGGTATATTCAGAGTTAAAGCTAAAAGTGTTTATTATCTATCTAAAAAATTAGTAGAAAAATATGATGGAAAAGTGCCAAAAACATTTGAAGAACTAGAACAATTGCCTGGGGTTGGCCATAAAACTGCTAGTGTTGTGATGTCTCAAGGTTTTGGGTACCCTGCTTTTCCAATTGATACACATATTCACAGACTTGCTCAAAGATGGGGCCTTACAAATGGTAAAAGTGTTGTTCAAACTGAAAACGATTTGAAAAGATTATTTCCAAAAAAATATTGGAATAAGCTTCATCTACAAATAATTTATTATGGAAGAGAGTTCTGTAAAGCAAGAGAATGTTATGGAATATCTTGTAAAATTTGTACCAGTTGTTATCCTAACAGAAAAAAACCAATTAAAACCAAGAAGGCTTAATTATGAAAATTTTAGGGATTGGAAATGCAATCGTAGATGTAATCTGCAAAGTAGACGATAATTTTATTAATCAAAATAAGCTAACAAAAGGCACAATGAAATTAATTTTTGAAGAAAATGAATTTAGAAATTTATTAAAAAATCTTAAAGTAGAAAAAACTGTTTCTGGAGGATCGGTTGCTAATTCTATAGTGGGTTTATCTCAATTAGGTAATCAGGTTGGTTTCATTGGAAAAGTATCTGATGATGATTTCGGAAGTAAATATGAAGATGGATTAAAAAAAGAAAATGTAAAATATCTATACTCAAAGAAAAAAGAAGAATTACCAACTGGAACTTGCCTAATTTTGGTTACTCCTGATTCTGAAAGAACGATGTGTACATTTCTAGGTACTGCAGGAAAAATTAACGAAAATGATATAAATTCTGAAGTGATTAAGCAAAGTGATATAATATTTCTCGAGGGTTATCTTTGGGATGAGGGTGAACCCAAAAAAGCATTTGATAAAGCAATAAACAGTGCAAACAAAATTGCAATGTCACTTTCTGATCAATTCTGCGTCGACAGGCATAAAACTCATTTTTTAGATTTAGTGAAAAATAAACTTGATATAACTTTCGCAAATGAACAGGAAATGATGTCTCTAATTGATGCTAAAGATTTTACCGAAGTTATAGAATTTGGTAAAAAAATTGGGAAATTACTAGTTATAACACGTGGTGATAAAGGATCTATTTGTATAAAAGACAACGAAATTATAGAGACTGGTATTAAAAAAGGTTTAAATATTGTTGATCTTACAGGGGCTGGTGATTTGTTTGCTGCAGGTTTTTTACATGGTTATTCTAATAAAATGAACTTAAAAGAAAGTTTAGAAAAAGGCACTGAAATGTCATCAAAAGTTATTCAGCAGATCGGTGCTAGATTATAGAGTCATGAAGGTGCATACCTATAAGTTTTTTCCTCAGCCAATATTTTCTTTCGAAATTGATAATTATAAAACTTTAAATCTAGAACTTGAAAAATTTATTTTAGAAGAATTTAATAAAGATAATGAAGGTCTTAAAAGATCAAACGTGAATGGCTGGCACTCAAAACCATTTAAATTTGAAAAAGGCAATGCTGCACATAATTTTGCTATGAAAATAGAAAGTTGTATTTTTGATGTATTTAAACAATATGGATGGCCATACAAAGGTGAGAAAGTTAAGATCACAGAAATGTGGTCTATAATAAATAAAAAGAATAGCTTTAATGAGTCTCATATTCATCCTAATAGTTTTTTAAGTTCGGCATACTATGTCCGGGCTCCTAAAAACTGCGGCAACATTATTTTTAATAATCCAAATCAGATCTCTAGAAATAGGTTTCCATTGGATATTAAAAAGACTGAATTTTCCGCGAATATTCAAAAAATAGAACCTAAAGAGGGAACATTATTAATATTCCCGTCATATTTATGGCATTCAGTTGAACCGAATACTTCGGACGAAGATAGAATAATAGTAAGCTTTAATGTAAATATCGCTGACTAATTATATTTTGGCTTTCTTTTAAAACTTCCTTTTCCTTTTTTTGGTTTAACTTTTCTGGATTTGTATTGTCTAGTAAATAATGATTTAGCTACTGGATTTTTTTTTTTCATTTAATCTTATATCCATTATTATTTGAAATTATAAAAAGACTGTCATTGAACTTATCAGTAATCTTTTTTCTGAGTCTATAAATATGCGTCTCAACAGTATGTGTTTCAACATTATCAGAATGACCCCAAACAAACTTACTTATTTCATTAGACTTTTTCTCAATTTTACTCTCATTTAAATACATTATTAATTCTATTTCTTTTTCAGTTAACTTAAGACTTTCACCATCTAGATAAATCTTTCTCGAATTTAAATCGATTAAGTATCTTCCTACAGATATATTTGATGTAATGGAAAACTTATTTTTTGAAATAGATAAATTAATTTTTTCTAATAGAGTTTTAATATTTATTGGTTTGTCTATTAATATAGTTTTCTTCGAATCGTATTTAAAATTTTTTTTGCTAGTCAAGATTAGGTAATCAAGATTATCTTTGTTTGATTTTAAGATTAATTCAGAAATGTTATTATTTGATAATATTAACTGATAATGAGTAACAATATTTGACTCTTTAAGAATTTCATAAAGAGACTGGTTTTCATCAATAATTAAGTTAAATTTATCCATATGAACATTATTTTAAAAAATAATTATCTATATATATCTGATTTTAAACTAAAATGTGCAATTGGAAAAGGTGGAACAAATAGTAATAAAATAGAGGGTGATGAAACTACACCTAGAGGTCGATTTTATCTTGATAAATTATTTTATAGAAAAGATAGAGTTAAAAAAATAGAGTTTTGTAATAATAGTAAAATTATAAGGAGTAATTATGGTTGGTGTGATGATATTAAAAGCAATTATTACAATAAACTAGTAAAAATAAATAATGAAACAAGATTTAGATATGAAAAATTATTTAGAAATGACTCTAAATATAATTACCTGATACCTATAAAGTACAATTATTTAAAACCAAAGAAAAACAAAGGTAGTGCAATATTTATCCATCTAACCAAGGATTATAAGCCTACAAAAGGATGTATTGCATTAAGTGAAAAAGATTTCTTAATATTTTGTAAATTGGTAAATAAACGAACTAAAATAATTATTAACTAACTTCTCTCACCAAATATCTTGGAACCAATTCTTAAAAAAGTCGATCCACACTTAACAGCTAATAAATAATCTGCTGACATGCCCATGCTGAGCTCATTCAGGTTAAGTGTTTTGTTAATTTTCTGTAATTGCTTAAAAAAAGGTTCAGGGTTTTGATCAAAAGGTGGAATACACATTGTGCCTATTATATTAAGGTTTAAATTTTTAGTACAATAGTTATAAAAACTTGTTACATTATCTGGGTTTATCCCAGCTTTTTGATTTTCCTCTCCGAAATTCACCTGTATAAAAATTTTTATATTTTTATTAATTTTTTTTTGCTCATCAGATAACTTTCTTGCAAGCTTTTCATTATCTAGAGAATGAATAAAATCAAATAGTTTGACTGCTATCTTAACTTTATTTGTTTGAAGTCTACCAATTAAATGTAATTTAGTGTCATTTGTCTTTAATTCTTGCCATTTTTCTGCGGCTTCTTGAACTTTATTTTCTCCAAAATCCATGTGTCCAACATCAATTAAAGGTCTTATTTTTTCCGCACTAAATGTTTTTGATACTGCAATGATTTTGGGATTATAATTTGTTAAATTTAATTCTTTAACTTTATTACTTATTTCTTTATTAATTTCCCTAAGTTTAATTGATGAATTATGCATACAAAATATTTAATTAAATACTATTTTATAGACAAATTAGAGGGAAACAACATAGAAAGTTTAGATAGTAATACTTCGGTTATTTATAGAAATTATAATTCAAAGAAAAATATTAATGATATTTTAAAAATTCAAAACTTATGCAAAAAGAAAAAAATTAAATTTTTTATATCGAACGATTTAAAATTAGCGATCAAATTAAATTGTGATGGCTTATACCTTCCATCATTTAATAAAAATCTAAGCCTTAAAGGGAGAATCTTCAAACAGAATTTTAGAATAATTGGTTCTGCTCACAATATATTCGAAATTAGACAGAAAGAATTACAAGGTGTTAAAAAACTTTTTATTTCTTCTGTATTTAAAAAAAATAGGAATTATTTAGGGATTTATAAATTTTTAAAACTTAAGGAAATTACAAAAAAAGATGTGGTGCCATTGGGTGGAGTAAATTGTGAAAATATCAGGTATTTAAAATGCTTTAATATTTTAAGTTTTGCCGGAATTAGTGCTTTTAAAAAAAAAACCCCCTTAATAAATTAAGGGGGTTTTTAATCTTTTAAATTATTCTAAATAATTAGAATGCAAAAGACGCTGTTACTTCAACCATTGAGTCTTCTGAACCAGCTGTTCCGCCAGTACCAGTTTCGTCGTTAGCTGCAGCAGCTACAGTGATTGATCCCATAGTGTATGAGATTGATGCACCAGTAGCTTCTTGGTCTGTAGTCGAGTTATCAAAATCAACTACTGATTTTCCGTAAGATACAGACATATTTTCGTTAACTGCAAAAGAAGCACCATATTGAGTTACTTCTCTGTCATTTGTTGACGAAGTTACATCTACACCGAATTGTGACCAAGCAAGAGTAGCACCGCCAATTACATACTTAGCGTATACTGCTGTCTCGTCCATAGTATTTCCATCTTCACCAACTGCATATCCAACTGTTAAATCGTTGAATGTGTAGCTTGCACCGATAGAAGCATCATTAGAGCTTGCAGCTCCAGATGAGTTTTTCTGATAGTGACCAGTTACATCTAAACCAGCAAAAGAACCTGCATATGTAAATGCATTTGCTGTTCCGATTGCAGAGTGGTTGTTAGCTTCACCAGATAAGTCATCCCAAGCTTCTTCTTTAGCTGTAGGAATCATACTGTCATAAAGTCTTGTACCACCTGAAAAACCAGTACCGAATGTAAGTGTACCACCGTCACCTAATCCAAGTGCAACTGACTCTGAAGTCATAGATCCATTGTTCATTGCCCAGTGGTAAGCTACAGTCATACCATTGTCTAAATCACCACTTCCATCAAAAGAAATAGTGTTTCCCATTGTGTATGGGTTACCAGTACTATCCTGGTCAGAGTGGAATGTAATTGAAGCACCACCTGTTACTGCTAGTTCACCTGCGTAAGCAGAAGCTGAAACTAGAGAAGCAGATAAAGCTGTCAATCCAACTTTTTTCCATTTGTTCATGTTTTCTCCTTTGTTAATTAATATTAATATTAATACAGAGCGAGTTTTAATGAAAAATTGTTGTATATTGTACGTTTTTTTTGATTATAACTGGTTTTTTTTAATATGTGTTGCAAAATTACATCATATTTTAAGACCTAAATAAGCCCCTAATTGATATAATCAAATAATTAAATTATATAGTCGATTTCAATCTTATTTAGAATAAAAGTTGATTTATACCATGAAAATTAAGAAATTACAGACAATTGCAGTAATAGTTCTATCATTTATATTTTTGTACAGTTGCCAAGCTTTTAAATACAAGCCTGTCAGTGCAAAAGACTTTCCACCAGAACCATCAAAGAGAGTGAAAAAAAATATTGAGGAAGGTAGAGGGTTTACAGTAATGGACGGTCTTAACAAAAAAACAACTTATGAATTTGCAAGTTCTAATCCACTTTGGAGAGCTTCTTTAGATACACTTGACTTTATGCCTCTGGCAACGGCGAATTATAGTGGGGGTATAATAGTAACTGACTGGTACAATGATGATAGTTCAGAAAATGAGTCTGTAAAAATTTCTGTAAGATTTCTATCTAATGAAATTAGATCTGATGCTTTAGATATTAATATTTTTACAAAAAAATGTGACGAAAGAAATAATTGCACCGTAATAGAAGGTAATAATGAAATAGTTACTTCTCTTAAAAAAAGTATCTTAAAAAAAGCTGCAAAATTTGAGGACTCAGATTTAGCAAAAAAAAGAAAAGAGAACACGTATAAACGTGAAATAAAAGATTAAATAAAAAATTAAATCAAATATTAACTCTGTGGAAAGATATAATTTTAAAAAAATCGAAGATAAATGGCAAAAATTTTGGGAAGTAAATAAAGTATTTAAAACCAAAATTGATCAAAACAAACAGAAATTCTACTGCTTAGAAATGTTCCCTTACCCATCTGGAAAGATTCATATGGGACATGTAAGAAATTATACAATTGGTGATGTCTTATCTAGATTTAAAACCCTAAAAGGTTTCAATGTTTTGCATCCAATGGGATGGGATTCTTTTGGTATGCCCGCAGAAAATGCAGCTAAGCAAAATAATCAGGACCCAAAAATTTGGACTGAAAATAATATTGCTGTAATGAAAAAACAACTTAAACAATTAGGGTTATCAATTGATTGGGATCGAGAAATATCAACTTGCTCAGAAGAATATTACAAACACCAACAAAAATTTTTCATTGAAATGTTTAATAAAGGATTAGTTTATAAAAAAGAAAATTATGTAAATTGGGATCCAGTGGATGAAACTGTATTAGCTAATGAACAAGTAATTGACGGTAAGGGCTGGAGATCTGGAGCTATAGTAGAGAGGAAAAAATTAAGTCAGTGGTTTTTCGATATATCAAAATTTGCAGATGATCTTCAAAATGATCTTAACATTTTAGATGAATGGCCCAATAAAGTTAAAGTAATGCAGCAAAACTGGATAGGTAAATCCTTCGGATGTGAGATTGATTTTGAAGTAGAAGGGGAACCAAAAATATCTAAAATTAAGTGTTTTACAACAAGGCCAGATACTCTCTTTGGTTTCTCATTTTTAGCACTTTCTGTCGATCATCCTATTTCAGAATTTTACAAAAATGACCCGGAATTTAAATCTTTTAAAGAAAAGTGTTCAAAAACAGGTACTACTGAAGAGTCCATTGCTAATGCAGAAAAAATTGGTTTCAAAACAAATCTATTGGCTAAAAATCCTCTAGATAAAAATCAAACTGTTCCCGTTTACTTCGCTAATTTTGTTTTAATGGATTATGGATTTGGTGCTGTTTTTGGCTGTCCGGCACACGATCAGAGAGATTTCGATTTCGCCAAAAAATATAATTTGGAAATAAAAACTGTCGTAAAACCAAAAGATAAATTAGATAATTTTAAAGTTACTAATGAAGCCTATACTGGACCTGGAATTATTATTAATTCAGAATTTTTAAATAATCTTAAGGTTCCAGAAGAGTCTATAACTGAAACAATCAAAATATTAGAAGATAAAAAACTTGGAAATAAGAAGATTAATTTTAGATTGAAAGATTGGGGTGTATCTAGACAAAGATACTGGGGCTGTCCAATTCCTATATTGTATGACGAAAAAGGTAATTATATTGCCGCTCCAGAAAAACATTTGCCGATTAAATTACCTGAAAACATAAATCTTAATACAAAAGGAAATCCATTAGCAAATATTGATGAATGGAAAAAAGTTGAGATTAATGGAAAAACTTATTCAAGGGAAACAGATACCTTGGACACATTTGTTGACTCATCATGGTATTTTTTAAGATTTTGTTCACCAACAAATGAAGAAAAGCCATTTGATTTAGATGAGATTAATTATTGGATGCCAGTTGATCAATATATTGGTGGTGTAGAGCATGCAATTTTACACCTTTTATATTCAAGATTTTTTATGAGAGCAATCGGATATAAAAATAAAGATATTAATATTAAGGAGCCATTTAAAGGATTATTTACACAAGGAATGGTTTGCCATGAAACTTATAAAGACAATAAAAATAATTGGGTGAACCCAGACGAAGTTGAAACAAAAGACGGAAAGAATTTTTTTTTCAAGTCTGATGAATCAAATAAAATTTCAGTCGGTCCGTCTGAGTCAATGTCTAAATCCAAAAAAAATACAGTTGACCCAGAAAAAATGATAGAATTATACGGCGCTGACGCAGTAAGGTTATTTATTTTATCTGACAGTCCTCCAGAAAAAGATGTTCAATGGTCTGACACTGGCATGATGGCTGCATACAAGTTCATACAAAAATTATTCTCTCTTAGTGAAAAAATAAGAGTAATTGGAAATGATGAAAAAAAAAGATAATTATTCGGAAGAAATATCAAAGTTTACTAATCAATATTTAAATAAAATAGAGAGGAATCTCTCTAATTTTCAATACAATGTTATTATCGCAAATATTTACGAGGCGTACAGTTTTTATTCAAATATAATTAAAAACAACAAAAATTATTCAAATTTAGTTGAAGAATACTCAAAATTTCTTATTTCAATAACGCCTGTGGTACCACATTTATCAAGCGAATGTCTGGGTCAAATAAATATAAACAACTTTAAATGGCCTCAAATTGAAGAAAAATTTCTTATTGAAGAAGATGTAAACATAGTTGTTCAAATTAATGGTAAAAAGAGAGGTATTATCAATACCAAAAAAGACATTTCTGAGGAAAAATTAATGAAGTTGATTTTAGATAGTAAAAGTTTTGATAAATTTTTAAAAGGTAATAAAATAAAAAAGAATATCTATGTAAAAAATAGATTAATAAATTTTTTAGTTTAAATGAAATACTTTTATAAAATCATAATCTTGTTCTTTTTATTTACATTTTTAAATAGTTGTGGTTACGTACCAGTTAATAGTCAAGATAAGACTAATTTCTATATAAGTGAAATAAATTTCAATGGCAGCAGAACTATTAATAATAATATTAATCTAGAATTAAAAAAATATAGAAATTATAAGAAAGACATAAAAAGTTATCAGATTGATATAACATCTGCCTATAACAAAGTTGTGACTAATAAAGATGACCAGGGTGATCCAAAAAACTATAATCTAATAATTATAAGTGATATAAAAACCGTTTCTGATGATGGAAAAGAAATGAATAAGACGTTCAAAAGAATTATTTCAGTATCGGCAAAAAAAACTAAAACTACTGAAATAAATGAAGAAAAAAAATATAAAAAAAAACTAGCTAGCTTAATCGGTAAAGATATAATTTTCTTTTTACAAGCTATTGATAAATGATAGTAAAATCATTTAAATTAAATGATTTAAAAAAAACAAACTCAAACTTTTTTCTTTTTTATGGCGAAAATGAAGGTCAAAAAGATGAGGTAATTCAAGATTGTTTTACTAATGGATTTACTGGTGAAATAATCAAATACGACGAAAGCCAAATACTTGATAATGAAGAAGTTTTTTTTGAAACATGCCTCAATGACTCTCTATTTGACAATGACAAAATTATTCAAGTAAACAGGGTGACATCAAAACTCTACGAAACAATTAAAAAAATAGTTGAAAAAGAAATACATAATAAAAAAATTATATTTAAATCTGATAAATTAGATAAAAAATCAAAATTAAGAAATTTATTTGAAAAAGATAATAATTTGGTATGTGTAGCATTTTATCAAGATAACAATACATCTTTGTTTAAAATAGCAAGTAATTTTTTTAAAAAAAATAACATTTTAATATCTAGTGAAAATATAAATCTTGTTATTGATAAATGTTTAGGTGACAGAAAAAATCTTCAAAATGAAATGAATAAAATACTCAACTTTAGTTTTGAAAAGAAAAGAATATCAAGAAATGAATTAGTGAAATTAATAAATGTATACGACGATGAAAATTTTTTTGAGTTAATAGATCATTGCTTAATAAAAAATCATAAAAAGGTAAGTAGTATTATTAATAGTCATACGTTCTCCAAAAGTGACTCAATTATATTAATTAGATCGTTTCTCTCAAGATTGAAGAGATTAATTGCACTTAAATCATTACAAGTAAAAACAGGAAATATAAGAGAAACAGTTGACACTTTTAAGCCATCAATTTTTTGGAAGGATAAAGAAATCGTACAAAAACAGGTTGAAATTTGGGAGGTTGATGCAATTTTAGAATTGCTTGATAAAACCAATAGAGTTGAAATAAGTTATAAGAAAAATTCTAATCTATCTAATAATTTAGTTTTTGATCTTTTACTCAATACTTCTAATAGTTAGCTTTAATAACCATAACTAACCTATCTAACTGGTCAGCGTTATTATATTCAAATGATAGATTGCCCTTGTTGTTCTTTTTATGATTTATCTTAATAGTTAAACCTGTTTTTTCCTCCAGACTTTTTACCAATGCTTTAATGTTGCTATCATTAGTTATCACCTTAAATTTTTTAGGGGATTTATATAACCTGACTAAACTTTCCGCTTGTCGAACTGACAATTTTTTATCAATAATTTTTTTTGCAATTTGATAGGAATTTTCTAAACCAACGAGTACTTTTGCATGTCCTTGTGAAATTTTATGTTCTTCTATTAATTTTATAACATCATTAGGCAAGGATAAAAGCCTTAAACTATTGGCGATATGGGTTCTACTTTTTCCGATGAATTTTGCTACTTTATCTTGATCATATCGAAACTCATCTATTAATCTCTTGTAACCATTCGCCTCTTCAATAGGATTTAGATCATCTCTTTGAACATTTTCAACAATTGCAAATTCTAATGATTTTAAATCATCGGCTTGTATTTCAACGACAGGAACTTCATGTAATCCAGCATTTTGCGCAGCTTGCCACCTTCTCTCGCCTGCTACAATTTCATACTTATCATCTTTTTTTCTAACTACGATTGGTTGGATAATTCCTCTTTCTTTTATTGAATTAGTAAGTTCCTCCATCTGCTCTTGCTTAAAGTTTTTTCTTGGTTGAAATTTATTTCTTATAATAGAACTAATTGAAACCTTATTTGATTTTGGCTCAGATGTTGTATCACCAATTAAAGAGGATAATCCTCTCCCTAAACCCTTTTTCAATTTAAGTGTATTTGTCATGCAGCACTCTCCATTATTTTTTCTTGGTTTATAAATTCATCAGTAAAACTTAAATAAGATTTACTGCCAGGACATGATTTATCATAAAGCAATACAGGCATACCGTGAGATGGTGCTTCTGATAATCTTACATTCCTTGGAACAACAGTTTGGTAAACTTTTTCCTTAAAATACTCTCTAGCTTCTCTTTCAACCTCGCCGGAAAGCTTATTTCTTTTATCGTACATAGTTAGTAGTATTCCTCTAATTGAAAGTTCTGGGTTAAGATTGTTTTTTATTCTTTCAATTGTTTTCATTAACTGAGTAACCCCCTCTAAAGCAAAAAACTCTGTTTGAAGTGGTACTAATAAAGACTCTGAGCTTACTAAGGCCATAATAGTCAGAAGACTTAAGGATGGAGGACAATCAATCAAAATGTGACTATAATCTCCTCTAGAATCGTTTAAATAAGCCATTATTTGCTCCTTTAAAATAAAAGCCCTTCTATTGTCTCCGGCGGTTTCGACCTCTAGGCCTGATAAGTCTACATTGGAGGTTATTAAATCTAGATTCTCAAATTTTGTTTTTTCAATAACTTCCGATATTTGTTTTGATCCATTTAAAACACTATAAATAGACTTTTCAGAATTTTCCAAATTAGATAATCCTAGTCCTGTAGTAGCGTTTCCTTGCGGATCTAGATCAATTACTAAAACCTTTTTTCCTAACAAGCTAAGACCGGCTGCAAGATTAATCACTGTAGTAGTTTTACCCACTCCACCTTTTTGATTAATTATAGAAATTATTTTTTCTTTCATATTTTTTTCAAATTTTTAATTTTCAATATTGTTGAGTCAGAATTAGTTATGCTTTTTTTTTCGTCGTATTCAAATTTCCATTCTTTTAGAACGTCCTGTAAAATTTCTTTTCCATTTTTCCCTAAAAATAAAATTACTTCTTTAAAAAAATTAAAATTATTGTGTACAAGATTTAAAATTACTGGGAGAGGTTTAAAGGCCCTTGCTACAATTATGTCTGAACTCAAATTTTTTTCCTCAAATATATCTCTCTGTAGTACTTCCACATTCAAATTAAATTTGTTTGATACTTCTTTTAAAAAATTGCTTTTATGAAAACTTTTTTCATATAGTTTGAACTTCATTTCAGATTTTTTATGTTTCATTATTATTGCTAATACTATTCCGGGTAGACCTGATCCTGATCCTATATCCGTACATATATCTCTATTTAGTTCAATTAAATCAACTATTTGCGCGCTATCTATTATATGCCTTTCTTTAGAGATTTGCTCTGTTTGCCTGCTAATTAGGTTAATACTTTTGTTTTTTTCAATTATAATCTTTCGAAACTCCTCTAAATCAGGAAATGTTTCACGTGAAACATTAAGAGGTTCTAAACAGGAATAATTTAAAATATTCGAATCAATCAAGCTATATGCTTAATAGACTTTCTTTTGACATGAGACAACAAAATATATACTGCCGCTGGGGTAACCCCATCTATTCTTAGTGCCTGTCCGAGTGTTTTTGGTCTAATTTCTTGGAATTTTGACTTAATCTCATTAGATAAACCCGCTAAATCACTATAATTTATATGATCTGGTATTATTAAATTTTCATCTCGCTTAAAAGCTAAAATATCAGCTTTTTGCTTGTTTAAATATCCCTTATAATGAGCATTTATTTCAATTTGTTCATCGATTTCGCTTGAATATTTAGGAATTTCTGGCCATATCTCTCTTATTTTTCTTATATTTACACCTTTTTGGCTTAATATTTGGTTGGCACTTCTTAAAATACCATCTTTAGCAATTATTATTCCATATTTTGAGGCTTTGGATGGGCTTATTTTCTTATTACTCATCATTTTATCGATTAGTTTTAAATTTGAGGACTTTTCATTGAAATGTCTTGATCTATTTTCACCGACTAGACCGACTGAAATACCTTTCTCGGTCAATCTTAAATCAGCATTATCAGCTCTTAAACTTAATCTATATTCTGCTCTAGATGTAAACATTCTGTAAGGCTCCGCTACACCTTTAGTAACTAAGTCATCTATCATGACACCTATATAAGCTTCTGATCTTTGTAATATTAATGGCTCTTGATGTTTAATAGATAAAGCAGCATTAGCCCCTGCTATTAGACCTTGCGCAGCTGCCTCCTCGTATCCGGTAGTACCATTAATTTGACCAGCCATATATAAATTTTTAATCTTCTTTGTTTCCAATGTTAAAAAAAGCTCTCTGGGGTCAACAAAATCGTACTCTATAGCATACCCTGCTCTAATAATTTTTACACTTTCTAAACCATTGATTTTACTGCATATTTCTTGCTGTATTTCATAAGGTAACGAAGTTGATATACCATTGGGGTAAACTGTATGATCTTCTAAACCCTCAGGTTCTAAAAATATCTGATGCCTTTGTTTATCTGCAAATCGAACAATTTTATCCTCTATTGATGGACAATATCTTGGCCCGACACTTTTTATGTTACCTGAGTACATAGCGCTTCTCTTGATGTTCTTTGTGATCAACTTGTGCACAGCCTCGTTAGTATAAGTCATACGACACGAAATTTGTTTATTAAAATTTTTTTTTGTTAGGAAGGAAAAGAAATATGGATCATCATCCGCATGTTGCTCCTCTAAGTTTTTATAATTTATAGTTCTAGAGTCTAACCTTGGTGGTGTTCCAGTTTTTAATCTACCAATTTGAAAGTTTAACTTTTTTAATTGTTCACTTAAACCTGCCGTGGGTTTCTCATTATATCTCCCCGCAGGTGTTTGGCTTTCACCAATATGTATAACACCATTCAAAAAGGTACCAGTTGTTAATATTATCTTAGAAGCTATAATTTTTTTTCCTTGTTGAGTGGTAAAACCTTTTATAACGTTTTTAATAAATATAAACTCTTTTACAGGGTCTGAAAATATCGTTAAATTACAGTAGTTTACAAGTTTTTCTTGCATGAATTTTTTGTATAATGATCTGTCACTTTGTGTTCTAGGGCCTCTAACTGCAGGCCCTCTACTTCTATTTAATAGTCTAAATTGTATGCCAGATTTATCAGCTACATCACCCATCACGCCATCTAAAGCATCTATTTCTCTAACTAGGTGTCCTTTTCCAAGACCACCAATTGCTGGATTACACGACATTTCACCTATTGTCTCAAACTTATGAGTAAATAATGCTGTGTCTACACCTAGTCTAGCTGATGCAGCGGCGGCTTCACATCCTGCGTGACCACCTCCAATAACTACTACATCAAATTTTAAATCATTTTTCATTTCTATAATCTAATATTGATATCATAATTTACAATAAACATTAAAAATGTTGATTTAATCAATAAAATCAGGGTTTATTTGCCTATGCAAAAATCATTAAAGATTGATCCAAGTATCTCTTCAACATCTACTTTACCTACGATCATGCCTAATTGTCTAGTGGCCAATCTAAGGTCTTCGGCAGCCTTATCAAAATCGCCTAGATTATTTTGCTTATCGAAGTTTTGTAAATGCAAGAGACAGGCCTCTAAATTC
>CACGOM010000016.1 GCA_902574705.1 uncultured Pelagibacteraceae bacterium | reverse complement strand
ATTTATTTTTCACCTTACTTCAAAAGCTCTAATCACCACAAATATAGATTAAATAAAAAACTTAGAAAACCAAATATTGGGATGATTTTACAGGCAAAAAAAGACTTTAAAATTATTTTAAAAAAATCCATATTAATCGGCGACAGTATGACTGATATGCAAACTGCGATAAATGCTGGAATTAAACATAAAATTTTACCTTTTAATTGTAAACTAATATAAAATTGACTTTGAAGTTTTCATATACTATTTCCTAATAACATATGAAAAAATTTGAAAATATTGAATCGACAAAATTAATTTCATCAGATCAATATAATTTATTAAGAAATTCACTAAGAAAATTATTTCAAAATAAAAAAATAAATAAAATTTTGTTAATTAACCCACCAGATGGTGACCAAGATATATTTAATTTTGAGGTTGCGAAAACCAAAAGGTATACAAACTTTGCCCCTTATGGTTTAGGAATAATTTCAAAGCATTTAAATTTTAAACATTATGAAACAAATTTATTGAATTTAAATGATATAATTTTAAAGAAAGTGCATTCATCACATAATAAAGATGAATTTGATTATAAAAAAATTATTAACGATGAAATAAAAAATGCAATAGATAGCTTTAAACCTGATTTGATTGGGTTAACCTGTATGTTTAGCATGACACATAAGTCCTTAAAATATGTCTCTGAAGTCATAAAAAAAAACTCTAATTGTCCAGTTGCAGCAGGGGGTGTTCATATAAGTAATTCAATTTGTAGCGAGGATATGAGAGAAGGATTTCTTTCAGACCTAAAAGATATTGACTTATTCTTTCTTTTTGAAGCCGAACTAGCTTTCAGTGAGTTTTTAGACTTGTCAAATCAAAACTTTGATAATATCGAATTGCTTAAACAAGTCTTTATAAGAGGAGAAGAACTAAACTTTCTTGTCAAAGAAAGGTTAAGGCCTGAAGGGGACACTTTAAATGTGATACCAGATCATTCTGAAATGGGATCTATGAGTCTTTCCGAATCAGGAAAGGTTGGAAACTTTGGATGGTTAAAGGAAAAAAATCAAAATATTACTACTATACTTTCAAATAGAGGATGTAGAGCACAGTGCACATTTTGTAGTGTTAGAAGTTTTAATGGAGTAAAAGTTAGACAACGTTCTGTTCAGTCAGCAATAGATGAATTGCTATATCTTCGTGATAAACAAAATATCAGTCATGTAATGTGGTTAGATGATGATCTGCTCTATAACACAAAAAGAACAATGGAGCTTTTTAATGAAATGGTTAAACAAGACGTTGGGGTTACTTGGGATGCTTCTAATGGAGTAATAGCCGCATCTGTAACAGATGAGATTATGTCTGCAGCTAGAGATAGCGGATGTATAGGATTAGTAATTGGAATGGAGTCTGGTAATCCTGAAATATTAAAATCAATAAAAAAACCTGGAACAGTCAAAAATTTTATAAAAGCAGCAGATGTCCTTAAAAATTATCCAGAAATAAATTCAAGAGTATTTCTTATGATTGGTTTTCCAGAAGAAACTTTTGCAAAAGTACTAGATACAATTAATGTTGCTAGAGAAATGAATATGGACTGGAATTATATTACACCTCTTCAACCCTTACCTAATACCCCGATTTTTGATAAAATGGTAGATGATAACTTGGCAGGTACAGAAGGATTTGGAGATATAAAATACTTTGTGGGAGGGGGATATGCTAAAATTGGTAGTGGTAAAAGTAACCCTTTGCAAGATAGTTTTGAAACGATATTTAAAAAAACAAATTTAGACAAAATTCCAAACCCAGATGAAACCAAGATAATATGGGCTTTCATGAATTACTATCTCAATTTTGATCCATTAAAAAATATTACTAACAAACATAAAATTGAGCAAAATGTTAAATGGATGAGATATGTTAGTGATATTGTTGCTAAAAATGATCCAATTGCCCTTTATTATAAGATGGTTTTAGAGAAAAAATATAGTAAATCTAAACAAGTAAATGAATCAGATATGAAAAGAATAGATAAAATATTTAATGCTGATCCACAATGGCTTGAAAAAACAAAATCTTTAGGTTTATTATTCGATAAAATTTAATGAGTGAAAATTTAAAAACAATATTAGAGGAATCAAAAAAAGATGCATATATGTATGTTGAATTTCCTCACAAAAAATTTTGGAACAATAACCTTCGAAATGATCTAAACATTAATGATTATTTTGGAGAGTCAATTATGAATTCCAAAGATAAAAGTTATTTATACTATATACATATACCACATTGTCATACACAATGTTTATATTGTACCTGTCATGTAGAAATTACAAAAGATTATAATGTTGTAAAAAGGTACTTTGATTTTTTAATTAAAGAAATAGATATACAAATAAATATTTTTAAAAAGTATAAAGTTTATCCTAAAATTACCGATTTACATTATGGCGGGGGATCACCTACATTTCTTAAAAAAGATGAATTTGATAAATTGAATGATAAATTAAAAAATTTTGTTGATTTCTCGAAACTAAATGAGTGCTCAATTGAAATTGATCCTAGAAGAATTAGGGAAGATATGATGCATTTTTATCATTCACGGGGTATTAATAGAGTTTCTTTTGGTGTTCAAGAGTTTGATAAAAGTGTACAAAAAATGATCGCAAGAGTTCAGCCAGAATTTTTATTAGAAAGACTTTTAACTAAGGAAATAAGAGATAAATTTAGAAATGGAATAAATTTTGATCTTATATGTGGATTACCAGGACAAAATTTAGAAAATTTTGAGGTAACTATAAAAAAAACTATTGAATTTAGTCCAGATAGAATATGTTTAAATTATCTTCATGTTTCTCCAAAATTTCATCCTCATCAACTTAAAATGCCAAAAGACATGCTGCCTGATGAAGTAAAGAGGAAAGAATTATTTAAACTCGCTGAAGAGTTTCTTTTAAAAAATAATTACATAAGAGCTGGCTATGATCATTTTGTTAAAAATAATGATTATTTAGCTGAAGAAATAAAACAAAATCAAGCTAGTTGGAATAGACTTGGAATAGTTACAGGAAAATATACCAATACTATAGGAGCCGGAGTAAGCGCCACATGTAAAATAGAGGGTAAACTATATTATCAGAATTGCTTTGAAAATAATGTATATGAAGATAGGTTAAACAAAAATCTTTTGCCTATAACAAAGTATCATTCTCTATCAAAAGATGATCAAATTAGAGAAAAGATCATAAAAGATATTAGATTATTTTTTAGTATCAATAAAATAAGTATCAATAATGAATACCAAATAAATTTTGATCAGTATTTTAAAGATGAGATTAATAGCCTTAATTTATTTTTTGATGAAAAGCTTATTGAAAATACATCTAAAGATTTAAAAATAACTAAACAAGGAGAAGTATTCTCCAATCTAATTGCATCAAAATTTGATAATTATTTAAATAAAATTAATTAATTTTAGTTCTAATCTTCTTACTTACAAGTCCTGAGAATTTTAATCTAGATCCTCTATTTAAATATGCCATAGAGTATGTAGCTCTGTCTTTAATCTTAGAATTATTTGGATAAGAGCCATGAACTAAATAGGAGTGCATTACGCATATTGAACCACTAGACGCATTCAAATCAATTTTTTGATAAGTATTTTTGACCCTTTCTAAATCAATTTTGTTTATAGTTCTACCAGGTCTTGTCACACCTTTTTTATTTTTTCTTTCTCTATGACTTACTCTTAACTTATTGGGTAATAAATTCTCCTTATGAGATCCTTTAAAAAAAATTAAACCACCATTTTTAGGAGTGCTATCATCTAAAAAAAAATGAACAATAACATATGATCCATATTTTGCTCTTGGGTATGAATTATCCTGGTGATATGTCCAGGATTGGCCCGCATATGTAGACTTTTTTTTCTTATATATCATTTGATCATTTAGAGCATCGATTTTAGATTTCTGAAAAAATTTTACAAGTTTAGTAAGATTTTTATCCGTGATTACATTTAAAAAATTTTCATCTTTTCTATGAATGTTTAATGTAATTGGATATCTTGGTGGTTCACCATAATATTTTTCTGCATATTTTTTTAATTCTTTAGCTGTTTTTTTAGAAAAGAAATTTTTACGCAAATAAAAACCATCTGTTTCATACTTTTTAAAGTCTGATGATTTTAAATTTACTTTATTTGAATTTATTAAAATTTTTTTAAACACGCCTATTACTTAAATTTAATTTTTTTTTTTTCAACTACTAAAATTTTCACTATTTTATCATTGATTTCAGATTTATAAATAACTTAAAGATATATAAATTAAATTATCTTAGTTCTATAGGAGTTCTTTTTGCCTTTTGGCCCTCAAAATAGTCACTTCCTTTTTTTACATAATTCATAAGTAATATTGGTCTCCATTTATCTTTGGTTGTATTTGAGTATGAACCATGAATTACTAACGGGTGAAACATTAATACATCACCCTTTTTTAAATGTAGATCAATTTTATTATAATTAGTAGGAATATTTATTATTTTATTGCCTGGATTTTCACCTTCTGGCAAATCAAAACTTTTGTGAGGTTCATAATCAAATAACCCCTCATTGTGAGAACCTGGATATACATAAAGAACTCCTGAATCTTTCTGATGATCATCAAGTACTATATCTCCACTAACATAAGTATCTACTTCACATTTAACATATGAGTTATCTTGATGAGGGTTCCATGCATATTTTGAGGAAGGTGTTCCAAATTTTTTAAATGAACAAACTGTCTGTAAAGCTACAGATGGACCTAATAAGTTTTCAACACTCTCAACTATTTTTGGGTGTCTTATTAAATCTAATACTTCTGGTATCTCTCTATGAATTTGTAATAGCTCTTTCCAATACGAATTATTATTTTTAACTGAATAGTTTTTAAAAACTTCAAAAAAATAATCACATTTTTCATCAGGGATGGCTTTATTTAAAACTAAATAACCATTTTCAATATAGAATTTTTTTTGTTTTTCAAGATCCATGATTTCTAGTATTACAAATTGTAATCTTAATCAATTAATCTATTTTTGATTAATCATAGATTAAATATGCGGCAAAAAAGCAAAATTAGACCTATAATAATAAAAATAGATATAATTTCATAAAAAATCTATCTTAAATATTAAATTAATTATTTGAAAACAATAAAAATAAAATTATAACCAAAGCAGGTTGAAATGCATGGTGGGAAATAAGTGTGTAATTCATTTGCTGTTCCTGCAACGGTTATAGTCCGAGCGCCACCCAGCCAAGTCCGATGTTGAATGAAGGCCAGGAAAAGTCTAATTCTACTATGAAAAATTAGCAACGGCATAAATAAAAAAAACTTCCAAATTTTATGGAAGTAAAAAAGGAGTTAAATGCCAGTTGTTAAACGAAATGTATTATTATTTTTTTTAATTTTATTCTTAACATCGATATTCAATAACTTTTCAAAAAGCGATGAAATACCTGTTATTGTGATTGCCCCTAGTAAAAAGGCTCAATCTATATCAACAGTGGGAACATCTATAACAGTCTTAGATGAGGAATTTTTTAAAAATAGTAATGAGTTTTTTTTAGGAGATATTTTATCGTCAAATTCAACTAGTAGTAATTTTTTTCAAAGCGGTGGTCACGGTACATCATCTGCAATACAGTTAAGAGGACTTCCTAAAAGATACTCTACTGTATACATTGATGGTGTTAAAATGTCTGATCCATCAAGTGTTTCAAATGATTTTGATTTTAATCACATTTTAACAAGTCAAATTTCAAGAGTAGAAATATTAAAAGGAAATCAAAGCTCAGTTTATGGAAGCGGAGCAATTGGAGGGACAATTAATATAATAACAAAAAAAAGCGAACCAGGTTTTCATAAAAATATTGCATATAATGCTGGATCTTATGGGACTCATAATTTTTCAGGATCTGTCTCGGCCGCAGACGAAAAAAATAATTTTTATTTAGGCCTAGAAAGATTTCATACAGACGGTATATCAGCAATGACACATAATTCCGAAAAGGATAGATATAGAAATAATTCATTAGTTGCAAATTATGATTTTGATTTTAATAATAAATTGAATTTATTTTTTAATACTAGAGTTGCTGAAACATATCTACAATATGACAAAGAAGTTGATACAGCAACTGCAACACATAGCGAAGAAGTTGATGGTGTAGAATCATCCTCAAGTCTTGGATTAATATATAATTTAAATGAAAATTTTATAAATAAATTAACTTATGCAAAAACTTATATTAAAAGAATTTATGCTGAAACTGAAAATAGTGGGAATGCAGCACAAGACAATTATTACGGTGATAGATATACCCTGATGTATATGGGAGATTATAAGTTTAATTTAGATAATTCATTAGTTTTTGGATTTGACAGAGAAGATGATCAAATTGGCTATAATAAAGACTTAACTGGCAGAAAAAATAAACATAATTATGTTATGTCTTCATATTTTGATTATCAATCAAGAATAACAAAAAATCTTTATTTTACTTTTGGCTCAAGGTTTGACGAACACTCAATAGCAGGAAATGAAGATTCACACAGAATCACTTCAGCCTATATAATTGATGATAAGTCACTGAAATTAAAAAGTTCATACGGAACTGGTTTTAGATTTCCATCACTTTATGAAATGTTTTTTGTTTATGCTGCAAATAATAACTCTATAGGATCTGTTAAAGCTGAAAATAGCAAAAGTTTTGATATAGGTTTCGAAAAAACCTTTAATGATTTAGGTTTAAAATTAGACGCAACTTATTTTAATGTCAAATATCACGATGTGCTAGAAGGGTGGAAAACAGGCACAAGTTCTGGCTCAAATTACACTACTCAAAATATGCCAGGAGAAGTTAAATCCCAAGGTTTAGAAGTTTTGTCAAAACTTGTTATAAATAAAAATCTAAATTTTGATTTAAATTACACTTATACTTCAACGTATGATGGTGCAGAACAAGATGATCCAAATAAAAGCTCAAGTTATACTAATGCACAAATGGTCAGAGTTCCAAGGAATATTATAAATTTACGAACAAATTTTTCCTTTCCTGGATATGAAGATTTAAATTTTTCTTTAAATTCAAAATGGTCTGATGAAGCGCGAGATTATGGAAATGGAAATAGAACCTACAATGATGAAAGAACAGATGACTATATAGTGAATGATTTGTATATGAATTTTAAGCTTTATAATAAGTATAATATGTTTTTCAATGTAACAAATTTATTTGATGAAAAATATGAAACTACAAGAGATTATTCACAAATTGGTAGGAGTTTTAATTTTGGGTTCAAGAATAACTTTTAGTATATATTTTTTAAAAATCTGATAAAACTTTGTTACTGTGAAAATTATAAATAAAAACTCAAGCATATGTCTTCTGATAACACTTTTAGTTTTTTCAAGACTTATACCCCACCCTCCAAATTTTACACCAATCATTTCTATTGTGATTTTAAGTAGTATTTTGTTTCAAACATTTTTAATTACATCAATGGTTTTTTTGCTTTCAATGTTTTTAAGTGATTTAATAATAGGTTTATATCCAGATATAGTATTTACCTATGTTACTTTGATGATTATAGGAATTTTGTTTTATTATTTTTTTAATAAAATTTCTTACAGAAACCTAGTGTTATATTCATTTTTAGGCTCTCTTATTTTTTATTTAATAACAAACTTTTTTGTATGGATTAATAGCAATATGTATGAACACTCATTTAATGGGTTAATCCAGTGTTACATTTTAGCTATTCCTTTTTTTACAAATACTATTTTATCCACTATCTTCTTTAGTTTTCTTACATTATTTTGTGTAAATAAAATAAAGAAATATTATTATAAGATAGAAGATGATAAAATCACCATTTAAGCAAAGAGCAAATAAAGATTTTAAAATCTTAATGCTCTATCCAAATCTCCACATGAGTGCTCTGATGCCTCAGTCAATTGGAATTTTTACCTCTCTATTAAAAAATGAAGGTTTTAAGTTAGATTTATTTGATTGTACTTATTATGAAGATATCGACTCATTAACAATTGGAAAAAATACAAATCAGGAAAAAGTAGATAATAGAAATGTCGCAAAATATGATAATTCCGAATGGCATGAAAAAGGTGTAAAACCAAAGATCAATATTAGAGAAGAATTTAAAAAGAAAGTTTCCGATTTTGATCCAGATTTGATTATAGTGTCAGTTTTAGAAAGCACCTACTTTCTTGCAATTGAATTATTAAAATCTATCCCTGAAAATAAAAGAAAATTTAAAACACTGTTTGGAGGTGTATTTGCCACTTACGCAACAAGTAAAATTATTAAAAATAAACTCGTCGATTACGTCTGCAGAGGTGAAGGTGAGGGAGCGGTTGTAGAGCTTTGTAAAAATTTAGCATCAGGTGCAAGAATTGATAATATAAAAAACTTTACGATTAAAGGCGAAGGTAAAATCTTTAATAATCCAATGAGACCACCTATTGATATAAATGATGTTCCAATACCAGATTGGGATTTATTTGAAGAAGGCAGTTTATATAGACCAATGCAAGGTAAAATTTGGAGAGCGGTCGGGCTTGAAACTCAAAGAGGATGTCCTTACACATGTACTTTTTGTAATTCCCCTTCAAATAATGTTGTTTATAAAGGAGAGACTAATGCAAGATTTCACAGAAAAAAAAGTATAAAAAGATTAGAGAAAGAACTAGATTTTTTAGTTAAAAAATATGATCCAAACCTAATCTATTTTGTAGTTGATACTTTTTTAGCAATGTCAAACAAAGAATTTGAGGAATTAAAAGATTTATATTCTCATTATAAAATACCATTTTGGATGAATACTAGAGCCGAAACTATAACCGAAGATAGAGCTGCAGGCCTTGAAGAAATGAATATGCTAAGAATGAATATTGGAATAGAGCATGGAAATTACGATTATAGAAGGACATACTTAAAAAGAAATGTAAAAGATGAAGTTCAAATAAAAGCTTTTGAAATAGCAAGTCAACACAAATATACATCATGTGCGAACAGTATAATAGGTATGCCCGACGAAACTCGAGAGCTTATATTTGATACAATAAAATTTGTTAGAAAATTACCAGATAATATAGATGCCACGGGAGCTTTTATTTTTGCTCCATACCACGGAACACCTTTAAGAGACTTAGCAATTGAAAAAGGATATTTAAATGATGAAGAAATTTGTTCTTTGTCAAATACGAGCGCTAGCATGTTAAGGATGCCAACTATAACAAAAGAAGAAATTAGCGGTCTTGCAAAAGTATTTAGTTTTTATATTAAGTTTCCTGAAAATAGATGGAATGACATTAAAATCGCGGAAAAAAATGATGAAGAAGGAACTAAAATGTTTGAAAAATTGGGTAAAGAATTTGATGAGAAATACAGAGAATATACTTCAAGTCCACTAGATCTTCACGATTAACGCTTCTTTTTCAATACCTTAACTATTTTTCTTAAATCATCTCTTGTATCAACAGAAATTGAATTGTCCGACATTTTAATCATCTTTACTTCCAAACCTAACTCAAGAAATCTCACAAGCTCACAATCTTCTAATTTTTCTAATGTTGTTTTTTTTCCTTTATTTCTAAAAATTTTAAGAACTTTATTTGGGAGTGAGTAAATACAAACTTGTCGCCAAGCTTTTTTAAATTGTAACTTCTTTGTAGTAGGTATACCAGCTCTTGATTGATAGAGTAATCTACCATCATTTCTGAAAACTACTTTTGGAATATTTCCAGAAAGAAATAATTTTTTATCTTTAATCTCAGTATAACCATTAATAATTTGATGAGGGTATTTTAAAGCGTATTTAATTAATTTTTTTATATCCCCAACATCACAGATAGGTTCATCACCTTGAACATTTATATATACTTTTGCATGGATTTTTTTTGCTACTTCTGCGACCCGATCTGTACCAGTTAAACATTTTTTTGAAGTTAGTACATTTTTTATTCCATAATCGTCACATAGTTTTAGTATTCTGTTATCATCAGAGGCTACAAAAATGTGATTTTTATCAGCTACTTTTAAACATTGATTGTATGTTCTAATAATCATTGGAATACCTAAAATTTTAATCAATGGTTTTCCCGGAAGTCTTTTAGAATTATATCTTGCAGGTATAACTATTATGAATTTATTTTTCATTGTACTAATTAAATAAATATTTACTAAATATTTAATTAATATAAAAGAAATTTAATTTTAAATAAAATGATAAACTTTAATAATTCAAGTTTTTTTTATGATCCTTTTCCACATTGCATTTTAAACGAATTTTTAGAAAAAAGTGTTTATGAAGAAATTTGCAAAGAGTATCCTGATCTAAGCCATTTTGAGGAAGTTAAAAGTAAAAAAAATGAAAATAAATTTAAGAAGTATAGATTTGCCAATCATTTAAAAGATACGAATTCTTTTAACAATTTTATAAATACAACAAAAGCGACGAAAGAATTTTATAAATATTTAAATTCAGATAAATTTGTTTTATCCCTAGATGAATTTCTACTTAAAAATGAGGTAGAGCTTAGACTTAGTTCCAATAAAAATTCAAATATTAAACAGTTTATAAAAAATCTTTTTTCTAAAAAAAATAATATTGATTTTGAATTTTCTTCGATACCACTTCAGAATGGTTATATAATGCCACATACGGATGGTGGAAATAAATTAGTAGGTTTCGTAATACCAATAATAGATCACAAAGATCAATATAAAGCAGATAATCTAGGTACAAAAATTTTTAAAGCAAAAACAGATAAATATAAGTTTAATTTTTATAACAAAACAGTTCCATTTGATCATGCTGAGCTAGTAAGAGAATTGCCATTTGAACAAAATCAAATGTCTCTACATGTCAAAACTTTTAATTCTCTTCATGGAGTTGGCCCAATAGTAAATAAAGGCAGTGATGAAAATATATTAAGAAAAAGTATTTCTATATTTTTGTTGAAATAATTATTTTATAATAATCTTAGATTTAAATTTTTTTAATTTTATATATTTATTAATTTGATTTAAAATTTTATAATTCGATATATTTTTAGTTAAACCAAAAATTGTAATTTCTTTAAAGTAGTTTGATATGCAAAAACTTAAAGCATAAATTAAGACAAGATTTTTTTGATATGTACAAAAATCTTTTTTAATTTTAATATCTTTACTTTTTAAAAAATTATAATTTATGACTCTAGTACTATTTTTTTTGAACACATTTTTTAAAATTTTATAGTTAGGAATAATTAATTTTGTATTTTTAGTTTTTATTGCCTCTTCAATTTCTGTAAAAACTCGGTAGGCATTACACATAAAAATAAAATTTAAATTATTTGAGTTTATAAAATTAATATAGTTTAAAGATGAAGTTAAATATCCTTGAGATTTAAGTTTTTTTAAGTCAACTTTTTTAGACTCAGGATTGTCACATAGTATAGCTAGTTTAGCAGTATTAAAAATTTTAGTTTTTTTGAACATATTTGTTTTTAAGAATAAATTGTCGAATATGTTCATATCATATTGAGTAGCCTTATTTTTTTTTAGAAATTGCAGTATTTTTAAAATATGCTTTTTTTTAAACTTTTCTTCTTCTAGAAATCTTTGAACAAAAGTAGGATGGATATTATTCTTTGCTGAGTATTCATAATATTTATTTTTACCCCAATTAAATTTCTTTAACAAGACTTGCATATGTTTCTTTGAAAAAAAATTAATTCTTTTTTTATCTACAAAATTTTTTTTATAGCTTAGAA
Source organism: uncultured Pelagibacteraceae bacterium (assembly GCA_902574705.1). Classification (GTDB taxonomy): domain Bacteria; phylum Pseudomonadota; class Alphaproteobacteria; order Pelagibacterales; family Pelagibacteraceae; genus Pelagibacter. Next base: position 8,888 of record CACGOM010000016.1, on the reverse strand, counting down.
AATTTTCTAATTTAAGATTGCCCGCACCTCTTCCCATGCCCATAATGGATGTATCTATAATCCCAAACCCCTCATTAATAGCTGCAATAGTATTGTTTAAAGCATTTCCCATATTGTCGTGGGAATGAAAACCTAAATAATTAAGATCGATTTCTTTTTTTAAAAATGATGAAATACTTTTAATTTTTTTTGGCAAACAATTACCAAAGCTATCCGCCAAATATAAATAGCTTGCTCCAGATTTTAAGGCAAATTTAAAGAATGATGAAATTTCACTATTTTTCAAAATAGTAAACTTCATTAAATTTGCACAAACAGTATATTCTTGACTTTTTAAATATCTTATAATTTTTCCAAGTTTTTTTTTATCGGTATAATTACACGCAATTCTAACCATGCTAACAACACTATTTTTAGATTTGCCAAAATTTTGTTTTAATTTTTGGTATCCTTCATTTCCAGTATAATCAGCCAAGTCTATCATTACTGATATTTGTTTATTTTTTGGGATATTGAGATTTGATAAAAATTTGTCATTTGATGTTAAAAATTTACCAACTTTTCTGAGTCCGCTTGGGCCAGATCCGATATTTGTAATTGGTTTTCTAAAACCTATTTCTATTATGTCTACAGATGACTTTGATAAAACATTTAAGTAACTTTTTGCTAAATTAGTTGAAAAGTCCCAATTATTATAATACCCACCGTCTCTAAGGGTGCAGTCCAAAATTTTGACATTATGCATATGTATATAGTTACTAGGTTATTTAAAAAAATAGTCAATGATGTTTAGTCACAAAAAAATAATATCTAAGTTTAACAGATTAGAAAATAAATATTTTAGCGATCCGAGCTTTCAAATATCAAAGAACCATTTACATTTGCTAATTTGGAATACAAAATATAATAGCTCGAATTTTAAAATTTCAGGATTTTTATCTAATTCAATACTTTTAATCTTATCTATAATAACAATTTTTGTATGTAAAATTAAAAAAATTAAAATAGCTAATTATTTTATAGTTCATAAAAATAAAAATGGTTCTTATGATTTTAGGAGTGATTATATTTTAAAAAATTATAATTTTAAAAATTCTCTTAATATAATTAGATGTTCAACATTTATAGATTCTTTAAAAGCATATGTTAAATATCCAAATGTTATATTTTACTTATCAATTGATTATTTTAATAGTTCGTTTTCATTTAAAAAAGGTTCAATTAAAGAGCATTATATTGTTTTACACCAAAAGGAGAAAAAAAATTATAAATTTATAAAAAAAATTTTCACATTTTTAAATATAAAAAAATTTTTAAGTATAGATGACCAAAGAGTAATTCAGGTTTTTTTAAAGGTTTGTTGCGATTTAAAAATCAAATCTTTTGGTTATATGCATTATAAGTTTACAAATTATGTTGTCGGTATTAAATATCTGTGTTTTGACTATTTTATAGTTTGGTCCGAGTACTTTAAAAAAAAATTAATTGAAGTTAACAAAGAATATAAAAGTAAAAAAATTTTTATAAGTGGATATTTTAAAAAAGAATTACCCAAATCAACAAATAATAAAAGTATAAATATATTATATATAATTGATATGGATCTTGATTTTAAATCAACTATTCAGTTGTTAAAAAAATTGAATAATCAAAAAAATATTAATCTTTATGTTAAATTAAAACCTCAAAAGCAAGAATCAAAATGGGAAATATTTTGTAATAATTATAAAATCAAATATTTTAAACAAGAAACCCTAGATCAAGTAAATAAAGCAAAAAAATTCGATTTTTTTATAGCAAATATATCGACTGCTATTTTAGAAGCTTCTTTATACAGTGCAATGCCGTTAAAACTTCAATCAAAAAATGATTTTGCTGATGATTTATTTAGAGACAAAGTAGTTAAAAAAATTAAGAATGTAAATGATATAATTAGAATTACTAAGAGAAAACCTACGAAGAAAGAAATTAATAAAATATTTTATATGGTTTGGGGTAAAATAAAATATAATCCAAACAATATAAAAAAAATTTTTTTCAAATACATATATGATAGAAAGAATTAATCTTTTATGAATATTATACCATCTGTAATCGGATTAGGGTATGTCGGTTTACCAATATTTTTGAAGTTACAAAAAAAATTTAAAACCATTGGCTTTGATAATAATAAATCTAGAATTTTAAATTTAAGCAAAAAAATTGATTCAAATAAAGAATTTCCAAAAAAGAAACTCTCATTGTTAAATGGTTCTTATTTTACAGACCAGTTAAGCATGTTAAAAAAAAGTAACTTTTATATTGTTGCTGTACCAACACCTGTAAGAAAAAATAATATACCTGACTTAGATAATTTAAAGGAAAGTTGTCACTTAATCAGCAAGGTTTTAAAAAAAAATGATATAGTTTTTTTTGAGTCAACTGTGTATCCAGGAGTAACCGAAAATTTTTGCGCTAAATTATTAGAAAAAAAAAGCAATCTTAAATTAGATAAAGATTTTTTTATTGGATATTCACCAGAAAGAATCAATCCTGGTGACAAAAATCACTCAGTCGATAAAATTTATAAAATTATATCTACAAATAACCCATCGGTGATGGGCATTGCAAAAAAAGTTTATAAAATTATTACAAAAAAATTAATTACTACTAAAAATATTAAAGAAGCCGAAAGTGCAAAAGTAATTGAAAATATACAAAGAGATCTAAATATAGGTTTAATGAATGAAATTTATAAAGTCTGTTACAAATCAAATATAGATTTTAAAAATGTAATAAAATTAGCTTCCTCAAAATGGAATTTTATAAAGTTTAACCCTGGATTAGTGGGAGGACATTGTTTGCCAGTTGATCCATATTATTATTCAACCTATGCAAAAAAATTTGGAATTAAAACAGATATAATTCTATCTGGTAGAAAAATTAATAATTCAATGTATAAGTTTATGTACAACAAACTTATTAAAGAAATTAAAAAAAATAAAAAAATTTCTAAAAATTCTAAAATTTTGATTCTCGGATTGACTTATAAAAAAAATGTCTCCGATATTCGAAATTCATATGCACTTGAGTTATTTAAATTATTAAAAAAAAAATATAAATATCTTCAAGTTTGCGATCCATTATTAACAAATAAAAAGATTGAAAATATTAAAATCCTAAATGATTTTAGTGCGATAAAATATGATTTAATTATCAACATGGTTAATCATGATTTATTTAAAACCAAAATTTTAAATATTAAAAAAAATAAAAAAATACATTATTTAGAATTATTTTAAATTGTTTTGAAAAAAAAAGTTATATACATAACTGACTTATCATTGCCATCTAATAAAGCTCAGGCAACACATATTTTTAAAATGTTAGATAATTTTTTAATATATTTAAATAGTGCATTATTAATTTGTCCGACATTGAAAAATGACACTAAATTAAGTTATTTCAAAAATTATTATAATTTACATAACAACAAGAAAATAGAAATTTTTCCATTATTTAAGAAAATGTATATAGATTCTTTCCTTAAGAGAATTATTTTTGGGTTCAAAGTAGCTTTAAAACTTTCTGGAGAAAAGAATTTAGTTATTTCAAGAAGTTTGATTTCTAGCTTTTTTTTATCAATATTTAAAGTAAAGCATTTTCTAGAAATACATCAAGAGCTTAAAGGTATTACAAAATTTCTTCTAATTGACTTAAAATTTATTTATTCAAAGCATATTATAAAAGTAATTTTTATTTCTGAGGGTTTAGCAAAATTTTACAATTTAAAAAAAAATAAATCAGTTGTTTTACATGATGCTTGTGATTTAAGAGATTTCAAAAGGAAAAAAACAATAACAAAAAAAATAAAAAATATTTATTATTTCGGAAGCTTTTACAAAGGTAGAGGAATTGAAATTATAAAAAAATTATCAAATATAACACCAGAATTTAACTATTACGTGTATGGAAAAAGAAATGAAAAAATATCCTCATCAAAAAATTTCAAGGTTTTTCCAATTGTAACTTATAAAAAATTAACAAATTTAATTGGAAAAGCAGACTTATTACTAATGCCATATCAGTCAAAAATTTCAATTAGTTCAGAAAACGTTAAAGATGATATTTCTAAATTTATTTCCCCACTAAAAATGTTTGAGTATATGGCATCAGGAACTCCAATAATAAGTTCAGATTTAAGAGTGTTAAAAGAAACATTAATAGACAGAAAAAATTCTATTTTAGTAAAAAATTATACTAATCCATTTTCTTGGAAAAGTGCAATTATCAAAATAGTAAATAATTTAAATTTAAGAAAAAAAATTTCATTAAATTCAATCATATCTGCATCTAAAAATACTTGGGAAATTAGAGTAAAGAAAATAATCGAATTATATAATTATAAAATCAAATAATTTTCAGCAAATCTTTATTTTTTAATTAAAAGCCTACTTGCGTAGTCAATTCTATGAAACCAAAAAAACTTTTTTGATAAATCGAAATATTCATCAACAGCCCTTTTTGAGCCTTTCCAGTGACCATAATCATCAATGATTAAAATTCCACCAGGCACAAGTTTTGGATATAATATTTCCAGTTCAATTCTTGTAGAATCGTAAAAGTCAGTATCTAATCTCAATAGTGAAATTTTTTCTGGTAAATTTTTTTCATAGTTTAAAGTATCTTCAACCTTACCTTTTATTAATAAAATATCTTTAAGATATTCTTTGTCAAAAGAATTTATATTCGATATCACCTCATCTAAACTCGAATAACACCATTTAATATTTTTATCACTGTATTCTTTAAAATGCTTTTGGGCACTGATATTTTTTAAATCAAAATCTTTTTCTCCAGGTTGTGGCATTCCTTCAAAAGTATCATAGGCATATATTTTTTTTTTGAGGTTCATTTGATCGGCAAGTATTTTAAATAAAATTATATTCCCGCCCTTAAAAATTCCACACTCTACTAGATCACCAGCAAGGTTGTTTTCCGAAATATGTTTAATTGACTGTATAATAGCCCAGTGATTTGCAGGTGTGGTCATAGAGAAATTAGAAATTTTTTTTACAGTTTCTAGTTCTTTTTGGGACATTTCTGCTACACTATGTTCATTTCTTTTGTACCATGAATTTTTACTTTCAATTTTAAAATTTAACTTATTTATTAACTTCTTGATTATTTCAGAATATTTGTTCATATAAATTAACTTAATAATTCATTAAAATATGAAAAGAAAGTCAAATATACTAATTACGGGGGTTGCAGGATTTATTGGTTTCAATTTATCCCTATCCCTTTTAAAAGAAAATAAACAAATCATTGGAATAGATAATATTAATGATTATTACTCAGTAAAATTAAAAAAAGATAGACTAACAGAATTAAAAAAATTTAAAAATTTTAAGTTTTTTAAAACTGATTTAGTAAATTCCAATAGTTTAAACAAAATTTTTAAAAAATATAAAATTGATAAAATTATTCATTTAGCAGCACAAGCAGGTGTAAGGTATTCTATTGAAAATCCCAAAAAGTATCTGAATTCGAATTTTGTTGGTTTTTTTAATATTTTAGAGCTTTCAAGAATTAATAAAATAAAGAAAATTATATATGCTTCTTCTAGTTCAGTTTATGGCAATACAAAAAAATTTCCGTTGAACGAATATTCAAGCTTAAATCCTAATAACTTCTATGGACTTTCGAAAAAAACAAATGAGGAAATTGCAAGTATTTATGCAAAATATTATAAACTTAAATTAATAGGTATTAGATTTTTCACAGTATATGGAGAGTGGGGTAGGCCCGATATGTCAATTTTTAAAATTATAGATGCATCTTTTAAAAATAAAATATTTTATTTAAATAATTATGGAAAGCATCATAGAGATTTTACATATATAGGCGATGTGGTGAAGATGCTAAAAAAACTAAAATTTAGAAAAAAAACTACAAATGAAATTTATAATATATCTTCAAATAAACCTATAAAACTTGGTGTAATATTTAATATATTATCCAAGTACATGAAGTTACCAAAAATTAAAAAAAGACAATTGCAAAAAGCAGATGTGGTAAAAACGCATGGTAATAATTTAAAAATAATAAAAAATACTGGATTTAAAAATTTTACAAATTTTGAGATGGGTTTATTAAATACTTTAAAATGGTATAAAGCATACAATAAGATAAATTAATTATTCAAAATATTATAATTTATGAATAAGTTTATAGTATTTTAATAAGTTTGTTTTCTCATCAAATCTATAAAGATTATCATATCCAAATTTAATTTTTTTTTTTATGTCGTTTGTATTTTTTTTTATAAAATATTTTTTTATTTTTATTTTTAAATCATGGTAATCATTATTTTTAAAAAGATATCCTGCTTTACCATTCATTAATATTTCCTTTGGACCTGTTGGACAATTAGATGATATAATAAATTTTTTTGCAATTTGAGCCTCAATCAAAACATTTGGCAAACCCTCAAAAATTGAGGATAAGATAAATACTTCAGATTTTTTTAAATAGGGAGCGATATTTGAAATATTGTTTATAATTTTTATTCGATTTTGTAGTTTATTATTTATAATATAATTTTTTAATCTTTTTTCATCAGAACCATATCCAATTATTATGAGTTTATAATTTAAATACTTAAGTTCATTAAATGATCTTAATAAAAGAATTTGATTTTTTTGAAAAGTTAATCTTCCAACATTTAAAAAATTAACCTCTTTATTCAATTTTGATTTGTACTTAAAGTTAATTTTTTTTTTAAAATTTGTAGCAGGATTATAAATAACTTTAGAATTTACGTTAAAAACCTTAAAAAAGATTTTTTTAAATTCATAACTATTTACTACAATAATATCTGCCAAATTGTAAATAAATTTGAAAATGAGTTTTTTAAAAGTACTATTAATATAATAGTTAGGAGCAGCGTTTGATCTAGCAATTATTTTATTACCTGTAATTTTTGCTAACAATATAAAATACAGATTAGACTGAAAAGATATAAATATATTTTTTCTTTTTAATCCAAATGTAAATAAATAATTAATAATACACAAAATAACTTTAAGTAAATATGGTAATTTTAAGCTACCAAAGAATGTAGTATCGATTAGTTTTATATTTTTATTTAAATGTTTCGATATGATTTTTCCATTAAAGGTAACTAAGTAAACATTTTTTTCTTTATTTGCGTAAAAATTAATTACTTTAAACAAATTCTTGCCTACACCGCCTAATTCAACTGTGGGACAAAAAAAAATTATTTTTTTCATATTCTTTTTAATTAAATATTCATTATCAAATAATTGACATATTTATAGTCAAAATAATTTATTATAATATAACTAAAGATCAAAATTTGTATAAATTAAATAATGCTATTAACAGTAATACTTCCTTATTTCAAAAAAAAAAGATTCATTAAAAAAACACTAGAGTCAATAATCTACCAAACATTTAAAAATTTTGAATTAATAATAGTTTACGATCAAAAAGATAAATCTGATTTAAAATATATTAAAAAAATATTAGCCAAAAAAATTAAATATAAATTAATTATAAATAAAAAAAACTTAGGAGTTGGCAAGTCTAGAAATATTGGTATTAAAAATTCAAATTCGAAATATATAGCATTTTGTGATGCTGATGATGTATGGTCAAAAAAAAAATCTGAAATTCAATTAAGGCTTATGGAAAAAAAAAAATTAAATTTTTCACATACAGATTATAATTTAATTAACGAAGAAGATAAAATAATCGGCAAAATGAATGTTAAGCAAAATTTAACTTTTAAAGACTTAATCAATTCATGCGATATCGCTCTTTCATCAGTTATGATAAGACGATCTTTTATAAATAAAAATCTTTTATTTGGATTAAACAAAACTAAAGAGGATTATCTACTTTGGTTGAAAATTTCTAGATTAACAAAAATCTATGGTATAAATAAAACACTTTTATCTTGGAGAAAAACTAAAAATTCACTTTCAAGTGATTTGACACAAAAATTAATTGATGCGTATTACGTATATAAAAAAGTAGTTAATAAGAATTTTTTAATTACAATTTTTTTTGTTATTAGACTATCAATTAATTTTTTAATAAAGAAATTAAAGCAGAAAGTTATATAGATGATTTTTGTCAAATTTTTTGTTGGTTTAATTATTCACTATTTAATAAATTTATTTTGTCTGAAAAATAAATTTTTAATTAATGACTCTAATTACTCAAACCATAAGAAACTTATTAATGATTCAAAAAATATTGTTATTACCGGAGGACTAATTTTTTTATTTTTTTTTTTATTTTATACTACATTTGATTTTCAGTTAATTTTATTTATATTTTTGATTTTTTTAATTGGTTTATTTTCTGATCTAAAAATAATTAATAATCCAAGTTTAAGATTAGTTCTTCAAACACTAATAGTATTAATTTTTGTAAAAAACTTAGAATTAGATATTGTATTAACAGATTTATACTATTTAGATTTATTATTAAAATTTAAATACTTTGGCTTGTTTTTTTCTGCCATATGTATTCTTGTTCTGATTAATGGTTCCAATTTTATAGATGGACTCAATTCACTTTTGTTAGTTTATTATATTTTAGTTTTATTAAGTATAGTTGGACTTACAATTTATCATTCCATAGCTTTTGATTTAAGTTATATTTTTAATCTAATTTTGATATTGTCAGTTGTATTAGTATTTAATCTTTTAAACTTCAGTTTTTTAGGTGACTCTGGAGCATATTCAATTTCTTGTTTGGTAGGGTGTTTATCAATCTATTATTTTAAAACTGTTCAAGATTTATCAGTTTTATTTATTGTGATTATTTTATGGTATCCTGCTTTTGAAACTTTATTTTCAATTATTAGAAAAATA
>CACGOM010000015.1 GCA_902574705.1 uncultured Pelagibacteraceae bacterium | reverse complement strand
TATACTTTCTATTTGCTACCGAGCCTCTGACATTGATATTGGCTTTTATAGAATTTGATATTTCTCTAAAAATTAAAATGAAAAAAACTAATAAAAAAACTATATTTGCATATAAGAGTATTTTTAAATTTTGATCGTTAAGGTCAACAAAACTTTTATCTAAAAAAGTGAAAAATGTTATGAAACCTAATAATAATGTTGTAAAAAAGATTATTAAAATGAATGTATTTCTTTTTATGAATTCAAACATAAGTTTAAAATATATTAAATTTGCCTAAAATAAACATATGAATAATTATTTTATAATACTTGCTGCTGGAAAAGGACATAGATTTAGCTTAAAAAAACCAAAACAGTACATAGACTATAAAGGAAAGCTTTTAATACATCATTCTATTGATAAGGCGATTAAGTCAAAATTATTTCATAAAATAGTCGTTGTTATTTCAAAAAAATATAAGAAAAAATTTAATAAATATAAAGGATCTAAATTTATATTTATAAACGGCGGAAAAGAAAGAAAAGACTCATCTTTAAATGCATTAAAGAAATTACGCAGATATAAGCCTAAAAATATATTAATTCATGATGCAGCTAGACCAAATTTTTCAATTAAATTATTAAATAATTTAATAAATAATCTTAAAAAGTATAACGCAGTAGTGCCTTTTATAAGTTCTCAAGACTCTGTTAAATATAATGTTAACAACAAATATTTTAATTTAGATAGAAGAAATATTTTTTTTACACAGACACCACAGGCTTTTAGATATGAGGATTTATATTCTTTATCAGTTAAGCAAAAAGGTGAAGTAACAGATGAGGCTACTCTTTTTATTAATAACAATCTTAAAGTTAAATTCATTGCTGGTGAAAACACAAATACAAAAATAACTTTCTCAGAAGATATAAAGACACATAAAACTTATTTTGGAATAGGATTTGATATTCATAAATTAGTTAGAAATAAAAAGCTTTATCTGGGTGGAGCAAGTATACCTTTTCATTCAGGACTTAAGGGACATTCTGATGGTGATGTAATTTTGCATGCAATAACTGACTCAATTCTTGGAGCTATGAGAAAGAAAGATATTGGAACTTATTTTCCTAATACAAAAAAATTTAAAAATATAAAATCAGCAAAAATATTAAAACCGATTGTAGATAATCTAACAAAATCAAATTTTTTAATTAATAATCTTGATATAAATTTGATTTGTGAAAAGCCAAAAGTATCAAAATTTCGTAATAAAATAATTAATTCAATATCAAAACTTATGAAACTAGATAGAGATTTGATTAATTTAAAAGGTAAAACAGTTGAAAAATTAGGTTTAATAGGAAAAGAGGAAGCTATTGCTTGCGAAGTAATAATTTCAATTACAAAATATGATTAAAATTTTAAATTCATTATTCGTGACAATATTTGGTTTAGGAAAGCTGCCAAAAGTTCCTGGTACCTTTGGATCATTGGCCACAGTAATTATACTATATGCATGTTTCCACAGTTTTGATTTATCTTCAAATATAATATTATTAGGTTTAATAATAATTTTTATTCTTTCTTTCGTGACAGTTTCAATACATATCAAAGATAATAAAAATAAAGATCCAAAAGAAATAATTATTGATGAATTTATTGGTCAATCAATTCCAATTTATCTATATGAAATTTCACATGAGACAGAAAAATCATCAAATGAAGCCTTAATATTCTATGGTATTTGTTTTGTTTTATTTAGATTTTTTGACATAGTAAAACCATTTCCTGTAAGTTATTTTGATAAAAATTTTAAAAATAGTTTTGGTGTTATAATGGATGATGTTATTGCAGGATTTTATGTTGTTTTAACTTTAATTTGTTTTATGGTTTTAAGTAGCTTTTTTTTCATATGAAATCATTAATAAGACTATTAACCAAAAAAAAACTTAAAATTTCGTTTGTCGAATCCTGTACTGGAGGATTATTAGCTAGTACAATTACATCATATAGTGGTGCATCAAAAGTTTTTGATTTAGGTTTAATTACTTATTCAAACCAAACAAAAATTAAGATTTTAAAAGTTAATAAAAATATAATTAGAAAACATGGTGCGGTAAGCCGTGAATGTTGTTTAGCAATGGTTAATAATTTATCTAAAATTTCAAAAGCTAATATTAATGTTTCTATAACTGGTATTGCAGGACCAAACGGTGGAACAAAACAAAAACCTGTAGGTTTAGTTTATATAGGGGTTAAAAAAGGTAATAAAATTGAAGTAAATGAATGTTTTTTTAAGAGTAAAAAAAGATCATCGATTCAAAAAGCTACAGTTAAAAAAGCATTAGGTTTAATTCTTAGTTTCACTAAATAAATCTTCAGCTCTTTTTTGAAAAGCATCGGCTATTTTCTCTAATCCAAATTTAAAAGATACAGTCATTAAAGAATTCAAAAATTGATTTTTTATTTCAAAATCAATGTCAAAAATTACTTCTGTAATTCCATTATTTTTATCTATAAAGAGCCAATTATTTTCCAGGTGATTTAAGGGGCCTTTTATATTCTTAACAAAAATTGAGTCTTTTTTTTTATTATATATCACATTGCTTTTATAAGTGTCTTTAAATGGTCCTTTTCCTATAGTTAGGTCAGCAATTATAGTATTTAAATCTCCTTGATTTTTATTTTCGTAAATTTTTGAGTCAAAACAAAATGGAATAAATTCTGGATATTTTTCAATATCTAAAACTAAATTAATTAGATCTATTTTTTTACATTCAATTAATCTCTTAATTGATGCTTTAGGCATTAATGATTATTAATTCTATTTTGTTGAAGTTTAGCAAAATCTTCATCTGCATGGTAAGATGATCTAGTTAATGGAGACGAAGAGACTAATAAGAAACCTTTTGATTTAGCTATTAATTCCAATTGTTTAAATTCATCAGGATTATAATATCTGTTAAGAGGATAATGTTTAACAGATGGCTGAAGATATTGACCTATAGTTAAAAAATCTACATCTGCAGATCTTAGATCATCCATAACTTGAATAATTTCATTATATTCCTCTCCCAGACCAACCATAATTCCTGATTTGGTAAAAACTAATTTATTATTTTTTTTTGCATTTTTTAGAAGCTCCAAAGAGGCAAAATATCTAGCTCCAGGTCTGACTTTTACATAAAGACTAGGGACAGTTTCAATATTATGATTAAAAACATCTGGGTTTGCCTCTAATATTTTTTTATAAGAATCTCCTTTTCTTAAAAAATCTGGAGTTAAAACCTCTATTGTAGTATTAGGGTTTTTTAATCTTACTGTTTCTATAACTCTTTTAAAATGGTTAGATCCGCCGTCACTTAAATCATCTCTATCTACTGAAGTTATTACTACATGATTTAGCTGTAATTTTTTTACAGCATTAGCTATTTTTATATCCTCATATGGATCTAATTTTTCTGGTTTACCAGTTTTAACATCACAGAAAGCGCAAGCTCTAGTGCATGTGTCACCCATGATCATAAATGTTGCATGTCGTTTACTCCAACATTCTGTAATATTTGGACAATTGGCTTCCTGACAAACAGTAACCAAGTTGTTTTTATTAACTATAGTTTTTGTTAAAAAAAATTCTTTACTATTCGTGAGCTTAGATCTTATCCATTCTGGTTTTTTCTTGATTGGATTTATTGGTTTATTTTGTTTTTCTGGATGTCTAATTTTCATTTTTTAAAACGTAAATTTTTTCACCTTTTCTAGTATAAAGAAATTTTTCTCTTATCAAGATTTCCGAATAATCTTTATCAATATTTTCATTTAATAAAGAGTTTTTCATTTCTAAATTTTCTATTTTCAACTTTAATTTTTTCTCCTCATCTTGTAGTTTTTCAAGTAAATTTTGTTTTTTTAAAAGTGATATTAAACCTCTTTCTCCATCTAATAGATTAAAAAAAAAATACAAAAACAAAAATGTCCCAATAATAAGAAAGTAGTTTTTTTTTATTTTCTCAATCATAGTTTGTTCATTTTAGCTTTTTTTCCCAAGTTTTCCTCTATTCTGAGTATTTGATTATATTTTGCAACTCTTTCTGATCTACATAGAGATCCTGATTTTATCTGATTTGAATTAGTTCCTACAGACAAATCGGCAATAAATGTATCTTCTGACTCTCCAGACCTATGAGATATTATGGTATTGAAACCTATATTTTGTGCAAATTTAATCACTTCTATTGTTTCTGTTACAGTGCCAATTTGATTTAATTTGATCAAAATAGCATTTGAGGATTGGTTTAAAAATCCAACCTTCAATCTCTCAAGGTTAGTAACGTACAGATCATCTCCAACAACTTGAATTTTTTTATTTGTAGCAGACATAAATTTATTCCAAGATAACCAATCATTTTCGGCAAAAGGATCTTCGATTGACTTGATTTTATATTTTTTTATTAATTTTAGGTATTCTGTAATTGATTTTTGAATAGAAATAAATTTTTTAGAATGAATAGAATATTTATTTTTTTTAAACAACTCATTTGCTGCCACATCCAAACATATTGAGATGTCTTTACCATTTACATAACCAGACATTTTTATAGCTTTGATTATCAAACTTAAGGCTTGAGAATTACTACTTATCATTGGTGCAAAACCGCCTTCGTCTCCGACTGAAGTTGATAATTTTTTTTTCTTTAATATTTTTTTTAAATTGTTTATAACTATAAAGCACATATTCACTGCTTTAGTGAAAGATTTAGCTCCATCAGGTCTAATCATAAACTCTTGAATTTGAAGACCATTATTAGCATGCACTCCACCGTTAATGATATTCATTAAAGGATAAGGTAAGGAAAAATTATTTTTAATTAAAAAATTTTTATATAAAGGGATTTTTTTAATTTTTGAAGACAATTTTTTTACTGCCATTGAGACTGCGAGCATACTATTTGCTCCTAGTTTGGTTTTTTGTTTTGTTCCGTCTAGTTTTAAAAGAATATGATCAATTTTTTCTTGATTATGAACATTTTGGTTTTTTAATTTTTTTGAAATTATTTTATTAATTATTTTTACTGCATTAAAGACACTTTTCCCGTTATAATCTTTTTTATATTTATCTCTTTTTTCATAAGCTTCAAAGCTACCAGTTGAAGCGCCTGAGGGGCAAATAGCTTTTGAGCTTATATTGTTTGAAAAAATTTCTGCCTCTACAGTTGGATTTCCTCTGCTATCAAAAACTTGTCTAGCAACTAGTTTAGTTATTTTGTTCATTAAAAGTTTTTAACTAATCTATCAATTTCTTTTATTTGAGTTAAAAGATCTTCCAGTTTATTTAAAGGAACCATATTCGGACCATCTGAGGGTGCATTATCAGGATCCTGATGTGTTTCTATAAATATTGCAGCGATACCTACAGCTGAAGCAGCTCTAGCGAGATATTCTACAAATTCTCTTTGTCCTCCACTTTTTTCACCAAGTCCCCCGGGTTGTTGAACTGAATGAGTTGCATCGAAAACTACAGGATAACCATTTTTAGTCATAATTGGAATTGATCTCATGTCAGAGACTAAAGTATTGTATCCAAAACTCGCGCCACGCTCTGTAACTAAGATATTATCATTTCCAGACTCTGAAATTTTTTTTGTTACGTTAACCATATCCCATGGTGCTAAGAATTGACCTTTCTTAACATTAATTATTTTTTGTGTTTTAGCTGCTGCTATTAATAAATCTGTTTGCCTGCACAAAAACGCTGGTATTTGAAGGATGTCTACATGTTTAGAAACTATTTCACAGTGTTTTTCATTATGTACATCCGTTAAAATAGGAATGTTTAATTCATTTTTAATTTTATCAAATACTGGTAAAGAATTTTCTAAACCTACTCCTCTTTTGCCTTTTAGGCTTGTTCTATTAGCTTTGTCAAAAGAAGTCTTATATATAAATCCTATATCTAGCTTTGAGGTGATTTCATTTATTTTACTAGACATATCTATAGCATGCTGTTCTGACTCCAACTGACATGGTCCTGCTATTAAAGTAATTTTTTTGTTATTTGCGATTTCTATACCGTTACAATTTACAATTTTATTTTGCATATCTTTTTTTAGCAGCTTTGATAAATGATGAAAATAGTGGATGTGGATTAAAAGGTCTAGATTTAAATTCAGGATGAAATTGCACACCTATATACCAGGGGTGGTTTTTTAACTCTACTATTTCAGGTAAACTATTGTCTGGTGATAAACCTGAAAAAATTAGTCCATTTTTCTCAAATTTTTCCTTATAAGAAATATTTACTTCATATCTATGTCTATGCCTTTCTTTTATAGTTTTTGATTTGTATATTTTTCTTATAAATGAATTTTCTTTTAATTTTGCTTCGTAAGATCCAAGTCTCATTGTACCTCCAAGATCTTTATTAGTACCTTTAACCTTTTTTCCATCCTTGTCCCATTCATTCATTAATCCAACTATGGATGTTCCTCTAGTATCAAATTCGCTTGATGTAGCATCTTTGATTTTAAGTCTATTTCTTGCAAATTCAATTATTGCCATTTGCATACCATAGCAAATACCAAAAAAAGGTATTTTATTAACTCTAGCAAACCTAATTGATTCAATTTTTCCACTAGTTCCCCTTTTTCCAAAACCACCGGGAATTAAAATTCCAGATATATTTTTTAATTTATATTTTATTTCTGAAGGTTTTAGTTTTTCAGAATCTATCCTAACAAGTTTAACTTTTATATTATTTGCAATTCCTCCATGAGTAAGTGCTTCATCTAAAGATTTATAGGCATCTTTTAACTCAACATATTTGCCAATAATAGCTATATTAACTTGTTTTTTTGTATTTAAAATAATTTTATTTATTTTTCTCCAAGGGCCAAGTTGGCATGGTTTTTTTGATTTAATTTTAAAATAATTTAATACTTGTAAATCTAATTTTTCTTTTGCAAAACTTATTGGAGCTTCATATATAGTTTTGACATCAACAGTTTCAATAACATTTTTAATATCAACATTGCAAAATAAAGATATTTTTTTTCTATGTTCTAAAGGTATTGATTGTTCAGATCTACAAATAATAATATCAGGTTGTATACCAATACTTCGTAATTCTTTAACAGAATGTTGAGTGGGTTTTGTTTTTATTTCATCAGAAGCTTTTAAATATGGAACCAATGTTAAATGAATAAATAAAGCATTTTTTTTTCCTACATCATTTGCGAATTGTCTTATTGCTTCTACAAATGGTAAACTTTCGATATCTCCTACTATTCCACCAATTTCGCATATAACAAAATCTTCTTTTGATGTGTCATGTTTAATAAATTCTTTTATTCTATCTGTTATGTGTGGAATTACCTGTACCGTTTTTCCAAGGTATTTTCCTTTTCTTTCTTTTCGTAAAACATCGTTATAAATTTTACCTGTTGTAATATTATCTGTTTTTTTTGCAGTTACACCTGAAAATCTTTCATAATGACCTAAATCTAAATCTGTTTCAGCTCCATCATCAGTTACATAAACTTCTCCATGTTGAAATGGGCTCATTGTGCCAGGATCAACATTTAAATATGGGTCAAGTTTTCTTAAACGAACTTTGAAACCTCTTGATTGCAATAAATATGCTAGTGATGCAGATGAAAGACCTTTTCCTAAAGATGAAACCACGCCGCCAGTGACAAATATATATCGCGCCATGGAATTATGTTATAGACCGATATTAAATAATTTCAAAGCATTAATTATTATTTTCTGGAATTTTTGGTGTCTCTTCTTGATTTTCCTCTATTTTGTCCAAAACAGAACCCTGTGGTTCTAGCTCACTTCTCGAAATGATAGTTAAAGATAAGCTGCAAATTATAAATAGTGTAGCAATTACTGCTGTTGATTTTGTTAAAAAATTACCTGCAGATCTTGAAAACATAAAATTATCCTGAGATATTCCTATACCTAGAGCTCCACCCTCTGATTTTTGGATTAGAACAAGTACAACTAATATAGCTGCAAGTATAATGTTTATTACAAGTAAAGTATTTTCCATGCTGATTAATTAATTGTTTTTTTTATTATATCAATAAATTTTTTAGTTTTTTGTGAAGCAGATCCAACCAAAAATCCTTTAATACCACTTATATTTTTAAGATTATTTATATTTTTGTCATTAACCGAACCACCATAAAGAATAGGTAATTTAATTTTAGTTTTTTTTGATATTAATTTTCTTATTTTGGCTATATTTAAATTTAATTCATTCTCTTTAGGTATAATCCCTGTTCCAATTGACCAAACAGGTTCATATGCGATTAAAATATTTCTAAAATTTTTAATACCTTTAAGGCCATGATTAATTTGTTTTTTCAAAACTGAGTGGGTAATTTTATTTCTTTTTTCTAATAAAGTTTCTCCAATGCAAAAGATAATTTTCAAATTTTTGTTTAAAGCTGATTTAATTTTTTTATTAATATCATCATTAGTTTCACCTGCAGTTCTATTCTCTGAATGTCCCAAAATAACATATTTACACCCAAGATCTTTTAGCATTTTTGGACTTATTGATCCTGTAAAAGATCCATAATTTTTGACATGATGACAGTTTTGACCACCTACAGAAATTTTCGATCTTTTAACTTTATTAATAAAATTGTGAATTAAAGTGAATGGTGGAAAATATATAATTTTTGCCTTACTATATTTTTTTAATTTACTTAAATTAATTAATTTATTTAAATTACTAAGGCTAGAAGTGCCCCCATACATTTTCCAATTAGCTATAAAATATATATTATTTGTCATATATGATATTTTAATCTATAGATTTGTTTTTTAAAAAATCAATATATAAAGATTTTTCTTATGATTAGTAAATTTAAAAGTATTACAAATTCTAAACTTTCTTGGATAATTGTAGCTCTTATTGCCATACCATTTGTATTTTGGGGTATGGGAGATGTATTTACAAAAGGTAATACAAATAATGTTGCTAAAATTAATAACAATACAATATCTGTTACTCATTTCATTGATCATATAAACAATTCAGGATTGGATGAAAATGTTCTAAAAGAAAATATTGATAAAAATATTTTTGAAGAATTATTAAGCCAACTCATTTCTCTAGAACTGATGAAAATGGAAATAGAGAACTTAAATCTTAACATCAGTGATAAAATATTAAAAAATAAAATTACAAATCACGACAAATTTTTAGATGATGATAATAATTTTTCAAGAACGAAGTATGAAAAATTTTTGTTGCAAAATAATCTGTCTGCAGCACAGTTTGAGAATACTTTAAAATCAAACGAACTTCAAAAAGTTTTATTCAATTATATAAATGGAGGATTGATTGTGCCCAAATTTTTAATAGACAAGCAATTTTCTAATGAAAATAAAGATATTGATATAGATTTCGTTAGTTTAGAGGAAAATTATAAAAAAGAATTTAGCTCAGAGGAAATAAATAATTTTATTGATGCAAATAAAGAAAAATTAAAAAAAGATTTTATAAGTTTTAGATATTTAAAAATAACGCCAAAAAATTTGCTAAATACTGATGAATTTAATGATGAATTTTTTAGAATTATTGATGATATAGATAATAAAGTTTTAAATAATGAAAACTTTGATTTAATTGCTAGTAAATATAATTTAAAAGTAAAAACTATTAATAATTATTATCCTTACGACAATGAATATGAGCTTATTTATTCAAAAAAAAATAATATTAATAAAATAAATTTAATCGATAATAATGATCATTTTCTTTTATTTGAAATAGACAAAGTCGAAAATAGATTGCCAAGTATTGATTCAGATCAATTTAAAGATGAAATTATTTTAAGTTTAAAAAATCAATTTAAATTCGAATATAACAAAAAACTTCTAACTGACATTCAAAATAAAAATTTAAAGTATAATGATTTAAAAAATTTTAATAAATCAAAGGAAGTTAGTAGTATTCAAATTAATTCAATTAATGATGATAATAGATTTTCAATCGAAGCAATAAAATTAATTTATTCTCTCCCGGAAGGATCTTTCCTTCTAATAAATGATCCTTTAAATAATATATACTTAGCGTTTATTAAAAATATTAAAGATAATGAAAAAATAACAGACAAAGATTTAAAAAATTATTTATTAAAATCAAATGGTGAAATTACAAATACACTTTACTCAAGTTATGATATCTACTTAAGTGAAAAATATGAAATAAAAGTGTTTCAAAATACTGTTGAGAGATTAAAGAATAATTTTAGATAATGTTAAACATATCAGTTTCTGAATTTAAAAGAAATCATCAAAATAAAAAAAATCAAATTATATTTCATACAATTAATACAAATGGAAAGAAAGAAACTGAAAATTTAATTAATAATTTTTTAATTGAAAAAAACAGTTTTATATTTGAGTCTGTTGAAAAAGGTAAAATCAAAGGTAGATATACGATCTTGGGAAGAAACCCAGATTATATTTGGGAATTTAGAGGAAATAAATGTAAAGAACAAATAAATAATAAAATTAAAATTTTAAAAAATTCATCGAAAAAAATAATTGATCAAATCATTGAAAATTTTAAATTCAATGTTCCAAAAGAATTACCCAATATAAGCTCTATTATTTCTGGCTATTTTTCCTACGATATAATTCGTTATATAGAGAAAATTCCAAATAAATGTAAAGACGATTTAAATATTCCTGATGTAAGACTAATCAGACCTAAATCACTTATAATTTTAGATAATTTAGAAAAAAAAATTCATTTCATAAGAATTTTTTTTAAGGAGGAAAAAGTTAGAGATTACTTGCAATCTTTTGATAATGTTAAATCTGATATAGAAAACTTAATACTTCTTGCTTATAGTAAAAATTTTTACGAACAAGAAAGAAAAAAAATTAAAGTAAAAATTAAATCAAACATTAGTAAACAAAGGTTTTTAAATAATGTAATAAAGGCCAAAAAGTATATTAAAAAAGGAGATATTTTTCAGGTAGTCTTAAGTCAAAGATTTAAAGCTAAATTAGAAAAAGATCCGATAGAAGTTTATAAAAAACTTAGAGTTACAAACCCTTCCCCATTTATGTATTTTTTTAATTTTAAGGATTTTCAAATAATAGGAGCAAGTCCTGAGATACTTGTAAGATTAAGAAATGGACAAATTACTATTAGACCGATTGCTGGCACAAGACCTCGTGGTATAAATAAGAAAGAAGATATTTATTACGAAAAAGATCTATTAAAAGATAAAAAAGAACTAGCTGAACATTTAATGCTTTTAGATTTAGGAAGAAATGATGCTGGAAGAGTTTCAAAAATTAATACAGTTAAAGTTACAGAAAAATTTAAAGTAGAGAGATATTCTCATGTAATGCATATTGTTTCTAATGTTGTAGGTGAATTTAATAATAAATATAGCAAATTTGATACCTTATTATCTGGATTCCCTGCAGGCACTGTATCTGGAGCTCCAAAAATTCGTGCAATGGAAATTATAGATGAGCTTGAGACCACAAAAAGAAAAGTTTATGCAGGAGGAATTGGTTATTTTACTGCAGCTGGTGAATTTGACACTTGTATCGCCTTAAGAACAGCTATTGTAAAAGACGGCTTTTTATATGCTCAAGCTGGAGCTGGTATAGTTGCAGATAGCATACCTATCAATGAATACATTGAAACACAAAATAAAGCTAAAGCTTTAATAAAGGCGATGGAGTAAAAAAATGTCAAAAATACTTTTGATAGATAATTACGATAGTTTTACTTACAATCTTTATCATTATGTTTCATCATTTAACAAAAATGTTGAAGTTAAAAGAAATGATAAGGTAAATTCAAAAGATATAATAAATAACAAATATAAAAAAATAATTATTTCACCTGGGCCCGGAAATCCAAATCAAGCAGGGAACTGCTTAAAAATAGTAAAAGATTTATATTTTAAATTTCCAATCTTAGGAGTTTGTTTGGGTCATCAAATAATTGGACAAGTTTTTGGATCAAAAATTATTCAGGCTAAAAAACTTATGCATGGAAAGACAAGTATAATAAAAAATAATAAAATTGGGGTATTAAAAGGAATACAAAGTAAATTTACTGCTACTAGATATCATAGTCTTATTGTAGATAGAGCTAGTCTATCTAAAGAATTAGTAGTAACAGCTACTACAGACAACAATATTATAATGGGTTTAATGCATAATAAGTATCAAGTTCATGGAGTTCAATTTCATCCTGAAAGTATAAATACAAAAGTTGGCATGAAAATTATCGAAAACTTTGTTAAAATATAAAATGGAAAATTCTCTTAAAAAATTAAAAGATAAAATTGATCTTAGTTTCGAAGAGACAAAAATAATATTTACAAAAATAATGAGTGGAGAGACTTCTGAGGATGAGATGCATCAGTTTTTAACTTTATTATCTGATAAAGGTGAAGTTTCTAGTGAAATTGCAGCTGGCGTTTATGTTTTAAGAGATAAATCTAAAAGGGTTAATATTGAAGGTGCGATCGATACTTGTGGGACAGGTGGTGATGGAAAAAATACTCTAAATATTTCAACTGCATCTGCGCTTTTATTGGCTTCTATGGGTATTAAGGTAGCAAAACATGGAAATAAAGCTGTTTCATCTAAATGTGGTTCTGGAGATGTTTTAGAAAAATTAAATATTAACATTAACTTAGATGCAAAATCTGTGGAGAATAATATTAACAAATTAAATTTTGGTTTTATGTTTGCTCCAAATTTTCATTCTGCAATGAAATATGTTGGGCCAGTAAGAAAAAAGATCGGCAAAAGAACTATCTTTAATATGATCGGTCCATTAAGCAGTCCTGCTCTAGTAAAAAAGCAAGTTGTTGGTGTTTTTGACAAAAAGCTATTAAATATTTTTGCAAATGCATTGAAAGATTTGAAAATTACCAATGCATGGATTGTAAATAGTGAAGATGGACTAGATGAAATTTCACCTTATGCAACCACTAATATCTGTCAATTAAAAAATGAAGAAATATCAAATATTTCAATTGATCCAAGTGAATTAGATATAAAGACCAAAGGTTTTAATACTATTTTAGGTCAAGATGCGGATTATAATTCAAAAAAAATTATTGATATTTTTAAAGGTGAAGATAATGATTTCTCTATTGCTGTCTGCTTAAACGCAGCTGCAGGATTAATCGTTTCTGATAATAAAAATAATTTTAAAGAAGCCTATGTAGAAACAAGAAACCATATTTTGTCAGGAAAAGCGCTTAATCATCTAGAAAAAATTCAAAATGGAATTTAATTCTTTAGATAAAATCATAAATAAAAAGAAAGAAAAATTAAATTTATTAAAAAATAAATTTAAAGTTGACGATTTAAAATATAAAATTGATAAATTTGATAAATTTCTAGATTTTAAAGAAAAAATTTATTTGAATTACCTGAATGGAAAATTCTCATTAATAGCTGAAATTAAAAAAGCAAGTCCTTCTGCTGGTGTTATAATTCAAGATTACAATCCTGTAAATATAGCCAAAATTTATGAGATAAATAAAGCAACATGTTTATCAGTTTTAACTGAAGAAGATTTTTTTAATGGTAAATTAGATCATATTTCTAAAATTAAAGAACAGGTTAATCTGCCTGTTTTATGTAAGGATTTTTTTATCGATAAATTTCAAATTCCATTAGCAAAAAGTTTTGGCGCTGACGCTATACTTTTGATTGTTGCTGCTTTAAATCAAAATCAACTAGAGGAACTCTATAATACAGCTTTAGAATACAAAATGTCTATAATAATTGAAGTTCATACTGTTGAAGAGGCAAATAGAATTGCTAATTTTAAAAATGCAATAATAGGTATAAATAACAGAAATTTAAAAACACTTAAAACTGATTTGAATAACACTTTTGAAATTTATAAAACTTTAAACAGCTTTGATGGAATTTTAGTTTCTGAAAGTGGTATAAAAAATAAGGATGATGTTTTAAAAATTTCAAATCAAACAAGTATTAAAACTTTTCTTATTGGTGAATCATTATTAAAAAACTTAGATAGTAACTCTATATTTTCAATTCTTTAGTCAAAAACCCTTTATTTATAAGCCTTTTTTTGGTTGTATTTCAGTAAGAACTTTTATAGAACATACATGTACTTGATTTGTTCTATGCTAACAAAAAAACAAAAAAACCTGTTACTTTTTATAAATAAAAAAATCAGAGGTACTGGTGTGTCTCCTTCTTATGAAGAAATGAAATCCTCTTTAAATTTAAAGTCTAAATCCGGTATTCATAGACTAATTAGCGCATTAGAAGAACGAGGATTTATTAAAAGATTGGCTCATAAAGCCCGTGCATTAGAAGTAGTAAAGTTACCAGAAACAGCCTCTGCAAATGATATTTATAATTCTTTTTCACCCAGTGTAATTAAGGGCGGATTAAGTGAAGTGAATAAATCTAAAAAAAATGAAATATCTGTATTAGGAAGTATTGCAGCTGGAACACCAATAGAAGCAATTCAAAATGAAGTTTCTAGAATTCCTCTTCCTTCAAATATTGAAAATGATGGAGAATTTTTTGGATTGAAAGTAAAAGGTGATTCAATGATAGAAGCTGGTATAAATGACGGTGATACAGTAATAATTAAAAAAGCTGATAGAGCAGAAAATGGAAAAATTGTGGTTGCTCTAATAGATGATCATGAAGCAATGTTAAAAAGAATAAGAATCAAAGGAAAAACTGTTGCATTGGAAAGTGCTAACAGAAATTACGAAACAAAAATCTTTGGCCCAGATAGAGTTAAAGTCCAAGGCGTTCTAATATCTTTATATAGAAACTTCAACTAAAATAGTCTACAAAACATATATGAAAAAAGTTGCAACTCGTTTTGCACCCTCACCTACGGGACCATTGCATATTGGAGGAGTTAGAACAGCTCTGTTTAATTGGCTTTATTCAAAAAATAAAAATGGATCTTTTTATTTAAGAATTGAAGATACTGACAAAGAAAGATCAAAAGATGAATATAAAAATCAAATTATAAATTCACTTAAGTGGATTGGTGTAGAAAATGACGGGGAAGAATATATTCAATCAAGAAAAATTGATGATCATATAAATATTGCAAATGAATTATTAAAAAACGGACATGCGTATAAATGCTACTGCTCAAGTGACGAAATTGAAGAACAGAAAAAAAGAGCAAAGCAAAAAAAAATTCCATACATTTATGATAGAAAATGGAGAGACAAAAGTGATTCTGAGGCTCCAAAAAATATAAATCCTACCATAAGATTTAAAAGTAAAATTGAAGGAACAACAATATTAAAAGATTTGGTACAAGGTGATGTTGAAATTGAAAATAATACTATCGAAGATTTTATTATTTTAAGAAACGATGGTACACCAACATATAATTTGTCTGCATCTGTTGATGACCATCAAATGAATATAACTCATATAATAAGAGGTGATGACCACAAAATTAATACTTTTAAACAAATGCAAATTTATTTAGCAATGAAATGGGATTTACCATCTTTCGCACACATACCCTTGATACATACAACAGAAGGAAAAAAACTATCAAAAAGAGATAGAGCATCTACATTAGATGATTACTCTAAAATTGGTATTATGCCAGATGCACTTAGAAATTATCTTCTTAGATTAGGATGGTCTTATAAAGACAAAGAAATTTTCACGCTAGATGAAAGTATTAAGCATTTTAATCTTGAAGGAATTGGTAAATCTCCCTCAAAACTAGATATGAGTAGAATTTTATCGATGAATGAGCACTACATTAAGAATATCGATGAAATTGATTTATTTGATCAATTAGCTGAATATTGCAAATTATATAAGAGTGAAATTAAATCAGATAAGAAAGACAAGATTAAAAAGTCTCTAAATTTCCTAAAAAATAAAGCAAAAACCTTGGAAGATATATTTAATAATGGTCAATATATAATGGTAGATGAGGTTAATTTTAATCAAGATGATATTAAGTTAATTGACGATAAGGCTAAAAAAGTAATATTAGATTTCAGTGCTAAACTAAGCAACGTTGATAAACTAAGCAAAGAAACATTAGAGCCAATAGTTAACGAATTGATTAAATCAAATGATACTAATTTTAAAGGAGTTGGGCAGCCTTTAAGAATAGCTTTAACAGGATCAAAATTTGGGCCTGGTATATATGATATAATTATTTCACTTGGAAAAGAAGAAGTAATAAAAAGATTAACCAACAAGAAACTTAGTTAATACCGAAGATGCTTCATCAGAAGATGAGGTTTTTGATCTGATTTTTGTTAAAGTTTCCTCGCAATCATTAATTTGTTTTTTCATTAATTCTGGATTTTTTAAAAAGTAGACAACCGAGTTGTAAATCTCTTTAGCGTTACATTCTTTTTGTATTAATTCTGGAATTACTTCTTTGTTATTAATTATATTAATGATATTAGCAAATTTTATTTTGACTAACATTTTAACAATTAAAAAATTAAAAAAATTCATTTTATAGATAATTATAGAAGGTACTTTTGCATTACAGATTTCAAGAGAAACTGTGCCAGATTTAGAAACTGCGAAAATAGATTTAATTAGTATTTGTTTTTTTATATTTTCGTCAGAAATAACCTCAACATTTTTTAAACTTATGTTATTAATTTTTTTATTTATTAAATCTTTATTTTCGTCAGTAGCATGAAATACAAAAGTAAAATTATCAAATTTTGCATTCATCATATTTATAAAATCTATTAAGATAGGCAAAAGTAAATTAACCTCTGATGATCTGCTACCAGAAAAGAGAGAAATAATTTTTTTTTTATTTGATATGATGTTAGATAAATCTATTTTGTTATTTGTCTTATATTCTATAAAAGGATGTCCAACAAAAGTATTTGGAATATTTTCTTTATCAAAATATTTTTTTTCAAAATCAAATAATAATAAAATATGATCTAAAAACTTTTTAAACTTTTTAACTCTTCCCTCTCTCCACACCCAAATCTGAGGTGCAACATAATGTATTGTTTTAATATTAGGGTTAATATTTTTTACTTTTTCAGCAACTCTCAAAGTAAAATCTGGACTATCTACACTGAACAAAATATCTGGATTAAATTCAATTATCTTTTTTACAGTTTCGTTAATTTTTTTTCTGATTTTGAATATGTTTAAGATGACACTGGTAAAACCAATATAAGTAATTTCTTCAAGATCAAATATTGATCTTACCCCAATTGAATTTAAATGAGAACCCCCAACACTAAGATATTCTATATCAGAATGATTTTGTTTAATCTTAGCAATTACAGTTGATGCTAGTTTATCACCAGAAGGTTCACCAGTTAAAACAAATATCTTTTTCATTTTACAGAAATAAACATCCTATTTTTATTAGCAAATTTAATACATTTACTTTTATCTAAAAAAACATGTTGTTTACTTTTAATAACAATACCTTTTAATCCTGCGGTCTTACTTTGTTTTAAAGTTTTTAATCCAATGGTTGGAAGATCTACCCTCAAGTCTTGTTTCTTTTTTGGAAACTTAACTAAAACTCCATGATTTCTAAATTTTTTACTTCTGCTTTTTTCGAGCATTTTTTTAGTTCCACCTTTTCCTTCTATAAAAACTACTTTTTTATTTCTAACTACAGCACCCTGGCTGAAATTATATTGTTTTAAATTATTTAGAGTTTTTATTGCTTTTTTAATATCTAATTGATCTTCTTTATTTGGTTTAATCTTTGAATAATTGCCCTTTTTTAATGAAAGTTCTGAGTTAAATTTAAGTGAATTTTCAGTTTTTATCTTATTTTGAGATAATACTTTTATGATTTCTTTAAGTATTGCTGCATCTCCAAGTTTAGATGCCTTAATTATTCTAGGAATATAATAAATACCTTTAAAATCTAATTTTAATTTTGAAAGGTTAGGTTTATTTACTTTTCCAGCAAATAGGACTTTTTTACAATTATTTTCTTTAAGAATGTTAATAATTTTACCGAATTGACCTATAGAAACTGAATAAGATTTTTTTTCTTGTTTAAATTTTTTTGATTTTGATAAATCAATTATTAAATATTCTATTTTTCTTTTTTTAACCTTTTTAAGAATTTCCTTTGGAAAATCAGTATCACCAAAAATTAATCCGATCATTTTACGAAAATGGTGTACATATAGATCTTTTTTTATCTTTTGTTATAAATTCAATTACATTCTTAACTAATGGATTTTCTTGAAAAGAACCAATCAATTTACTTATATTCTCATTGATATTCTTAGTGGCAAAAATCTCTTTGTAAGCTTCACTTAAGCCTAAAATATCTTTGTTTTCAAACTTGGCCCTTCTTAAACCTATTAAGTTTAATCCTTGTAATGAGTTTCTATTTCCTGTTGATAATCCGTAAGGTATTACGTCATGCAGTACACCTGTCATTCCTCCAATCATTGCCATTTCGCCAATTCTAGTAAATTGTTGTACAGCTGAATTTCCACCTATAACTACATTATTTTCTATTGTTACATGTCCACCTAAAGGTACATTATTAGCTATGATCACATTATTACCAACTTTACAATCATGAGCAATATGTGAAGAAATCATAAATAAACAATTGTTTCCTATTTTTGTTAATCCTCCTCCACCAACTGTACCTGGGTTTATTGTTACATATTCTCTAAATCTGTTGTTATCTCCAATTTCTAATAAAGTTTTTTCACCATTAAATTTCAAATCTTGAGGATCATTCCCTATTGATGCAAATGGATAGAAAGTATTTCCTTTCCCAATTTTTGTATTCCCAGAAATATTTACGTGAGAATGAATTGTTACGTTCTCACCTATTTCAACATTTGGTCCAATTACTGTAAATGGTCCAATTTTTGCAGTAGAATGAATTTTTGCGTTATTATCTATAATAGCTGTTTTATCTATCATTTATTTTCTCTAATAAAATTTTTTAAATCTTTTGCCGGATACCCCATAACCTTCGAATTATCTGGAATATTTTTAATAACACCACTGCCACCTCCAATTTGTACATTATTTCCAACTTTAAGATGTCCAGAGATACCAGCTTGTCCGCCTATCATTACATTGTTGCCTAATGTTGAGCTACCTGCAAATCCAACTTGTCCCGCGATAATACAGTTTTCACCAATTTTAACATTGTGAGCAATATGTATCTGGTTATCTAAAAAAGTATTTTTTCCAATTATTGTGTTTGAAAGAGAGCCTCTATCAATTGTAGAGCCACATCCTATCTCTGCGTTTTCTTCGATAATTACAATGCCAACTTGCGGATATTTAAAATTTGAATTTTTGTTTGGAAAAAAACCAAAACCTTTTTTTCCTATCACGCATCCATCTAAAATATGAACATTATTTTTAATCAATGAATTTCTGATTATTACATTTGAACCTATTGAACAATTATCTCCTATAGATACATTTTTTTCTATGATTGAATTATGTCCAATTAAACAATTAGAGCCAATTTTTACATTTTTTCCAATTAAAACGTTTTTACCATGTTTTACTTTATCTTTATATTCTGTATGATCAATATAATCAGCAGAATTATCAAAATTATCATTTACAGAGTCAGGGTAAAAAATTTGTGTAATTTTTGCTGTATCTAATAAAACATTTTTAGAAGTTATAGGTTTGCATGTCTTAGGTAAAAAAGATTTTAAATTATCTGTAGTTATGCAGAAAGATGCCTTTGTATTTCTTGCTAAATCATAATATTTTTTGGAATGAAAAAATGTAATTTCATTATTATGAGATGAATTAAGATCTTTAATATCAATGATTTCATGATCATTTATACTTTGGTTTTTTGATCCAATATTATTTAATAAAAAATTAATATTATATGGACCTGTGTTTTTAAAAAAAGGATTAGACATCTATAAGTTTAATATCAAAACTTATTTTAAATGCTTATCAAGATTTATTGCTAATTATTTCCTATCGACAATAGTTGCAGACCACTGTGCATCAGCCATTTTTTTACCATCAACAAATGCTTCACCTTTATATTTCCATACTCTGCCGTGTGATCTAATAGCTTCAATGTTTAATTCTAGCTTACAATTTGGAATAACTGGGTTTCTGAATCGGGCTTTTTCAACACTCATTAAAAAAACTAATTTATTTTCATATTCTTTTTTATCTATACCTGCCGCAGTTAACGCTGCAGCAGCTTGACCAAAAGCTTCAACAATTAAAACTCCTGGCATGACTGGTTGACCGGGAAAATGTCCTTGGACAAAAAAACTATCTGTTTTAACATTTACTATTGCTGTAGCTGAGAATAATTTTTTAATATTTATTAATTCATCTATTAATAACATAGGTTCTCTATGTGGTAATAAACTAATTATTTGTTTTTTATTTAATTTGTCCATTATTTTTCTATATCAAATTTTTTAATTTTTTCATTAACTATTTTTAATATTTCTTCTGTAACATCAAAATTCGACTTTCCAATTATGATTTGTTTTGACGATAAAATTATATCAATTTTTTTTTCTTGAGCAAAAGTGTTTAGAATCTTTTTAATCTCAATAATAAGAGAATTAAAAGTTTTATCTTTTTTGATATTTAAATTTTTTATTTTTTCTTGATTAACTTTATTAAACTCATTTACTTTAACTTTAATAGAGTCTAATTTTTTAGAAAACTCATTAGCTTCAAGAATATTTTTTTGTGCATATAATTCATTTTCCTCTTGTCTAATTTCTTTTTCTTCACTTTTTATTGATTTAACTAAATCATCATTTTCTTTCTTATAGTGAATAATAATTTTTTTTCCTATTTCCGAATTTTGTATTATGAAATCAATATTTGCATATGCAATAGTTTGAGCGCTTAATTGAGTAAAATTAAGATTTAATAATATAATAATAAAAAGATAAGTAAATTTTTTCACTAAAAAGTTGTTCCAATATTGAATCTAATATTTTCTACTTTATCAGTACTAGATTTAGTTATCGGTATTGCGTATGAAAAAGTTAAAGGTCCAATTGGTGTAAACCAATCTAGAGCAATCCCTGTTGAAGAACGTATTTTCGAGTTCTCATCTATTGATGAGTCATAATCTACACCCCACACATTTGCTGCATCATAAAAAAGGCTTACATCTAAATTTTGCACCTCTGTTAAAAAATTTGGTAATGTTGAAGTAAAATTGATTGCTGTACCATAGTTACCACCAATAAAATCTGACCCATCTTTTGGTCCTATTTTGCCTGGCTCAAATCCTCTTAACTTCCTTTGTGGTATATATATTCTTTTCGTAATTCTGGCATCATCATTTGATAATGAATTGGATGCTGCCGTAAAGAAAGAGAATGAATAAACAACCTCATTATCTGTATCTAAATATTTTGTATAGTTAACTTTATTTACAAGTGTGCCATCTTCACTATATACAGGTAATTCTTGAGAAAAAGTAAATTTGTAACCATCTGTTGGATTAAAATTTTGATTTAATTTGTTGAGTGTAAAGCCGTAATCCAAAATAAAATCCAAATAATCACCTGCTTGCCTTTTTTTTGCATTAGATGCTTTGGAATTAGTTTCAATATCCTCATATGAGCTTATTATAGATGGTGAAAAGAAAATATCTTTTAATTGCTCGTAATTTGTACCGAATTTTACGCTAGTTTTTTGAGTTTTATAACCATAATTGCTCAATAAATCTGATTCAGATCTTTCAAAAGATCTTAATAAAGATTTGTCAGTATTTTTATAATTTCTTTCATTTACAATTAGTCTGCCAGTAACTGAATCATCTGATATTGAAAAATCTGCTCCTAGTTTTATACCTTCACCAAGATAATTATTTTCATTAATACCAACGCTCAAAGAAGAACCGCTAGTTCCTGTTCCTGCTCCTGCAAAGATTTCTCCAGTGGGCCTTTCTTGAACATTAATATTAATTATTTTTGTTTTAGTATTCTCAGAGGTTTCAATATCAGTTTTAACATTCTGAAATATTCTTAAAGATTTAATATTATTAAACGATTTGTTTACAAGAATTTGGTTAAATGGATCTCCCTCGTCAGATATAAGCTGGTTTCGAATTACATTCTCTGACGTAATATAATTTCCATATATATTAATCTTTTCAATATAGAATTTTTCTGCATCTTTAAGGTTTATTGTTAAATTAATTTTGTTTTGTTCAACGATCTTTTCATCATAAGTTGCAGAGACAAACTCATAATTATTTTGAAGTGCAATATTATCGATTTCTTCTAAAATATCTTCAATTCTATTTAAGGAATATGGTTTTAATTTTAAATATTCCAATAACTCGTTTAGTTTAACAAAATCATTTTTATCATATTCCAATGGAAGATTTAATATCAGATTATTAAAATAAT
>CACGOM010000014.1 GCA_902574705.1 uncultured Pelagibacteraceae bacterium | reverse complement strand
TAATACGGCTGCATTGTTGTCAAATTTTACTTTAGAACCATCATTTCTATAAATGCCTTTTTTAACTCTTACCACAACTGCGTTATGTACAGATCCTTTTTTTACCTTACCTTTAGGTATCGCCTCTTTAACAGAAACTTTGATAACATCACCGATACTTGCATATCTTCTTTTAGATCCACCAAGAACTTTTATGCATTCTACTTTTTTTGCACCCGTGTTATCAGCTACCATTAATTCTGTTTGTACCTGTATCATCTCTTTTCCTCTAAAACTTTAAATTTTTTAGTTTTCGAAATTGGCCTTGATTCAATGATGGAAACTTTATCTCCAGTTTTAAATGAGTTATTTTCATCATGTACCCGATATTTTTTTTTTGTTTTAATAACTTTTTGTAAAACTGGGTGTTGATATTTTCTTTCAACAAGTACAGTTATAGATTTATTGCCCTTATCGCTTATAACCTTGCCTTCCAATATTTTTTTAGGCATTCTTACCTTTCATAATTGTTTTTAATCTTGCAATAGTTTTTCTTGTCTCTTTAAACTTAGCTGGACTTTTTAATTGACCATTATTCTTCTGAAATCTTAAATTAAATAAATCCTTTTTATATTTATCTAAATTTTTTAAAATTTCTGTCTTTGATAATTTATTTATTTCTTTTTTTTTCATTATATTCTTTTTATAAATTTACATTTAATTGGCAATTTTGCAGAAGCTTTGTACAAAGCTTCTCTAGCAATTTCTTCTGATACTCCATCAACTTCAAACAAAATTCTACCTGGTTTAACTCTACATGCCCAAAATTCAGGTGAACCTTTGCCTTTTCCCATTCTAACCTCGGTTGGTTTTTTTGATACAGGTATGTTTGGAAATACTCTAGTCCAAACTCTTCCTTGTCTTTTCATGTGTCTTGTTAATGCGACTCTTGCTGCCTCGATTTGTTTTGAGATTACTCTATCTGGTTGTATTGCCTTTAAACCAAAAGCTCCATAATTCATTAAATTACATCTAGATGCTACTCCGTGTATTCTTCCTTTATGTGCTTTTCTAAATTTTGTTCTTGTTGGTTGTAACATAATTAATTTTTATTAGTCTCTTGACTAAACTCCCTTGTAAATATTTCGCCCTTATATATCCATACTTTAACACCAATAATTCCATATGTAGTGAGTGCTTCTGCTTCAGCATAATCTATATCTGCTCTTAAAGTATGAGATGGTATCCCGCCATCTCTTAACCATTCTGTTCTTGCTATTTCATTTCCACCAAGTCTACCACTTAAAGCTACTTTAATTCCCTTTGCTCCTAGTCTTAGCGCAGATTGCATAGCTCTTTTCATAGCTTTTCTATAAGAAACTCTCTTAACAAGTTGTTGGGCAATATTTTCAGCAACTAAATAACTGTTTGTTTCTGGTTTCTTTACTTCTTTAATATTTAAAACTACTTCGTTAGATGTAATATCTGATAACTTTTTCTTAATTTTTTCTATGTCGCTTCCTTTTTTTCCTATAACGAAGCCTGGTCTAGAAGTGTATATAGTCACAAAACACTTTTTTGTGGTTCTTTCAATCATCACTTTAGACACTCCAGAATTAACTACTGTTTTTTTAATATGTTCTCTAATTTTAAAATCTTCAATTAAATAATTTCCAAAATTTTTTTTATTGGCATACCAAACGGAATCCCATCCTTTATTAATACCTAATCTTAATCCTATTGGATTAACTTTTTGACCCATCTTGCTTTAACTCCTTTGATTTTTCGGCTAATATTATTGTTACATTTGAATATGGTTTCAATATAGGCGCTGCCCTTCCTTTGGCTCGAGCTCTAAATCTTTTCATTATAATCTGTTTTCCACAAAATGCTTGGTCAACAATTAACTTATCTATATCAAACTGAAAATTATTTTCAGCATTAGCCACTGCTGATGAAATTGTTTTTTTTATATCTTTAGATATTCTTTTCTCAGAAAATGATAAGTCTCGAAGTGCTTCGCCAGCTTTTTTGCCTACAATAGATTTAAGTATTGGCGAAAGTTTTCTTACGCTAGATCTAACATTTTTATTGACTGCTTTAACAGTTTTTAAATCTAAATTTTTATTTTTTTCTTTACTCATATTTTATTTTTTACCAGCATCTGGTGCTGTCTCTTTAGCTTTTTTATCTGCAGGAGTATGTCCAAAAAACTGCCTAGTTGGAGCAAATTCACCAAATTTATGTCCAACCATATCTTCAGAAATAGTGATTGGGATGAATTTTTTTCCATTATAAATTAAAAAACTTATACCTACAAAATCAGGTAAAATAGTAGACTTTCTTGACCATGTTTTAATAGGTTTTCTATTTGGGTTATTTTTTTCTTTTTCAACTTTTTTTATTAAACTTTCTTCTACAAATGGCCCTTTCCACACTGATCTAGACATAATTATTTTTTACCTTTTCTTCTGATAATAAATTTATCAGTCCTTTTGTTATCTCTTGTTTTGAGACCTTTTGCTGACACACCAGTTGGTGAAACTGGATGTCTGCCTCCAGCTGTTTTACCTTCACCTCCTCCATGTGGGTGATCTACAGGGTTCATCACTACTCCTCTAGTATGTGGTCTTCTACCTAGCCATCTAGATCTACCAGCTTTACCTATACTAATATTTTTCTGATCAGGATTAGATAATACTCCGATCGTAGCTAGACATCTTGAATCTATTTTTCTGATTTCACCTGATGCCATTTTAATTATTGAATAATTTCCATCAGAACCTGAGATGGTTACACTTGAACCAGCTGCTCTTGCAATTTTTCCTCCACCGCCAGGTTGTAATTCAACGTTATGAATATCCATACCAACCGGTATATCTTTAAGAGGCAATGTATTTCCGATTTTAATTTCAGAATTAGGACCATTTTGAATTACATCTCCAACTTTGACTTTTTGTGGAGCTAAATAATAATATCTCTCGTTATCCTCAAATTTTATTAACATAATATGGCATGATCTATTAGGGTCATACTCTATTCTTTCGATTGTTCCCTTCACATCAAATTTTTTTCTATAAAAATCAATTAATCTATACTTTTGCTTATGACCACCGCCATGATTTCTGGCAGTTATCCTGCCTAAATTATTTCTGCCCTTAACTGATTTATTTTGTGATGTTAAAGGTTTATATGGCTTTCCTTTCCACAAACCAGATTTATCTATCAATATAGTAGATCTAGTAGACTTGGTATAAGGCTTGAATTGTTTTAATCCCATAAATTTAGATTCCTGTTGTTAGATCAATGTTTTGACCTTTTTTCAAAGTTACAATTGCTTTCTTGTAACCTGATACTTTAACTTTTCTTCCTCTGGTTTTTTTTACTTTGCTTCTTTTGTTAACAATATTTATTTTAGTAACTTCTACTTTGAATATTTTTTCTATATTTTTTTTAATTAATTTTTTATTAAACTTTTTATTAATTTTAAATACAATTTTATTGTATTCAGATTGATTTGTAGATTTTTCAGTTACAATAGGGCTAATTATATTGTCATATATATTTGATTTTGAAATCATAAATATCTCTTTTCTAAATCTTTTATTGATGTTTCGGTGAAAATCACTTTTTTATACTTAATTAAATCGTATAGAGCTAAATTTTTAATATCAGAGATTTTTATATTGGGAATATTATTTAAAGATCTTCCTATTTTTTCCATTGAAGATTTATCTAAAATTAAAATTGAATTTGTAGCTTCAAATTTTTTTAAATATACAAACATTTCTTTTGTTTTTGTAATTGATTTTTTAAAATCTTCGAAAATTATTAAATCCTTGTTGTTATTTTTTTCAGAAATTAATGAAGCTAAACCTTGCTTTTTTTCTTTTTTATTTAACTTTCTAAATTTATAAGAATTTTCACCTTTTGGACCATGTGCTACACCACCACCAACAAAAATTGGAGCTTTTCTACTAGCGTGTCTTGCATTACCCGTTCCTTTTTGAGCATAGATCTTAGAAGTTGAACCAACAATCTCATTTTTTTGTTTGGTTTTTGCTTTTCTACCTTTAAAGTTTGCAATATTTTTATACAGAATTTCACTTATTAATTTTTTGTTAAACTTATTAGCAAAAATTTTATCTGTTATTTCAAGACTTTGCCTATTTCCATCTAATGAAAGTTTATCTATTTTCATAATTATTTCTTTTTCTTATCTGCAATATTCTTAGCTTTTTTTGCTGCCTCTATTTTTTCCAATATCGTTGATTTGTTAATATTTTTAATTGATTTTGTCACTGTTACCTGGCTATTTTTTGAACCTGGTATTGATCCTTTTACGAATAGTAATTGATTTTCTAAATCTTTTTTAATTATCTCTAAATTTTGTACAGTCCTATATTTATCACCCATATGACCTGCCATTTTCTTATTTTTAAATACCTTTCCTGGATCTTGCCTTTGACCAGTTGAACCGTGTGATCTATGTGAAATTGAAACACCGTGTGTTGCTCTCAATCCGCTAAAATTATGTCTTTTCATAGCTCCCGCGAATCCCTTTCCAATAGTTTTAGACTTAATATCTACAAACTTTACGTTTTCAAATATTTCAATTCCAAATTCATTACCTTCTTTGAATTCATCAATTTTATCTAATCTAATTTCTTTTAGGGTTTTTTTTGGTTCAGTGTTTTTTTTTGTAAAATAACCTTTCATTTGTTTTGTGAGTTTTGAATTTTTTATACTTCCAAAACCAAGTTGTATTGCAGAATAGCCTCTCTTTTCTTTGTCAATTAATGATATAACTCTTGCTTTTTCCATTTTTAAAACAGTTACTGGTACGGATTGACCTGTTTCGTAAAACTCTCGTGTCATTCCTAATTTTATTCCTAATAATTCTAAATTACTCATATTTTTATTTCTACATCAACGCCTGACGCTAAATCTAATTTCATTAAAGCTTCAACTGTTTGAGGTGTTGGTTCAATTATATCAATTAATCTTTTATGTGTTCTAGTCTCAAACTGTTCTCTGCTTTTTTTATCAATGTGGGGTGATCTTAAAACTGTAAATCTTTCAATTTTTGTTGGTAGTGGAATAGGTCCCTTAATATTTGCTCCTGTTCTTTTTACTGTATTTACAATTTCTTCAGTAGATTGATCTAAAATCTTATTATCATATGCTCTGAGTTTAATTCTTATATTTTGCTTTTCCATTTTATGTTCCTGTCTTTTTAGTAACTTCGTCTTGAACGTTTTGCGGGACTTTATCATAATGGTCAAAAAACATTGAGTACTGAGCTCTGCCTTGTGACATTGATCTGAGTGCATTTATGTAACCAAACATGTTAGCTAAAGGCACCATTGCGGTAACAACTGTTGCATTTCCTCTCTGCTCTTGAGTATTAATTTGTCCTCTTCTACTATTTAAATCACCAATTACATCGCCCATGTAATCCTCTGGAGTAACCACTTCTACCCTCATTATTGGTTCCAATAATTTTAAAGTTGCTTTTTGGCAAGCGTCTTTGAAACATTGTCTAGATGCTAATTCAAATGCTAGAACACTTGAGTCAACATCATGGTGTAAACCGTCAACAATTGTTACTTTGTAATCTATAATTGGAAAACCAGCTAAGATACCGTTGTCAGATACACTTTCAATTCCTTTTTCCACCCCAGGAATAAATTCTTTAGGTATAGCTCCGCCTTTAATTTTATTTTCAACCTCTCTGCCTTTGCCTGGTTCTAATGGTTCAAGTTGTAATTTTACTCTTGCAAATTGTCCTGCTCCACCACTTTGTTTCTTATGAGTATAGTCAGCTTCTGATGATCCTAGGATAGTCTCTCTATAAGCTACTTGTGGTGCACCTACATTAGCTTCGACTTTAAATTCTCTTTTCATTCTATCTACAATAATATCTAAATGTAATTCTCCCATACCTTTAATTATTGTTTGTCCAGACTCTTCATCTGAAGTAACTCTAAATGACGGATCCTCCTTAGCCAGTCTACCTAGTGCCTCTCCCATTTTTTCTTGGTCACCTTTAGTTTTTGGCTCAACAGCAATTTCGATTACTGGATCGGGAAATTCCATAGGTTCAAGAAGTATAGGATTATTTTCATTTGCTAAAGTATGTCCGGTAATGGTATTTTTTAAACCAGCTAAAGCTACAATATCGCCTGCATTAGCTTCTTTTATATCTTCACGTGAGTTTGCATGCATAAGTAGCATTCTGCCCACTCTTTCTTCCTTGTCTTTTGAGGTATTATAAATTCCAGTTCCAGATTTAATTGTACCTGAGTAGATTCTTATAAAAGTTAAAGATCCAACAAATGGATCGTTCGCTACTTTAAACGCTAAAGCTGAAAATGGCGCATTATCCTCAAATTTCATTTCTATTTCATCTTCTGTGTTTGGCACAGTACCTTTAATAGATCCTAAGTCCTTTGGACTCGGTAAAAAATCAATTACAGCATCTAAAAGTGGTTGTACTCCTTTATTTTTAAACGCAGATCCAGTTATTACTGGAACAAAATCAAAATTTAAACATCCTTTTCTTATACATTTGATTAAATCTTGCTCTTTAATCTCTTCACCATTGAGATAACTTTCCATTAGTTTTTCGTCTTGTTCAACGGCTGTTTCCACTAATTCTTGTCTATATTTATCGCAAATTTCTTTTAAATCTGATGGAATATCTTGATACTCAAATTCTGCTCCTAAAGTTTCATCTTTCCAAATAACTGCCTTCATTTTTACTAGATCAACTATACCTTTTAAAGAGGATTCAATTCCTACCGGAACTTGTAATACCATTGGTTTTGCTCCCAATCTGTCTTTGATCATATCTACACATCTAAAAAAATCAGCCCCAGTTCTATCTAATTTATTAACAAAACATATTCGTGGAACTTTATATTTATCTGCTTGTCTCCATACAGTTTCTGATTGAGGCTCAACACCTGCTACACCATCAAAAACAGCAACAGCCCCATCTAATACTTTTAGCGATCTTTCTACCTCAATTGTAAA
This sequence comes from uncultured Pelagibacteraceae bacterium, assembly GCA_902574705.1. Lineage (GTDB taxonomy): Bacteria > Pseudomonadota > Alphaproteobacteria > Pelagibacterales > Pelagibacteraceae > Pelagibacter. Next base: position 16,725 of record CACGOM010000014.1, on the reverse strand, counting down.
ATCAACGTGGCCTGGAGTATCTATAATATTAATTCTATGATCTCTCCAAAAACATGTAGTTGCTGCAGATGTAATAGTTATTCCTCGTTCTTGTTCTTGCTCCATCCAGTCCATAGTGGCAGCACCATCATGAACTTCACCAATTTTATGACTTTTTCCAGTATAATATAAAACTCTTTCAGTAGTTGTAGTTTTACCAGCATCAATATGAGCCATGATACCTATGTTTCTATATTTATCTATATCGTGCGATCTAGCCATAATCAATTACCACCTATAATGCGCAAAAGCTTTATTTGACTCTGCCATTTTATGAGTATCTTCTTTTTTTTTAATTGATGATCCTTTGTTATTGTAAGCATCAAATATCTCATTAAATAATTTATCAGACATTGTTTTGTCTTTTCTTTTTCTAGATGCGTCTATTAACCATCTAAGAGCTAAAGCTTGAGATCTTTTTGGTCTCACTTCTACTGGAACCTGATAAGTTGCACCACCAACTCTTCGAGATCTAACCTCAACTGTCGGTTTGATATTATTAATTGCTTCATTAAAAATATTTATCGGCTCGTCCTTAGATTTAGTTTTAATTTTATTTAATGCGTCATAAACAATTTTCTCAGCTGTTGTTTTTTTTCCATCATACATTAATGAATTTATTAACTTAGGAATAACTGCAGATTTAAATTTAGGGTCGACTACTGGAATTCTTTTTGGAGCACTTTTTTTTCTGGACATATTTATTTACCCTTTTTAGCTCCATATTTTGAACGTTGTTGTTTTCTTGCTGTTACCCCTTGTGTATCAAGATTTCCTCTAAGGATATGATATCTAACTCCGGGAAGATCTTTTACTCTACCTCCACGGATTAAAACAACTGAGTGTTCTTGTAAATTATGTCCTTCTCCTGGAATATATGAAATTACCTCATGACCATTTGACAGTCTTACTCTTGCTACTTTTCGCAATGCTGAATTTGGTTTTTTTGGTGTCGTTGTGTACACCTTTAAACATACTCCTCTTTTTTGGGGAGATTGTTCTAAGGCTGGAACTTTATTCCTTGATTTAGGCCTAGATCTTTTTTTTCTAAGTAATTGGTTTACTGTTGGCATAATAATTTATTTTTTTGAATGAAACTTTACAGCGGCTAGTTTGGCAGCGTTTAGTACTAAGTACTACATTCCAACCAAAAAAATATCGCCAAAATACTGAAAATTTATGATTTGTCAAATTAAAACCATTAAAAATAACAAGTAATTATTGGCTTTCTGCTTGATTTTCTATTGATTCTTTATTTTCTTTTTCTAAAAGGAATGACTTATCGTCTTCGCTGGCTTTATGGTTCCAAGATACTTTTACTGATCCAGTTCCTGCAGGAACTAATCTTCCGACTATTACATTTTCTTTTAAACCTTTAAGTTTATCTGTTTTACCTTTTATAGCAGCATCGGTTAAAACTCTTGTTGTTTCTTGAAATGAAGCAGCAGAAATAAATGATTCTGTTTGAAGCGAAGCTTTAGTAATTCCCATTAAAATTCTCTCTCCGACAACCTGATTTTTTCCTTCATTTTTTAATTTTGCATTAACTTCGTCAAATGTAGTTTTTTCTATAATTTCTCCAGGTAATAGACTTGAATCGCCAGGTACTTTTACCTCAATTTTTTTAAGCATTTGCCTTAAAATAACTTCAATATGTTTATCGTTAATAATTACCCCTTGTAATCTATAAACTTCTTGTACCTGATTAACAAAGTATTCTGTTAATTCTTTGATACCTAAAATTCTTAAAATATCATGAGGTAAAGGTTGTCCATCTAATAAATACTCACCTTTTTTTATTTTTTCACCTTGATTAAAATTAATATGTTTACCTTTTGGAATTAAATATGAAGAACTATCTCCATTTTCTGCCTCAATTGTAATTCTTTGTTTTCCTCTGACCTCTTTTCCGAAGATTACTTTACCATCATTTTCAGCGATGATAGCGCTATCTTTAGCTTTTCTTGCTTCAAAAAGCTCTGCGACTCTAGGTAGGCCTCCTGTAATATCTTTTGTTTTAGAAGTTTCTTTAGGCAATCTTGCAATTACATCACCTGCATGTATTTTTTGTCCGTCAGAAACAGATAAAATAGAGTCTGGAACTAAATAATATCTAGCTTCATTATCATCTGCTTTTTTAATTACATTACCTTTATCATCTCTCAATGTTATTCGAGGTTTGAGATCTGTATTTTTAGATTGTGTTTTCCAATCTATTACTGTTTTAGTTGATATACCTGTTGCGTCATCTGTTGTTTCTGCGATAGAAATTCCATCAATCAAATCAACAAAATTTGCAATACCGCTTTTTTCTGCAATAACCGGGGTTGTATAAGGATCCCATTCACATATTTTAGTATTTTGATTTACCTTGTCATCATTTTGGAAAAAAAGTTTAGATCCATATGGTACTTTGTAAACAGCTATTTGTAATCCTTTATCATCTTCTATGGATAATTGAGTATTTCTACCCATAACAATAAGATTCTTTTTTGAGTCTTCAATTAAATTTGTATTTATAATTTTTAAGGTTCCCTTAGATTTAGTTACAATTTGACTTTCTTGCTTTATAGATGCAGTTCCACCTACGTGAAAAGTTCTCATTGTTAATTGCGTACCTGGCTCTCCAATGGACTGGGCAGAAATCATGCCAATTGCCTCTCCAACATTTACAAGAATTCCTCTAGATAGGTCTCTTCCATAACAAGTTGAGCATACCCCATCTGGTAAACTACAAGTTATGACTGAATATACATCAATATTTTTAACTCCAGCTGCATCAATTTTCTCACATCCTTCTTCATCGATCATTTGTTCTTTTTTAATTATTATCTCTCCAGTAATTGGATTTTTAATTTCTTTTGCAGCAACTCTACCCAGGGCTCTCTCTGATAAACTCACTATAATATTTCCACCTTCAATAATTTCACTTAATTGTATAAAACCAGGGTTTTTACATTTTTTTGCGGTAGTTGTTAGATCTTGAGCTACGTCACATAATCTTCTAGTTAAGTATCCTGAGTTAGCTGTTTTTAATGCAGTATCTGCCAAACCTTTTCTAGCACCGTGTGTTGAATTAAAATATTCTAAAGCAGTTAATCCTTCCTTAAAATTTGAGGTTATTGGACTTTCAATAATTTCCCCCGAAGGTTTTGCTATTAATCCTCTCATTCCAGCTAATTGTTTCATTTGAGCAGCTGAGCCTCTTGCTCCACTGTCCGCCATCATAAAAACTGAATTAATTTTAAGTCCTTCTTTTGTCACTTCTGTAGCTGAAATTCTTTTCATCATCTCTGAAGCAACATTTTCAGTACATTTTGACCACGCATCAACTACTTTATTATATTTTTCACCTCTTGTGATTAGTCCTTCTGCATATTGATTTTCATATTCAGTAATTAATTTTTTTGTTTCTTCGATTAACTGTTCTTTATTTTCCGGTATTACTAAATCATCTTTTCCAAATGATATACCTGCTTTAAAAGCATACTTGAACCCTAGATCTTTAAGTTTATCACAAAAAATCACTGTACTTTTCTGACCCGAAAATCTAAATATATGATCAATTACCTCAGATACAGTTCTTTTTGGAAGCAATCTATCAACTAATGAGAATTTATTATTTATATTCTTAGGGATTATATTTGCTAACAAAAATCTTCCAACAGTACTAGTATATTTTTCGTATTTTTTACTACCATTTTCATCAACAGTTTCAAATCTTGAAACTATTCTAGAATGTATTTTAATATTTCTATTTTCTAATGCTTGAAGGATTTCATCTGTATTTACAAAGTAACCTTCAACTTTATCGGTTTGATATGGTGGTTGAGAAAGATAATAGATTCCCAAAATCATATCTTGACTTGGAACAATAATAGGTTTTCCATTTGATGGGCTTAAAATGTTATTTGTAGACATCATCAAAACTCTTGCTTCGAGTTGCGCTTCTAAACTTAAAGGTACATGTACTGCCATCTGGTCTCCATCAAAATCAGCATTAAATGCGGCACATGTTAATGGATGAAGTTGTATTGCATCCCCTTCTATTAATTTAGGTTCAAATGCCTGTACTCCAAGTCTGTGAAGTGTAGGTGCTCTATTCAATAAGACAGGATGTTCTCTTACTATAACTTCTAACGCATCCCAAACTTCATCTCTCTCTTTTTCTACTAATTTTTTTGCCTGTTTAATTGTTGATGCCAAACCTAACTTATTCAATCTCGCATAAAGAAATGGTTTAAATAATTCCAAAGCCATTTTTTTAGGCAAACCACACTCATGTAGTTTCAAATCTGGTCCAACAACGATTACAGATCTTCCAGAATAATCTACTCTTTTGCCAAGTAAATTCTGTCTAAACCTTCCTTGCTTACCTTTTAACATTTCTGCAAGTGATTTGAGTGGTCTTTTTCCTGTGCCTGTTATTACTCTTCCTCTTCTGCCATTATCAAAAAGAGCATCCACAGACTCTTGTAACATTCTTTTTTCATTTCTGATTATTATATCTGGTGCTTTTAAATCCATTAATCTTTTAAGTCTATTATTTCTATTGATAACTCTTCTATATAAATCATTTAAATCTGATGTTGCAAATCTACCGCCATCTAAAGGTACCAAAGGTCTTAATTCAGGTGGTATAACTGGTATTGTTGTCAATATCATCCACTCAGGTTTATTTCCTGTTTCCAAGAATGAATCTATAAGTTTCAATCTTTTTACATTTCTCTCTTCTGTAACCTTAGATTTGGTTTCTTTTATTGATTTAGATAATTTTTCTCTCTCATCTTTTAAATCTATAGATTTTAATATTTCTAATATTGCTTCAGCACCAATGCCTGCTGAGAACGACTCTTCACCATACTGGTCTTGAAATTTAATTAATTCTTCCTCAGATAATAGTTGGTTCTTTTTTAATCCTGTTAAACCAGGTTCTATTACAATAAAATTTTCAAAATAAAGTACTTTCTCTACATCTTTGAGTTTCATATCAATTACAAGTGAAATTCTACTTGGCAATGATTTTAAAAACCAAATATGCGCAACAGGAGTCGCAAGGTTTATATGGCCCATTCTCTCTCTTCGAACGTTGGATTTAGTTACTTCAACACCACATTTTTCACATATGATTCCTCTAAACTTCATTCTTTTATACTTTCCGCATAAACACTCGTAGTCTTTTATTGGGCCAAAAATCCTTGCACAAAATAAACCATCTTTTTCAGGTCTAAAAGTTCTGTAATTAATTGTTTCTGGTTTTTTTATCTCTCCATAAGTCCATGATTTAATTTTTTCAGGACTCGCTAGTGTGATTTTAATACTACTAAAATTTTGTGACTCTGATACTGATTTTTCTTTAAATAAATCAGAAAGTTCTCTACTCATATTTAATTTAACTCCACATTTAATGCTAAAGATTTAATTTCTTTAACTAAAACGTTAAATGACTCTGGTATTCCAGACTCAAAATTTTCTTCACCTTTAACAATTGTTTCATATACTTTTACTCTTCCAGCTACGTCGTCTGATTTAACAGTTAAAATTTCTTGTAATGTGTAAGATGCACCATAAGCTTCTAGTGCCCAAACTTCCATTTCACCAAATCTTTGACCCCCATTTTGAGCTTTACCCCCAAGCGGTTGTTGAGTAACTAAACTGTACGGCCCTGTCGATCTTGCATGAATTTTGTCTTCTACCAAGTGATGCAATTTAAGCATATATATAGTTCCTACTGTTACAGCTCTATCAAATTTTTCTCCTGTTCTTCCGTCCCAAAGATATGTTTGGCCTGATCCAGGTAAACCTGCGGTTTTTAACATTGATGTTACATCTAATTCCTTAGCACCATCAAAAACAGGTGTTGCTATTGGTATACCACTTTTCATATTTTCAATATAATCGACAAATTCATTTGATGATAATTTACTGATTGTTTTCTCATATACATCAGAACCATAAACAGTACTTAATATTTTTTTAACATCTTCACTTTTTTCAATTTTTTTGCTCATTTTATTTATTAATACTTTTAATTTATTTCCTAGTTCTGAGCATGCCCAGCCTAAATGCGTTTCTAATATCTGGCCTACGTTCATCCTACTTGGTACACCAAGAGGATTTAATACTATATCAACTGGTTGTCCACTTTCCATATATGGCATATCTTCAACTGGAACAATTTTACTAACGACACCTTTGTTACCATGTCTTCCAGACATTTTATCTCCTGGTCTCAATCTTCTCTTCATAGCAACGAATACTTTGACCATTTTCATTACACTTGGTAATAAATCGTCTCCTTGTTGTATTTTTAATACTTTATCTTCAAATCTATTTTGAATATCTAAATTTGCACTATTATATTGATCCTTAAGTTTGCTCATTGCATCAGTTGCTTTTGAATCTTTTACTGAAATTTTAAATAACTCAGTAATTGTTAGACTATTAATTTTATTTTCATCGAATGATTCGCCTTCGTTGATATTTTTTAGCTTTTTTTCACTTTTTAGTCCAAATAAAATCGAACTTGCTGTTTGTTTAATACTTCTCTCTAAAATTTCCTCTTCGACTAATTTATCTTGCTGTACACTCTCAATTTCCGATCTTTCAATTATTATTGATCTCTCATCTTTTTCTATTCCATGTCTATTAAATACTCTTACATCAACAACTGTTCCACCACTACCACTAGGCATCCTTAAAGAAGTGTCCGTTACATCAATAGCTTTTTCACCAAAAATTGACCTAAGAAGTTTTTCCTCAGGTCCTGAAGCTGAGTCCCCTTTTGGAGTTACTTTTCCAACAAGAATATCTCCGGGCTTAACCTCTGCACCTATATATACTATTCCAGACTCATCAAGATTTTTTAGAGCTTCTTCATTCACGTTTGGAATGTCTCTTGTTATATCTTCTTCTCCAAGTTTGGTATCCCTGGCCATAACTTCATATTCTTCAATATGAATGGATGTAAAAACATCATCCGTAACACATCTTTCTGAAATTAGTATTGAATCCTCAAAATTGTAACCTTGCCAAGGCATAAATGCTACAGTAACATTTTTACCTAAAGCAAGTTCTCCTACTTTTGTTGATGGTCCATCGGCAATAATATCACCTGATTTTACATTATCACCAACTCTAACAAGTGGTTTTTGATTTATACATGTATTTTGATTAGATCTTTTAAATTTTTGTAAATTATAAATATCTACACCTGACTTTGAAAAATCTTTTTCTTCTAAAGCCTTTATAACAATTCTTTTTCCGTCAATTTTATCAACTATACCATCTCTTTTTGCAACGATTGTAACTCCAGAGTCTAATGCTACATCACTCTCTATACCTGTACCAACCAGTGGTGCTTCGGGTTTCATTAATGGCACTGCTTGCCTCATCATATTTGATCCCATGAGAGCTCTATTTGCATCATCATTTTCTAAAAATGGGATCAATGAAGCTGCTACGGATACTAATTGTTTAGGTGATACGTCTATGTAGTCAACGTTTTCTGGTTTAGCTAAAATAAAATTTAAATTTTGTCTGCAAGAGACTAATTCCTCAATAAATTTTCCATTTTTATCGAGTTTTGAGTTTGCTTGTGCAATAGTAAATTTTGTTTCCTCCATTGCTGAAAGATATTCAATACTTTCAACAACTTTACCATTTTCAACTTTTTTGTAAGGACTTTCTATAAATCCATACTTATTTATTTTTGAATATGTTGATAAACTATTTATTAAACCAATATTTGGGCCCTCTGGAGTTTCTATTGGACAAATTCTTCCATAATGAGTTGGGTGTACGTCTCTAACCTCAAAGCCAGCTCTTTCTCTAGTTAGTCCACCTGGTCCAAGTGCTGATACTCTTCTTTTGTGTGTTATTTCTGACAATGGATTTGTCTGATCCATAAACTGAGAAAGTTGAGATGTAGCAAAGAAATCCTTTAAGGAAACTGTCAATGGTTTCGCGTTTATTAAATCTTGGGGCATTGCAGACTCAACATCGATAGTAGTCATTTTTTCTTTTATTGCTCTTTCCATTCTATAAACACCCATACGAGCCTGATTTTCAACTAGTTCACCAACTGATCTAATCCTTCTATTTCCTAAATGATCAATGTCATCAATTTCGTCCTTACCATCTCTTAAATCTAACATTTTTTTTATTATTGATACGATATCTTCATTCCTTAGAATTGTTATTTTGTCAGAACAATCCAGATTTAATCTAGAATTCATTTTAACTCTACCAACATCAGATAGATCATATCTATCCGAACTAAAAAATAAGTTATTGAATATCTGTGCAGCAATATCAATTGTTGGAGGTTCTCCAGGCCTTAAAACTTTATAAATATCATTAATTGCTTCATTTTTATTTTCATTTTTATCATTTAATAATGTTGTTAATAGATAAGGACCTTTGTTAATTGGATTGGTTTTAGATATTTCTAAATTAAAAATTTTATTTTCAATTAATTTTTCAAGTATCGTAGCGTTTAACTCTGTTCCAATTTCAAATTTATCAGTTTCATTATCTAATGATATTTTTTTATGAAGAAATTTACCAAACAAAGACTCGTTAGAAATATATATATCTTTTAAACCATCGTTGTATAATTTTTTCGCATTTAAGAAGTTTATTTTTTCTCCTGCTTTAATTACTACTTTATTATTTCTGGCATCAATAACTTCTTCAGAAAAATTTTTAGATTTATAGTTTTCTGGATCAAATTTTGTTTTCCATTTTTTATTTTTCTCATCATATGAATATGACTCTTTTTCATAAAATTCATTAACTATATCATTTTTACTATATCCTAATGCTAACAAAAGAGTAGAAACTAATATCTTTTTTTTTCTATCAATTCTAAAGTACAAAAAATCTTTAACATCAAATTCAAAATCCAACCATGAACCACGATTAGGTATTACTCTACAATTAAATAAAAGCTTACCACTAGCATGGGATTTACCTTTATCATGATCAAAGAATACACCTGGACTTCTATGCATCTGGTTAACTACAACTCTTTGAACTCCATTTATAATAAAAGTACCACTATCTGTCATCATAGGAATCTCACCCATGTAGACCTCTTGTTCTTTAGCAGAAAGAATTTCTTTAGTATTATTTTCTACATCAATTTCATAAACTACAAGTCTCAGAGTGCATTTTAATGCAGCTGAATAAGTTAAGCCTCTTGATATACATTCTTCAACATCAAATTTAGGTTTATCGAATTTGTAGGAAACATATTCAAGTGTCGCTTTGTCATTTAGATCTTCAATTGGAAATATACTTTTAAAAACCCTATCAAAACCTTTTACTAGATGAGCTTCTATATCTGAATTAAATTCTGTTAGTTGTTTGTATGAATTTTTTTGAACTTCAATTAAATTAGGAATAGATAAGCTCTCTTTCAGCTTACCAAAATTTTTTCTAATATTTTTTTTACCTGTAAAAGATAAATCCATTAATTTTTTTGAGTTACTAACTTAATAAAATTATTTAAGCTAATTACTTGAGTTCTACTTTTGCGCCTGCAGCTTCTAATTTTGTCTTAATTTCTTCTGCTTCTTTTTTATTAACACCAGCTTTCACTTCTTTAGGAGCACCTTCAACTAAATCTTTAGCTTCTTTTAAACCTAATGATGTAACAGCTCTTACTTCTTTGATTACATTAATTTTTTTATCTCCTGCTGAAGCTAAGACTACAGTAAATTCATCCTTTTCTTCAGCTGGTGCAGCTCCACCGGCTGCTGCAGGTGCAGCAACTGCAGCAGCAGCTGTTACTCCCCATTTCTCTTCTAATTGTTTTGATAGCTCGGCAGCTTCTACAACTGTCAAACTTGATAATTCATCTATGATTTTGTTTAGATCGGCCATAATATTTTTGTGTCCCTGATTATTTTTTTGATTTTTCGCTGGCCAAAATAGCGATTTTTGTCGCCGGCGCAAGTAAAATCGTAGCTAATTTTTGAGCTGGAGACCTTAAAATACCTACTATTTTAGCCCTTGCTTCATCTAGCGTGGGTAGAGTTGCAACATTTTGTACCGCAGCAACATCAAGAATCTCATCGCCCATTATTCCACCTAAAATTTTCAGGCTAGAATTTTCTTTTGAAAATTTAGTTAAAATTTTTGCTGATGTTATAGCGTCATCAGATAATGCTACAGCAGTTGGCCCAGCAAATAATTTACTTAGTTCTTTAGCTCTTGTTTTTTCAAGTGCTATTTTTGTAATTCTATTTTTAGTTATTTTGAATAATATACCATGTTCTCTCATTTGCTTTCTCAATAGATCTAATTGGGGCATATTTAAACCTTGATAATGAGTAACAATTACAGCTTTTGATTTATCTATATCAGTGCTCATTTTTTCTATATAGTTTTTCTTTTGATCTTTATTCATGTTAAAATTGTTTATTAAGTTTTAATTTGTAGGAAATACCCATTGATGATGTTAAATAAGTGCTTCTTATCATCTCGCCCTTAAACGAGTTATTGCTTTTTTCTTTTTCAAGAGCATCAATTATTGCATTATAATTCAATAAAATTTTATCATCAGCAAATGATTTTTTTCCTAAGCTGACACCAATATTTCCATCTTTATCATTTTTTATTTCAACTTGACCAGCTTTGGCATTTTTGACTGCTTCCTCAATATTTTCAGTAACAGTTCCAAGTTTTGGATTTGGCATCAAGCCTTTGGGGCCTAAAATTTTTCCAAGCTTAGATAAGTTAATCATCATTTTTGGTGTACAAATTAATTTTTCAAAATTTAGCTCACCTGCCTTTATTTTTTCAATTAAATCATCAGCGCCTACTAGATCTGCTCCTGCCTTTTCTGCTGCTGCTTTTTTAGAGTCGTCGCATAACACTGCAACTTTTACTTTTTTTCCAGTTCCTGCGGGCATGTTTACAACTGTTCTGATATTAACCTCCCCTTTTTTTTGTTTGTTATTTATTTGAAGGCTTAAATCAATTGATTCATCAAATTTGGTTGTACAATTTTTCTTTATACTAGGAAGTAATTCTTTAATTGATTTCGATGTTATATCTTTTTCTAATTTTAATAAATTTTTAAATCTTTTAGATTTCATTATTCTTTAACCTCGATACCCATTGATCTAGCTGATCCTGCAATAATTTTTGCAGCTTGATCAATATCATGAGCATTCAAATCAGCCATTTTTTCTTTTGCTATTTCTTCTAATTGTTTTTTAGTAATTGATTTAACTATGTTTCTTCCAGGTTCTGAAGATCCACTTTTCAATTTAAGTTTCTCTTTAATATAGAATGTTGCAGGTGGAGTTTTTATAATAAAATCAAATTTTTTATCTTTATAAACTGTAATAATAACTGGAACAGGTTTTCCCATTAACCCTTTTGTCTTTTCATTAAAAGCTTTACAGAAATCCATAATATTAATTCCTCTTTGTCCTAAAGCTGGACCAACAGGTGGTGCTGGATTAGCTTGACCACCTTTTATTTGTAATTTTACAAATCCTGCAATTTCTTTTTTTGCCATTAGCTTGCCTTTTCTACCTGGTTAAATTCAAGTTCTACTGGAGTCGGTCTTCCAAAAATAGAAACTGAAACTTTCAGTTTAGACTTATCTTCGTCTATCTCCTCAACTAAACCACTAAATGATGCAAATGGTCCATCAATCACTTGAACTTTTTCACCAATCGCATAATCTATACCAGATTTTGGTTGAACTACACCATCTTTTATTTCTCCTAAAATCTTTTCAATTTCCTTATCTGAAACAGGGACTGGAGTGCCCTTAGATCCTAAAAAACCACTTACTTTTTTTAAACCTTTAATCATATGGTAAATATCATCAGTCATTTCACATTTAATTAATACATATCCTGGGAAGAATTTTTTCTTTCTTTGTACCCTCTTTCCTCTTCTTACTTCTGTAACATCATGCGTTGGAACAATTATCTCTTGAATTTTATCTGAAACCTTTGATTTATCTGCCTCATCTTTTATTTGTTGGGCTACTTTATTTTCAAAGCTTGAGTGGGATTGAACAATAAACCAATTTGACATTAAAAACTCACTTTAAGAATTATTTCTAAAAAAAACTTTAAAATTTGATCCAATAAAAGAAAAAACAATGATGCTACAATAGCCATTGCAGCAACCATTAATGAGCCCTGAATAGTTTCTTTAGATGTAGGCCAAGAAACCTTGAAGGCTTCATTTTTAACTTCTTGAAAAAATTTTAATGGGTTTTTCATATCATCCTTATAAGTATGGCAGGAGCGGAGGGAATCGAACCCCCAACCTCCGGTTTTGGAGACCGGCGCTCTACCAATTGAGCTACACTCCTATGGAGTTTTACTCTATAATTTTAGTTACTACTCCAGCTCCTACTGTTCTACCACCTTCTCTAATTGCAAAATTTAATTTTTCATTCATTGCAATAGGAGTGATTAGTTTAACAGTGAATTTAGCATCATCACCTGGCATTACCATTTCAGTTCCCGCAGGTAATTCAACTTCACCAGTAACGTCAGTTGTTCTAAAATAAAACTGTGGTCTATATTTGGTAAAGAATGGAGTGTGTCTTCCACCTTCCTCTTTTTTTAATACATAAGCTTGAGCTTCAAATTTAGTATGAGGAGTTATAGAACCTGGCTTACAAAGAACTTGTCCTCTTTCAACATCTGTTCTTTCTACACCTCTCAATAAAGCACCAATGTTGTCCCCAGCCTCTCCTGTATCTAAAATTTTTCTAAACATTTCTACACCAGTACAAACTGTTTTTTTAGTTTCTCTTATTCCAACGATTTCGATTTCTTCTCCAGTTTTAACTACACCTTGTTCTACTCTTCCAGTCACAACAGTTCCTCTGCCCGAAATTGAAAATACATCTTCAACAGGCATTAAGAAATCTTTATCTTTTGGTCTGTCAGGTTGAGGAATGAACTCATCAACAGCTTTCATTAATTCCATAATTGAATTTTTTCCAATTTCGTCGTCTCTTCCTTCAACTGCGGCAAGAGCTGAACCTTTTACGATCGGAGTTTTGTCTCCAGGGAATTTGTATGATGAAAGTAAATCTTTGATTTCTTCTTCTACTAAATCTATCATTTCTTTATCATCTACCTGGTCAACTTTATTTAAATAAACAACAATTGCAGGAACGCCTACCTGTCTCGCTAGAAGAATATGTTCTCTAGTTTGAGGCATTGGACCGTCTGCTGCATTAACAACTAAAATTGCTCCATCCATTTGAGCTGCACCTGTAATCATATTTTTTACATAGTCAGCGTGGCCAGGACAATCTACGTGAGCATAATGTCTTTTATCTGTTTCATACTCAACGTGAGCAGTAGAAATAGTAATACCTCTCTCTTTTTCCTCAGGCGCTTTATCTATTTGATCATATGCAGTAAACTGTGCACCTCCAGACTCTGAAAGTACTTTTGTAATTGCTGCAGTAAGAGTTGTTTTACCATGGTCGACATGTCCAATTGTACCAATGTTACAATGTGGTTTCGATCTATTAAACTTTTCTTTTGACATTATATTTTTTACCTCACTTATAATTTTTTTTTTTACATTTGGAGCGGGTGATGGGAATCGAACCCACGCAACCAGCTTGGAAGGCTAGTGTTCTACCACTGAACTACACCCGCAAACCCAAGTGTTCACTCCTGCTTAAACTATATTAAATGGTGGAGGGGGAAGGATTCGAACCTTCGAAGACCGAAGTCAACGGGTTTACAGCCCGCCCCATTTGACCGCTTTGGTACCCCTCCAAAGTTAATGGAAGAGTGTCCACATGTTTAATAAAGCCTAAACAACAGGCGGTTTATATATTTTTATCTTATAATTGCAATATTAGAATTTATACTAAAATCTATAGAAAAAACGTGTAAAATAAGGTCAAAATGAACAAATCGTCATATTTTATAGTCGGCAAACACTCAGTTATAGAGGCACTGAAAAATAAAAGAAGAAAAGTCTTAAAAATTTTCTTAACAGAGGAAAGTAAAAAAACTATTCACAGAGAAAACCCAAAGTATAATTTACTTAAAGATTTAAAAATTTTTTACAAAACAAAAAAAGAATTAGACAATTATTGTAAAAATGAAAACATACTTCATCAGGGTTTTGTTGCTGAAGTTGAAAAATTAGAAAATATTGAGCTTAAAGAATTTATTAAAAATAAAACTAAATTAACAATTGGATGCCTTGCAGGTGCAACAGATCCTAGAAATATTGGTTCAATAATTAGAAGTGCGAGTGCGTTTAATATAGATGGTTTAATTGTTAGGGAAAGAGATTTTCCTATAACTAGCAAACTCATGCATAAAGCTGCAAGTGGTAGTATTGAACATTTAAATATATTCGCTGTTTCAAATATTAATACCACTTTAAAGTCATTAAGAGAAAAAAATTTTTGGATTTATGGATTTGACTCTTCAGGAAATAAAAATTTTAATGAAATAAAGTGGGATGATAAAAATATATTAGTTTTTGGTGCAGAAGGTTATGGATTAAAAAAACATACTGAAAAATATCTAGATTTTATAGTTAAAATCCAGATTAATAATAAAGTTGAAAGTTTAAATCTATCGAATACAGCTTCTATAGTATTTCATCATATAAATACTCACAAAAAATAACTTGATCTTACAAAAATTCAGATTAAAAACTCTATCACGCCCCTATAGCTCAGCTGGTAGAGCAACTGATTTGTAATCAGTAGGTCCGCGGTTCGAGTCCGTGTGGGGGCACCAGATATTATCTTACAACTTCTTTTCTAATTTGTTCAATTTTAATTTTTTTTTCAATAGAATTATTTTTATTATAAAGAAGGTTAAATATTATTTTTTTATTTTCACTTATTTTAATTTCTACTGCATTTCTAACTTCTACATTGTCAGCAACTGCACTAATAGGTCTTTTTTTTGGATTTAAGTTTTTTATTAAAATCTTAGATTTATTACTTACTATTTTACCTTTCCATCTTCTTGGTCTAAATGGGCTCACAGGTGAAATTGCCAGTTTGTTTGAATTAAGATTTAGAATTGGTCCATGGACAGAAAGATTATAAGCTGTGCTACCTGCCGGCGTACAGACCAATAGTCCATCGCCTCTAAATTTTTTTATTACATCTTTAGATCCATTTTTTATAGAAATAGAAGCAGCTTGTCTACTTTGCCGTAATATAGATACTTCATTTATAGCTATTGATTTTTTATTTTTTCCATTTCTATTTTTTACAGTCATTTGCAATGGAGAAATTTTGACTTGATCTGTTTTTATAATATTTTTTAATATTTTTTTCTCATGAAATTTATTCATTAGGAAACCATAATCTCCTGAGTTAATTCCATAAAAAGGTTTATTTAATTTATATAATTTTTTTAATGTTTGGAGCATAAATCCATCACCCCCAATTACTATTATTAACTCTGATTTTTTTAAAGTATGTGCCTTTACTTGTTTTAATATTTTAGTTTTTATCGTTTCTGAATTTCTATTTTGGTCAGATATTATATATAATTTTTTCATTTTAGTGGTGCCCTCGGCCAGACTCGAACTGGCACTCCCAAAAGGGCAAGGATTTTAAGTCCTTTGTGTCTACCAATTTCACCACGAGGGCATTTATTGAATTCATATTTTCTATGCTAACATCAGATAATATACAAGTTCAATTTTAAAATTTTAAATTTCCTTTTTTAACCAAGTCTCTGGTGTAAGTTCGTTTTTTATTTCTAAATTTATATGGTAATCAAAAGGTCTAATACCTCTTTTTTTAATATAGTCGAAAGTCTTCTGTATCCCTTCTTTTAATGATGTTTTAGTTTTATAGTTTAAAAGTTTTCTGGCCTTCTCCGCTGAACATGTTGCGTGTTTAACCTCTAGAGGTCTATCTTTTTTATAAATAGGATCTAGGTTACTTTGTGTTAGGTTTGAACATATTTCAAAAACTTCATTTATAGTTACAAATTCTTCGTCTGGTCCAATATTTATAATTTGTTTGTTAAGTTTTGGATCATCAATCATTGGTACTAAACAGCTTAAGCAATCATCGACGTAAGAAAAACATCTTTTTTGATTTCCATCACCATATATTATAGGTGATTTATTCTGTAAAATTCTATTTAACATAATTGATACAACGTTCCTAAATGGATCATCATATTTTTGTCTTGGTCCTATAATATTATGTGGTACAGCAATTACCCATTCTATATTATTTAAATTACATAAACTCATTAGTATCTTTTCAGCTGCTACCTTGGAAATTCCATAGGGATCAACTGGAGCAGGCTCCATATCCTCAGTGAATGGGGTTTTTTGAGATCCATATCTTGCCATCGAAGAACAAAATACAATTCTCTTTACTTTATTGGAAATTGCAGCTGAAAAAACAGCTACTGAAGCTTGTAAATTATTTTTTGTAATTTCTTGAGGTGAAAAAACAGACAGACCTTCATGAGCAGCGGCTGCACAATGATAGACAACATCAACATCTTTCATAATTTTATTCATCTTATCAAAATTACAGCAATCAAAATTAAAAAAGTTGATAGTTTTTGGTATGTTATCCTCATATCCAGATGCCATATTATCTACACCGATTACATCATAATTTAAATCGTGTAATTTATCAGCTAAATGTGAACCTAAAAAACCAGCTACACCAGTTAT
>CACGOM010000013.1 GCA_902574705.1 uncultured Pelagibacteraceae bacterium | reverse complement strand
TTTAAACCAAGTTCTGTTTCACTAAGAATTTTACTATGGAAAAATTTTTATCAAAAATTTTACGATCTTGACCCACCAGTATTTGGCCTTAATTTTTTTGAAAATAATAAAAATACTAATAGAGATTTTATGCTTTTATGTGGTTTTGAAAATTTTAAAAAGTTTTCAGTAAGAATAGATATACTTGAAAGATTGTTTATAATGATTTTAAATTCAAATAAAAATAGTTTAGAAAAAAATAAAGATATTAAAATAATTCCTGAAATGTTAAATTTATTAGGGTGTAATAAAGAAAATTTTATTAGTCTTCTTAAAGAAATGAACTACAAAACATATGAAAAAAATAATGATATCTACTTTAAATATAAAAATAATCAAAAAATTGGCAAATTTAATAAAAATAATAATAAATTATCCGACAGCCCTTTCAAAAAATTAGTTCAATTAAATTTAAAATAATGTTTAATTTTTTTAAAAAAGAAAAAAATTCAAAGGAAAATAAGATTTCGATAATTTATATAGCAAGTTTACTAATACATGCTTCAAAAATTGATGAAAATTACACTGAAAAGGAAAAAAAAATTGTTAAAGAAACATTATTACAACTTGGTGCAAATGAAGACTCTTTGGAAGAAATAATTAAACAAGCCGAAATAGCAGAAAAAGATTCTAATCAAATTTTAGAATTTACAAAATATGCAAAAAACCTATCTGAGAGTGAAAAACTTATTTTAATTGAAGCACTTTGGACAATTATTTACTCAGATAGAAATGTTGATATTTATGAATCTAATTTAATGAGAAGACTTACGGGGTTACTTTATCTAGACAAAAAGCTTGTAGGTGATATTAAGGAAAAAATTAAAAAGAGATAGTCATGACATATATTGTAAACGATAAATGTATAAAATGTAAACTTATGGATTGTGTAGAAGTTTGTCCGGTTGACTGTTTTTACGAGGGAAAAAATATGCTTGTAATTAAACCAGATGAGTGTATAGATTGTGGCGTTTGTGAACCAGAATGTCCTATTGATGCAATTAAGCCTGATACAGAACCTGGAAGTGAAAAATGGCTAGATATAAACAAAAAATATTCAGAAATTTGGCCAAACATAAGTCAAAAAAAAGAAAGCCCTTATGGCGAGGAGCTAAAAGATGAAGAAAATAAATTTGAAAAATATTTTGAAGAAAACCTTTAATAAAAAAAAAAAAACTAAAGTAAAAAAAACTAAAAAGATTTCTAAAAAATCAAAATCTACAAATAAGTTAAAAAAGAAAACAATTATTACCTCAGAAAAAATTAAACAAAATAAGAAAAAAATATTCACAAAAAACAAACAGGAAAATCAAAGAAAAGATAATGTATCAAAAAATGATTCTTTAAGAATAAGTAAAATTAATGAACAAAAACCCGAAATCAAAAAAATAAAAAAACAGAGTAGTGAAAAAAAAATCTATAAAATAAAAGAATATGTTGTTTACCCAAAACATGGGGTTGGTCAAATTACTGAATTTAAAAAGATAAATATAGGTGGTATTGAAGTTGAAAGCTATATGCTAAAATTTGATAAAGATAAAGCTACCGGCATGGTTCCTGTTAATAAACAATCACATCTTCGTCCACTTGCAACAATTAATCAAGTAAATAAGTGTATGACCATATTAAAAAGTAAACCAAAAATTAAAAGATCAATGTGGAGTAGACGAGCACAAGAATATGAAGCTAAAATTTCATCAGGTAAGATATATGAACTCGCTGAGGTAGTACGAGATTTAAATAAAGGAGATGATCTTATGATCGACCAATCTTACAGCGAGCGACAATTGTTTGAAAAAGCTTATGAAAGACTTCTATCTGAGTTTAATATTGTGCTTGGGACACCTCTTGAAGAAACTCAAAGAAAAATTGATAAAGCACTAAAAAGAAATTTAGAGGCTCAAAAGGCTAAAATTGATAAAAAGGCTGAGACTAAGCAGGCTGAAAATATCGAGGACAGAGATATAGAAGACAATGCTTTAGAGGTAGAGCCAATAGAATAAAAAAAACGCTTCCCACGCATTCGCCATGAGAAGCGTTATCAGTTAAAAAGAATACTAAACTATCTTCTTCTTCTTCTAGCTTTTTTCTTAGCTTTTTTCTTAGTTTTCTTTTTAGCAGCTTTTTTTCTTCTTTTAGCCATTTTTAGCTCCCTTTAATTAACGAATCTTTATTGATTCGTTTGTTACTACTTTTTTATTTTTTTTGGTTGATTATGTCAAACATTAATTTTTTTAGAAAATATTTATAAAAAAATTTTTAAAAAGTTTTAATTTGTTTTTAAAAAAGTTAGGTAATTAGCGATTAATTTAAGATTATAATTAATATAAATTTTCAAATTCTTTTTTATACTTGTTAATAATTTTAAATCTTTTTAACTTCAAAGTTGGTGTCATCATTCCATTTTCAATTGTAAAATTTTCTTCAACAACAAAAAATTTTTTAATTTTTTCTATTTTTGTTAGATTATTGTTTACGGTTTCTAATTCTTTTTCTAAATTATCTTTATTATTTTTAATTTCTTTACTTAAAACTAATAATGCAACCAAATATGGTTTATTATCTCCATATACAATCGCTTGGTCTATTATTTCAGAACTTGTTAACATATTTTCTATCCTTAACGGTGAAATATTGTCTCCACCAGGTGTGATTAAAATGTCTTTTTTTCTATCAGTTATTTTAAGATAATCATTTTCAAATTTTCCTATATCTCCTGTATGAAGCCATCCATTTTTTAAAACTTTTTTTGTTTCTTCTTCATTATTCCAATAGCCAAGCATCACATTTTCTCCTTTTACTAATATTTCCCCATCTTCGGCAATCTTAACTTCATTACATTTAAATGGTATACCTACAGTCTCAATTCTAATATCATCAATAGGATTACAGCTTACAACTGGAGAGGTCTCTGTAAGACCATATCCTTGTAATGTTGGAAGTCCTATAGCGTTCAAAAAAGTGCCAATTTCACCGTCAAGAGCTCCTCCACCAGATACAAAGGTTTTTAAACTACCTCCAAACTGTTTTTTTATTTTATTTCTAACTAATTTTTCCAAGATAAAATTTAATATTTTTTCTAAGAATTTAATTTCCTTTTTTAAAAATATTTTTGTTCCTATTTTAAGAGTATTTTTTACTAAAACTCTTTTAAATCCTTTGGCCTTATTAAAGGTAGTATTAATTTTTTGATAAAGGTTTTGATAAAATCTAGGCACTGCTGTCATAATATGTGGAGAACATTCTGACATATTTTTAATTAGTTTATCTAAACTTTCTGCATAATATACTTTTGCACCTACGGCGATTTGAATAAATTGAACAGCATGCTCATAAGAATGAGACAGAGGTAACCAAGTTAAAAATCTGGTCTCCTTCTGTAAAATTGGTTTAAGTAATTCATAACCTCCTTCACAATTACTCAATATTCCCCCGTGACTTAAAATTACTCCTTTTGGATTACCTTGTGTACCAGAAGTATAAATAATACATGCTGGGTCAGATCTCTGTAAATTTATTCCTAATACATTATTATCATTTATCTTGTCTTTTTCATCTAATGCTTCAATATTAAAATATAAATCATTTGCGATCTCATTTAATTTTTCGAATGAAAAGATTTGTTTTATATTAGAATTTGTTTCACAAATATTTTTTATTTTTTTAAACTGATCATCATTAGAAACTAAAACTACACTTGGTGTACAATCGCTAATAATATACTCATAATCTCTTGGTAAATAAGTTGTGTATACTGGTACAGTAATTCCACCAGCTAACATTATTGATAAATCAGAAATCATCCACTCTGGTCGGTTTTCAGAAAGAAGCAAACACCTGTCACCCTTTTTAATTACTTTAGAAATTTCACTAGCTAATTTAAGAATTTTTGAATTAACATCATCCCAAGAATATTCTTTATTTGTACCTTTAAGACTATTTAAGAAAATTTTATTTTTTGGCTGTTTTTTATATTGATCAAAAAACAACTCTACTAAATTATTATATTTTTTTAAATTCATAATTAATTGGTGGGCAAAGAGAGACTCGAACTCTCACAGTATTGCTACCATTGGATTTTGAGTCCAACGCGTCTACCAGTTCCGCCATTCGCCCACGGAAATATTTATTAATTTCTAATAGTATAAAAATTATTAATATAATAAAAGGAAATATGTTTCGAAAACTTTACAATAAAACTATTAAACTTGCTGGAAATAAAAACTCTAAATTCTTTTTAGGCGCAATATCATTTATAGAAAGTTTTATATTTCCTATCCCACCAGATGTAATTATAATACCTATGACAATTGCTAAACCTAGAAAATGGCTTAGAATAGCTTTGATTGCTACTTTAGGATCTGCAATTGGTGCAATCGTGGGTTATTTTATTGGTTACATATTCTTTAATGAAATTGGGATAAAAATATTTGAACTATATGGAGTTGATAATACATCATTTCTAAAGGACAAGGTATCTTCCGATGGCGGAGCAATAGCCTGGATGACACTATTAGCCGTAGCGGGTTTTACACCTGTGCCATTTAAACTTTTAACCATAACTAGTGGTTTTGTGCACTTTAATATTTTCTACTTTATAATTGTTTCAATTTTAACAAGGGGATCAAGATTTTTTATAATAGCCTTCTTAATTGGAAACTTTGGTCCTACTATGAAACAGATGATTGAAAAAAGGTTAATTACTTTTTCTCTAATATTTACTATAATCGCCATAATTGTAGCATATCTTGTTTACAAGTTTTTGGTAAATTTTATTAGTTAAAAATGATTAATAGAAATAAAAATTTATTTTATCAAATTATTATATTTATAAGTTTTATTTCTATTATATCTGCTTTGTACATCGAATTTATTTTATTGATACCTGCATGTAAATTATGTCTATATCAAAGAATTCCCTACTTGCTCTCTATGATTTTTGGTTTTTTTGGATACTTTTTTTCAAAAAATAAAATATGGTTATATTTGTTAATTATGACCTTTATAACTAGCCTAATTTTATCAGGGTATCATTTAGGAATTGAAAATAATATATTTAAAGAATTTTCAGGTTGTACAAATGAAAATCTTAATTTGATTGATAAAACAGAATTATTGCAGAATTTAAATAACTTTTTACCAAATTGTAAGGATGTAAATTTCAAAATATTTGGTTTATCTCTTGCGACTATTAATTTTATTTTATCGATTGCGTTAACTTTAATAACTACTAGATATGTGCTTAATGAAAAAAACAGATAAAAAAAAATTAGAAGAATTTATAAGAGTTGACCATGCTGGTGAGAGGGGTGCTATAAAAATCTATGAAGGTCAGCTTTTAGCTTTAAACACTTTTAATAAAGACGAAAAGTTAAAAAAACTTATTGAGGATATGAAAGTTCATGAGGAAGAACATTCTGAATTTTTTGAAAAGGAAATTAATAAGAGAAATATTAAACCTACAAAATTTTTAAAACTCTGGGACTTATTAGGTATAGGACTTGGATTTGGTTCAACAGTGCTTGGTAAAAAAGCAGCTATGCTTTGCACTGCATCAGTTGAGGAAGTTATTGATAAACATTATCAAAATCAAATTGATCAAATAGGTGATGATGAAATAGAGCTAAAAAAGAAGATCATTAAATTTAGAGAGGATGAATTGCATCATAAAGATATAGCTTTTGATGAGGGTGCCTCGAAGGAGGGTCTATACAAAATTCTTGATGGAATTATTAAAACTGGATCAAAAATAGCAATTAAAATTTCAGAAAAATACTGATCTAATTTTCTAATTCAACATCCCAATATAAGTAATCCATCCAACTTTCGTGCAAAAAATTTGGAGGAAAGTTCTTTCCATTTTTATGTAAATCTTCAGTTGTTGGAGCATAGGGTAAAATTGATAGCTTCATTCCTGATTTCTCTAATAATCTTCCACCCTTTAATACGTTACAGCTTGAACATGCTGTAACTACATTTTCCCAATTAGTCTTTCCACCCTTCGATCTAGGTAATAAGTGATCAAATGTAAGTTCATCCTTACTCCCACAATACTGACAAGAAAATTTATCTCTTAAAAAAACATTAAATCTTGTGAAGTTTGGATTTCTTAAAGGTTTAATATAATCTTTTAAAGCAATTACACTTGGTAATTTCATGCTAAATGATGGACTTCTTACTACACGATCATAGTAACTAACAATTGAAACTCTGTTTAGAAAAACTGACTTAATAGAATCTTGCCAACTCCACAAAGATAAAGGATAATAACTTAACGGCCTATAATCTGCATTTAAAACTAATGCAGGACATTTTTCTAATGATACATTTTTGCTAAACATTGAAATTAATTCTAGCTTATATAATTTTTAAAATCAATATAACAAATTAAATTTTAGTTTTAAAATTTTAAATTTTTTTTTATATAATTTAAAGCAAAGCTAGATGCTTCAACAGGTATATTATGACCACAGTTTTTTATTAATTTTGATTGTATATCAAATTTATTTCTAACAAAGAAATCCTTTGCCTCTAATAAATAATTTGGACTAACGATTTCGTCTTGATCTCCATGAATTAAAAGTATTTTGCTTTTATTTTTAATTCTTGTTTGTAAATTTTCTTTATTTATAATTTTACCAGAAAAACCAACTATACAGTTGAATTCTTCATCTGAAGTAATCCCTAAATTAATTGACATCATACAACCTTGACTAAAACCTCCAATAACAATTTCATTTTTAGAAAGGTTATAATTCTTTTGCACCTCATGTATAAATTTTTTTATCACAAGCTCAGCTTCTAAAGATTGAATTAGTATGTATTCCTCATCATCTTGTGACAAATCAAACCACTGAAACCCGGCAGGATTAATTTGACATTTTTCATGACCATTTGGGCATAAAAAAACTGTATTTTTAAAAAATCTCCTCCAATTAAGTGTTAACATGCTTATATCTTTACCATCACCACCATAGCCATGAAGAAGAATAACTGCATTTTTAATTGGTTCATCATTTTCAGGAGGAATAATTACTGTGTCTAGGCAAAATGTCATAATATTAATTATTTATAATTTATTCTTTTAATGTATATATCTCATTATGTTATCTGGAACTTTAATCAAAATCATCTCTGTTTTTTTGCTTCTTTTAGTTGCTGTAGTTCTAATTCTTGGAATTGCTAATTTATTTAAAGGTGGTTCAAAAAAAGCATCAAATAAATTGATGCAATTAAGAGTTATTCTGCAATTTATTGCAATTATTGCTTTAGTTGGTTTTGCATATTTTTTTAAGAATTAAAACTTAATCATTTGATAAAAATAAGTTAAATCAATTAATATAATTAATTTTATGAATAAAAAAAATAAACCTGTTTGGGGAACAAGAATTAAAGGTAAAACATCTGCAATTTTTGAAAAAATTTCTAGCTCAATATATATAGATAAAAGACTTTTCAAAGAAGATATACATGCATCAATTATACATGTTGAAATGCTTAATAGACAAAAAATAATTAATTTTAAGGTTAAAAATAAAATAATTTGGGGACTTAAAAAAATCCAAAACCAAATAATTAAAAAAAAATATGAATTTGATTATAAAGATGAGGATATTCATATGAGTATTGAAAAAAAATTATTTGAAATTATTGGAGAGGATGCAGGTTTTATCCATACAGCAAGATCAAGAAATGATCAGGTCTTGGTTGATTTTAAGATTTGGATGATAAATTCAAATCTGAGATTAATCAAAATGTTAGATCAAACAATAAAAAATATTTTAAGAATAGCTGAAAAAAATATTTATACCGTCATGCCTGGTTTCACTCATTTAAAAAATGCTCAACCAATATCTTTTGCACATTATATTCTAGCTTACGTAGAAATGTTTGAAAGGGATAAAAAAAGGTTGAAAAGAAATTTTGATAGTCTGTATGAAAATCCATTGGGATCAGGAGCATTTTCAGGAACATCTTTTAATATAGATCGTAACTTCACAACAAAAAAGTTAGGATTTAAAAAGCCAACTGGTAATTCGATAGATACTGTTTCGGATAGAGATTTCGTATTAGATTTTCTTTATGCATCATCTGTGTGCGCAATGCATATATCTAGATTTGCAGAGGAATTTATAATATGGAACTCTGATGCTTTTAAACTTATTACTTTGAATGACAGTATAGTTACTGGTTCATCTATAATGCCACAAAAAAAAAATCCAGATACTCTTGAGTACTTGAGAGGAAAAGTGGGCAACTCTTATGGAAATTTATTTTCAATGTTGACTATTTTAAAAGGACTGCCTCTTTCATATTTTAAAGATTTACAAGAAGATAAAAAAATTGTTTTTGAAACATATGATAATTTATCAAACTCAATAAAAATATTTAATGACGTATTGAAAAATTTTACTATAAATAAAAAGGAAATGTTAGAGCTTGCTGACAAAGGATATATAACAGCTACTGATTTAGCTGACTATTTTGTTAAAGAATTAAATTACTCTTTTCGAAAATCATATCAATTAACTGCAAAAATTGTAAATTACTGCGAAAAAAATAAAAAATTTTTTTCTGATTTATCAATTCAGGAACTAAAAAAAATAGAACCAAATATAAAAGATAATGTAATCAAGGTTTTTGATATAAGAAATTCAGTAAATTCAAAAAAATCTTATGGTGGAACATCTTTTGAAAACATAAAGAAAATGATAAGAAAATATAGAAATGCTTAAAAAAACTATAATACTTTTATTACTTTTAGCTCCAATACTTTCTTGTGGCAAAAAGAGTGACCCTATTTATCAGGAAAATTCACAATTGATAAAGCTAAAAGTTAGTACTAAAAACTAATTAATAACAACTTAAAGTAAAACTAAAGTTATTTAAAACTTTTATGAATTATAAAAAAAATAAGTTACATATTGAAAATATTCTAGTTGATAGAGTTATTAAAAAATTTGGAACTCCAACTTATTGTTACTCATATAATCAATTAAAAGACAATATTTTAAAATTTAAAAATAATTTTAATAATATTAATCCACTTATTTGTTTTGCAGTGAAAGCAAATAATAATATCAAAATTTTAAAAGAAATAGGTAAACTAGGTCTTGGAGCAGATGTGGTATCCAGAGGGGAACTAATAGCTGCACTAGACGCTAAAATAAGTCCAAATAAAATTGTTTTTTCGGGTGTCGGTAAAACTTATGAAGAAATTTTATTTGCAAGTCAAAAAAAAATATTTTTAATAAATGCAGAGTCTCAAAGTGAAATTAAAACAATCGTAAAAGTTGCAAAAATAACTAAAAGAAGAATTAATATTGGTATAAGATTAAATCCAGATGTGGACGCGGAAACAATTAAGGAAATCACAACTGGTAAAAATTCAAATAAATTTGGACTTAATAGTAGCGAAGTAATTAAATTAATAAATTATTGTAAAACTTCTAAATTTATAAATTTAAAATGTTTAAGTGTTCACATAGGTAGTCAAATACTTAACCACAAACCATATTTAAAAATGCTTAAAGCTGTCCAAAAAATAATTGATAAATCTAATTATCAATTTGAATATATAGATTTAGGTGGAGGTATGGGAATTAATTATCGTGATAATAATAAAGAGCTTAATTATAACAGATATTCTCTAGAAATTCATAAATTTATTAAAAAAAATAATACTAAAATAATATTTGAACCTGGAAGATCTATAATAGGTAACTCTGGTTATTTATTAACAAAAATAATTTATATAAAAAAAACAGGTAAAATAAATTTTGTAATTGTTGATGCTGGCATGAATGACTTGATGAGACCAGCTTTATACAAAGCTTATCACAAAGTTATTCCATCAAGAAAGACTAAAAGAAAAATTTTTAAAAGACATGATTTTGTTGGTCCTGTGTGTGAAACAACAGATAAATTTATATCATTAAATTCGTATCAAAAACTTAACGAAGGAGATAATATTGTAATTTGTGATGTTGGAGCATACGGTAAAGTTTTAAGCTCTAATTATAATTTAAGATTAGACGCAAATGAAATACTAATTAAAAATTCAAAAGTTTTTCGAATAAGAAAAAAAGGAACCCTACAAGCATTATTGAGATGATTAGAGGATTGTTATTTAAGTTCATCTTTTACTTGGGAACAGTTTTTGTATGTTTGATTTTCTTGCCAGCATTAATTTTACCAAAAAAAATAGATATAATTGGAGGTAAAATATTAGGTTACTGGATACGTTTTTGTTTATACTTTTTTTTATCTGTAGAAATTAAAATCAAAGGATCTGAAAATATTCCTACCAATTCTCCTTTTTTTATTGCTTCACTACATCAATCATTATCTGAAACTTTTTTTTTACAAATAATCTTTAATTCTCCGATATTTATTTTAAAAAGAGAATTATTGAAAATTCCAATATTTGGTTGGCATTTAAAAAAAATTGGATCTATATCTATTGAGAGAGATAAAGTAAGTAGAGATAATATAGGTTTCTATGATAAGATTATTACGGAAACTAAAACTACAAATAGGCCAGTATTAATCTTTCCTCAAGCTACAAGAACACCAATAGATGAAAAAATACCTTTTAAAAAAGGTGTTGCAAAAATTTATGAAAAATTAAATTTTCAATGCGTTCCAGTAGCTCTAAATTCTGGAAATGTCTGGCCTAAATCAGGAAAGATAAATACTAACAGAACAATCACAGTTAGTATTTTAGATAGTATACCAGCAGGATTAGATTCGATTATGTTTATAGAAGAACTTGAACAAAAACTTTATAGAGAACTTGATAATATTTGCTAGCCCTTCATAGGCATAATAACAAAAATACTATCAAAATCTGCGGGATCTTTAATAAGAGCTGGAGAACCAGACTCTTTTAAATAAATTTCTATTTTATCTCCATCCATGTTTGACGCCACATCAATTAAATACCTTGGATTAAAGCTTATATCTAATTCATTTTCAAATTTAACTGCCATGCTCTCTTTTCCATCACCACTATTACTATTATTGACTGATAAATTTAAATTGTTTTTTTGTAAACTCATTCTAAGTCCATCTTTTTTGTCCAAAGACACTGATGCGACTCTATCTACGGAAGTAAGAAAAGGTTTTAAATCAATTTCTAATTTTTTTTGGTTATCTTTTGGAATAACTTGAAAGTAATTAGGAAATTTTCCATCAATTAATTTAGAAAACAATATTGAATTATTAAATTCAAATTTAATTTTTGATTTCATATTCGAAATTTTCACATCCCCATTATAATTCTCTAATAATGAACATAATTGATATATTGTTTTTTTTGGTAATATTATGGGGTCAAAGCTTATATCACTTGATAATAAAATTTTTGATATTGCCATTCTATGACTATCTGTGGCAACAGCAGTAAGATAGTTCTTGCTATCACTATCTGTTATATGCAAAAAAATTCCACTTAAATAATGTCTTGTTTCATCGTTTGAAACTGAAAATTTACATTTATTAAGAAGCTTCAATAATTTTTTTGAATTTAAGTTAAATTCATTTTCTCTAAAATTTTCCTCTGTTATTGGAAATTCAGAAGCCTTAAGACAATTAAGATTAAATGATGATTTATCAGACTCTAAGTTTATTTTATTCTCGCTTATAAGATTAAAGTTGATTTTTTTTTCATTATTAAATTTTCTTACAATATCGTACATTACTGAGCAAGGAGTTGTTGTCTGTCCCTCTTCAGCAATTTCCACATTAGATATATTTTGTATAAAAATTAAATCTAAGTCAGTTGCTGTAATTTTTAAATTTGCATCTTTAGCTTCAACTAATACATTTGATAGAATTGGTAGTGTACTTTTCTTTTCGATTACACCTTGGCAATAGTTTAAAGAATTTTGCAAATCTTTTTGATTTACACTAAATTTCATTTTCTTTGTTATATAAAATTTTATTTTTGAGTGAATCAATTTTAAGATTTAGTTCATTATCTTCTTTTCTAAGTCTCTCAATTGTTTTTACTGAGTGTATTACTGTTGTATGGTCTCTATTTGAAAAATTTCTTCCAATTTCAGGTAAAGATTTTGATGTTAACATTTTAGCTAGATAAATTGCTGTTTGCCTTGGTCTTACTAAATATCTTGATCTTCTAGAGGAAAGCATTTCATTTTTACTTATCTTAAATGATTTGCATACAGCTGTTTGTATATTGTCTATGGTAACATTATTCTCATGCATATTTAATAAATCTTTTAAAATTATTCTGCTTTCTGATAAACTTGGCGCTCGGTTATATATTCTTGAAAAGGATACAATTCTATTTAGTGCTCCAACTAATTCTCTAATGCTGGATTTAATTTCAGAACAAATAAAATTCTGTATTTCTTCAGAAATTAATACATCGCTGCCGTTAAATGTTTTCAATTCTAATAATTTATTTTTTAGTATTTCTGATCTTAAATTTAAATCAGGGCTTTGAATATCTACTACTAACCCTCCAGAAAACCTGGATTTAATTCTCTCTTGAATTCTACTTAGTTTATTTGGTGGTCGATCAGCAGTTAAAACTATTTGCGATCCTTTATCAATTAGCGTGCTAAATGTATGAAAAAATTCCTCTTGCAACGCTTCTTTTCCATTCATAAATTGAATATCGTCTATCAATAGCACGTCGGTATTTCTAAAATAATCTTTAAACTTTATCATCTCATTTGATTTTATTGATTTGACAAAATGATACATAAATCTTTCCGCTGAAATAAACATTACTTTTTTATCTAATTTTAATTTTAATCCTATGGCATTTAATAAGTGAGTTTTCCCCATTCCAACTCCAGAATATAAATACAATGGATTGTAATTAGAAATATTGTCTATAATTTTTTTTGAAGCTTCAAAAGCTAGACTATTACTTGGACCTACAACAAAATTTTCAAAATTTTTATTTGGGTCAATTCTATTGTATTGTATAAATGAGTCTTTAATGAATTTAACATTAGTGTTTAAGTCATTGACTTCTGTGCTTCCGTTAAACTGATCATCTTTGTAAGATGAGTTGACTGGTGAAGAATTAATTTTAAACTCAATTCTACTTATACTTTTATTATGTGATTTGATAACTTCAATAACACTGTCTAAATATCTAGAAGTAATCCAATCTCTTATAAATCTAGTAGGAACTGAGATTAAGAGATTATCAGAATTAACTTCGATTAAATCCATTTTTTTTAACCAGCTTTCATAAATATCCTTGCCAAATTTTGTTTTGAAATCTTCTTTTAAAAGGTCCCAGTTTAATGTTTCTTGTTTTTTTTGATTAAAATTTTGATTTAAAGAATTTTTCATCGAAACTTGTTAAAGCTGAAATAATTAATTTTTGCAAATAAATATTTTTATTTTTAAAAAAAAAATGTAATCCACAATTGAAAATAATATTTTAAATAAAATCAAAGATTGAATCAATTTGTTCGTGAAAATTTTAAAATATTGAAAATTATAAATAATATTTATATCAAATATGTTTACTTAAATTAATAATAGATTTTGTGATCTTATACTTGCTTAAGTACAATAAGTTGATTCAATTTATATGTGATTCAATTAGAGAGAGTTAATTCTTTTAGTTAGTCTTGATACATTCCTGGAGGCATTTTGTTTTTTAATTACCCCGGTTTTTGCAATTTTCATCAACTCAGAATTTAATTTTGGTAAAAATTCAAGAGCTCCCTTTTTATCTTTCTTTTCTATTAAAAGGTTAATCTTCTTAATTGCGTTTCTATATCTACTTTTTCTTGACTTATTGACAGTTGTCTGTCGCTGAATTCTTCTATTTGTTTTAATTGCTGATTTAGTATTCGCCATTTTCGCGATTGTATAGCTTGGTTATTTTACATGGTCAATTAGTTTTTTTAATTATTTTTGGCAAATATTACAGAAGTAAGTTGATCTATTAGATAAATTCAACTTTATAATTCTTCCTGAACATGATTTATTTTTACAACTCTTATTTTCTCTAGCATATGCCCTAAATTCTTTCTGGTAGGTTCCTTGCATGCCTTTAATAGATTGAAAATCATTTATCGTAGTTCCGCCTCTTCTTATTGACCGTTCCAAAATTTTTTTTGTAAATTTAATTAAACTGTTAATTTCTTTATCACTTAATTTACCTGAAAATTTTAAGGGGTTTATTTTTGAGATATTTAAAATTTCACTGGCATAAATATTACCTATTCCAGATATAAATTTCTGATCAAGTAAAGTATTTTTAATATTCTTAGTTTTTTTATTTAAATAATTTTTTACATAATTAAAGTTAAAATGTTTTTGAAATGGGTCCGGACCCAATCTATTAAAATAATTTGATAATTTATTTTTTCCATATATTAGTTTAATAAATCCAAATCTTCTTGGGTCATTGAATATTAAAAAAAATTTTTTAAATTTGAAGAAAATATGATTATGCTTCATTGGAAGATTTTTTGAACTATAAAAACTTAAATTTGTATTTTGAAAGTGATCTTCATTTGGGGTTAAATGTAATGTTCCTGACATACCTAAATGGATTATCAAAAATAACTCATATTCAAATTGTATAACAATATATTTTGATATTCTTTGAATTTTTTTAATTTTAATATTCGATAACTTCTTTGATAGATCTTTGGGTACAGGAAATCTTAATTTTTTATTTTTGACTATTATTTTTGATATATTTTTATTTAATATATATTTTTTGAGTGATTGTTTTACTACTTCTACTTCTGGTAATTCTGGCATATCAGACTATATTATTAATAAGCAAAAAAATTAAAATGCAACAAAAACTACAAAATACAAAAAACTTGGTTTCAGGAGTATTTAACAAAGTACATGATAAATATGACTTAATGAATAATTTAATGTCTTTTGGAATTCATAAATCATGGAAAAAACGGTTAATTTATTCAATGCAACCAAGGAAAAATAAAAAGTTAATTGATGTAGCTTGCGGAACAGGTGATATCGCAAAACTTTATATAGAAGCAACAAGCTCAAAATCAAAAATAGAATGTGTAGATCCAAATACAAAAATGATTTCGTTAGGAAAAAGGAAACTTAAAAACTATAAAAATATAAATTGGAAAGTTGCATCTGCAGAAAAGCTTCCATTTAAAGATTCTATATTTGACTATTATTCAATTAGTTTTGGATTAAGAAATACTAAAAATTTGAGTAAGTCTTTATCAGAAGCATATAGAGTACTAAAAAAAGGTGGTAGATTTTTTTGTTTAGAATTTTCAAAAATTGATAATGATTATTTAGATTTAATATACAAGAATTATTCAAAGTTAATTCCTATAATTGGAGAATTTGTAGTAGGTGATAAAAAACCTTATGAATATTTAACAAAAAGTATATCGGAGTTTGTAGATCAAGATGAGCTAATAGATTTAATGAAAAAAAATAAATTTGAAAAATGTAAATACAATAATTTTAATGGTGGTGTTGTTGCACTACATAGTGCTTGGAAGTTGTAATGTTAAAAAAATTAATTACTTTATTTAAAATTGGTAGAAAGTTAGCTCTCTCAGATGCATTAGATATTGTTTCGAAAATATATGAGGTTCCGATTGTAATTAAGATTTTTTTTAATGTATTAGGTTTGTTTGGTAAAAAAAATTTAAATCAAAATGATAGTGAAGGAGAAAAGTTATGCAGATCACTAGAGTCAATGGGTATTACCTTTATTAAGCTTGGACAATTCTTAGCTACAAGACCTGATATAATAGGAGAAAAATTATCTAATCAATTACAAACTTTACAGGACAAAGTTCCAGCATTTCCCAGAGATGTTGCATTAGAAGAAATTAAAGATGGAGTTGGAAATGAAAATTATAAAGATTTTATAAATATATCAGAGCCTATAGCGGCGGCATCTATCGCTCAAGTTCATAAAGCCCAAATAAATGAGAATGGAGTGATAAAGGAAGTTGCTATTAAAGTTTTAAGACCAAAAATTAAAAAAGTCTTTAATGATGAAATTGAAGCATTAATGCTATTGGCATATATAATTGAGTCATTTGTTAAAAAAACAAAAAGGTTAAAGCTTGTAGATGTTGTTTATTTGTTAAAAGAAATCACAAATCATGAAATGGATTTGAGATTTGAGGCTGCAGCGGCGAATGAATTTTATGAAAATACACAAAATGATATAGGATTTAAAATACCAAAAATATATTGGAAACTTACGAGTGATAATATTCTTACCTTGGACTGGGTTGAGGCTGTTTCTATAAGAGAAATAGAAAAGATAAAGACCATTGGTGTAGATCTTAAAACTTTAGCAAGAGATATTATCCAACATTTTTTGCGACATGCTGTAAGAGATGGATATTTTCACGCAGACATGCACCAAGGAAATTTATTGGTTGATAATAGTGGCCAACTAATATTTATCGATTTTGGAATAATGGGAAGAATTGATAAAATAAATAGAAGATTTTTAGCTGAGATATTATATGGGTTTATTCAAAGAGATTACAATAAAGTTGCAGAAGTACATGTATCAGCTGGACTAGTTCCACAAAATGTAAATAAGGGAGAATTGGCTCAAGCATTAAGATCAATTGGTGAACCAATATTTGGTCAATCCGTAAAAGATATTTCTGGGGGAAAATTGCTTAAGCAACTATTTGAGATTACCGAAAAATTTAATATGCAAACACAACCACAATTATTGTTACTTCAAAAAACAATGGTTGTTGTTGAGGGAGTTGCGAGAAAATTAGATCCAAATGCAAATATTTGGGAAATATCTAAGCCTGTTCTAGAAAAATGGCTTAAAGAAACTAAGGATCCAATTAGTGAGATTGGAAACATTCTTAAGGATACTTCTGAAGTTTTAAAGAAACTACCTGAACTTCCACAAGTTATGGATAAGGCTAATCAAGCTCTAACCTTTTTAGCTAGTGGTCAAATACCACAAAATTCGAATACTTATTCTTCATTAAATGAAAAAAAATTGGAGCTTAAATCATTTAAAAATCAAAGTATTATTGGTTTATTATTTCTTGTAATTTTCACGATCATAGTATTTTAATTCTTCAATGAAAAATTTACAAAATAAAAAAATATTACTTATAATTTGTGGTGGAATAGCAGCTTATAAATCTTTAGAGCTAATAAGGATTTTTAAGAAAAATGGTTGTCGTATTAAAACTATACTTACAAAAGGAGCTATGGAATTTATAACACCCTTATCAGTTAGCTCTCTTTCAAGTGAAAAAGTTTATACAGATTTATTTGATTTTAAAAATGAAGCAGAGATGGATCATATTTCTTTATCCAGATGGGCCGATGTAGTTTTATTTGCACCAACGACAGCAAATAAGATAGCTCAACTGAGCAATGGTTTAGCTGTAGATTTGGCAACCACTGTAGCTCTTGCCTCAAACAAAGATATTTTTCTTGCACCAGCAATGAATGTGCGAATGTGGGAAAATGCTATATTTAAATCAAATTTGGTCAAACTTATAAATTCAAACTATAAAATTATTGGACCAAATATTGGTGAAATGGCATGTGGAGAATATGGTCTAGGAAAATTTTCTGAACCTCAAGAAATTTCATTATTTATCAGCGATTATTTCAATAACTTAGATAAAAATAAAAAATTTAAAGCACTTGTAACTGCTGGACCAACTAGAGAATATATCGATCCTGTGAGATTTATTACAAATAGGTCTTCAGGAAAACAGGGTTACGCAATTGCTAACAAACTACAAAAAAGTGGTTTTGAAACAATACTTATATCTGGACCAACAAATTTAAAATTTCCTGAAGGAGTAAAAATTATAAGTGTAAATAGTGCCGAAGAAATGCATGAAAAGACTATTGAAAACCTTCCGGTTGATGTAGCAATTTTCAGTGCAGCAGTAGCAGATTTTAAAACAAAAGAAATTAAAGTAGATAAAATTAAAAAAGAAAATTTTGAAAATATTAAGTTTGAAAAAACTAAAGATATTTTAAACTATACATCGAAACATAATAAACTTAGACCTAAACTTGTAATAGGTTTTGCTGCTGAAACAAATAATTTGGAAGAAAATTCAAAAAAAAAGTTGGTTGAGAAGAATTGCGATTGGATTGTTGCAAATGACGTTTCAAACAATAAAATAGGATTTGATAGTGAACACAATGAAGTTAAAATTTTTAAAAAAAATAGTAATGAATTTGAAAATATTTCATTTGGTACCAAAGAAATGATTGCTAATGAGTTGGTTGAAAGAATTTCTGACGAACTAAACGCAAATGGTTAAAATCCTAGTAAAAAAACTTAACCCTAAAGTTAAATTACCTACATACAAAACTAAAGGTTCCTCTGGAATGGATTTGATGGCTTTTATAAGTAAACCAATATCAATATTACCAGGTAAATCGCATCTTATATCAACCGGATTATCTATTGCGATACCTGAAAATACTGAAGTACAAATTAGACCTAGATCTGGTCTAGCAGTCAAAAATAATATATCTGTATTAAATACACCTGGAACAATTGATAGTGACTATCGTGGTGAACTAAAAGTAATACTTTATAATCATGGAAATAAAAAGTTTATAGTTAATAATGAGGATCGTATAGCTCAAATGATATTAGTTCCTGTACTTAAAGCCTCTTTTGAAGAAGTAAATGAACTACCAATAACGATTAGGGGAAAAGGTGGTTTTGGTTCTACCGGAAAATGAATAGAGTAGATAAAAACTATTTAGAGAGGTATTCAAGACAAATTGTACTTAAAAATATAGGTTTATCTGGACAGAAAAAAATTTCTATATCTAAAGTATTTATAATTGGAGCTGGGGGACTTGGATGTCCAATTGCAGATTTGTTGTGTAGAGCAGGTGTTGGAGAAATTGGAATTATAGATAATGATAAAATTTCTTTATCTAATATTAATAGACAAACTCTTTTTAATACAACGGATATAAATAAATTTAAGGTAGAAGTGTTAAAAAAAAAACTTAAAAAAATTAATCCATTAGTAAAAATTAATATATTTAAAAAAAAGATTAATGAAAAAAATATTAATCAGCTAATCTCCAAATATCATATTATTGTCGATGCCTCAGATAATTTTAATACAAAATTCTTATTGAATGAAAGATCTATTAAACTTAGAAAAAAATTAATTGTTGGTGCAATAAGTAAATTTGATGGACATATCTTTGTATTTAACTTTAATAATAAAAAAAATGGATGTTTAAAATGTTTTTATCAAGAAAAACCATCCGATGAAATTTTAAATTGTGATCAGGAAGGAATTCTTGGAACAACAGCAAGTGTTATAGGATCTCTTCAGGCTAATGAAATTTTAAAGTTAATAATAGGTTCTAAAAATATTTTGGAAAATTCAATATTAATTCTTAATATAATTAATTTAAAAATGAGAATTATAAAATTCAAAAAAATTAAAAAATGTATATGCGCTTAATAACTATTTTTATTGTTTTTCTATTTTTATTTTCTTCTATAGGAATAACCTATGCTAAAGAATTTGTTATGCTTAAAAACGATAAAGTCAACGTCAGATATGGCCCAAGCTTTGATTACCCTATAAAATATATTTATTTAAAAAAATATTTACCAATAAAGGTGATAGATAAAAAAGAAAATTTTAGGAGGATTATAGACCACAAAAGAAACAGTGGCTGGATACATACTTCACAATTAAGAAAATCTTCCTCAATAATATTAACTGAAAAACAGTTTATTTTTTTAAAACCAACAAAATTTTCAAAACCAATTGCTATTGCTGAAAAAGGAAAACTAATTCTATTAGAAAAATGTAAAAAAAATTGGTGTAAAACAACAATAAATGATATTTCTGGATGGCTGTTATTTGAGGATTTTTGGGGAAAATTAGTTGATTAATTAAACGGATCTTCCAAAACACATGCAACAAGGTGAACTCTAGCTTGTTCTCCTCCATTAAAAAAATTATGAAATTTTTTATTATTCGTGATTGTTGCTGTGCCATCAGCGGGCATATGCTTAGCTACATTTTCTATAACCATCATGCATCCCTTATTTGTAACTATAGGTATGTGTAATCTTGGTTCTGGGTCTTTGTGCCAACTCAAAGTAGATCTTGGTTCTTTTAAAAGCAGTCTTACTCTTCCTAGTTTAAACCTACTTTTTAAGGTCTCATAAACTTCTTTAAAATAAGTATCTTCAAATTCTGGAACAAGCTGAGTGTATTTTGATTCATCTATATCTATATCTCTAGAAACCTCTCTTCCAGTTTCATCTGCAATTGTCCAATATTTTCCCCGTATATTATTTCCATCCACTGAGCTTTCATCATTTGGAATTCTATTAAGGGATATGGCTCCAAAGTGAGTTACACCAGGAGATTTAAATTTTTTTCTCTTTAATACTTTATCTAAATCTTTTTTAAGTTTAGATATATCAAATTTTAATCCTGGTACTTTGTAAAAGTCTTCAAAACTCATTTCCGCCATAAGTTTTTTCCTTGTTTATTTTTGTAAATCAAATCGATCAGCATTCATAACCTTAGTCCATGCTGCTGTAAAGTCATTTACAAATTTGTCAGATGAATCATCTGTCGCATATACCTCTGCTAACGCTCTCAACTGAGAATTTGAACCAAAAATTAAGTCCACTCTTGTTCCTGTCCACAGAACTTTACCTGATTTTCTATCTACACCTTTAAATTTATCCTCTTCGGCAGAAGTTTCTTTCCATTTAACATTCATATCCAATAGATTCACAAAAAAGTCATTGGTTAATTTGCCGGGTCTTTTTGTAAATACTCCATCTTTAGAACCATCAAAATTTGTTCCTAAAACTCTCATGCCTCCAACTAAAACTGTCATTTCTGGTCCAGTCAATTGCATTAATTGAGCTTTATCAATTAATAATTCTTCTGCCTGCGTTGTGCTTTCAGAATTTGCATAGTTTCTAAAACCATCAGCTTGTGGTTCTAACAGACTAAATGAGTGTATATCTGTTTGATCTTGAGAGGCATCTCCTCTTCCAAAAGAAAAAGGTAATTTAATTTTTTTTCCTGCATCTTTTGCTGCCTTTTCAATTCCAACATTACCTCCAAGAACAATAAGGTCTGATAAAGACACATTTTTGTTTTTAGAGTTAAATGATTTTTGGATTTTCTCATAAACTTTTATTATTTTAGAAAGTTGTGAAGGGTTGTTTACTTTCCAATCTTTTTGTGGAGCAAGTCTTATTCTTGCACCATTGGCTCCACCTCTTTTATCTGAACTTCTAAAAGTAGAAGCAGAAGCCCAAGCTGTGGATACTAATTGGGAAATTGAAAGTCCTGACTTAGCAATTTTTGTTTTTAACGTCTCAACATCTTTATTTTTTAACTTATTTTTATTTTTAGGAACTGGGTCTTGCCAAATTAAATCTTCTTTTGGCACTTCATTTCCTAAATAATTTATTTTAGGACCCATATCTCTATGAGTCAGTTTAAACCAAGCCCGAGCGAACGCATCCGCAAATTCATCAGGATTATTATGGAAATGTTTTGAAATTCGTCCAAACTCTGGATCAAATCTCATTGACAAATCTGTAGTTTGCATCATTGGTAGATTTTTCTTATCTTTGATATGAGCATCAGGTGTCATATTAGGGGCATGACCATTTTGAATAGGCTTCCATTGATGTGCGCCTGCTGGACTTTTTGTTAGTTCCCATTCGTATCCGAAAAGATTTTCGAAATAACCCATATCCCATTTAATCGGATTTGATGTCCATGCACCTTCAATTCCACTGCTTATCGTGTCTGCTCCAAGGCCACTTTTAAAATTACTATTCCATCCAGTTGATTGGTCTTGAATTCTAGATCCTTCAGGTTCGGGACCTTTGTGAGACTCTGGCGCTGCACCATGTGATTTTCCAAAAGTATGTCCTCCTGCTACTAGTGCAACAATCTCATAATCATTCATTGCCATTCTTCCAAATGTTTCTCTTATATCTCTAGCAGCTAATAAAGGGTCAGGATTTCCATCTGGTCCTTGAGGATTTACATAAATTAAACCCATCTGTACTGCTCCAAGTGGATTCTCCAAATCTCTTTTTGAATTATATCTATTATTTGCAAGCCATTCTTTTTCAGAACCCCAATAAATATCTTCTTCAGGTTCCCAAATGTCTTCTCTTCCTCCTCCAAATCCAAAGGTTTTAAAACCCATAGACTCAAGAGCAACGTTACCAACTAATAT
Source organism: uncultured Pelagibacteraceae bacterium (assembly GCA_902574705.1). GTDB lineage: Bacteria > Pseudomonadota > Alphaproteobacteria > Pelagibacterales > Pelagibacteraceae > Pelagibacter. The sequence goes on along the minus strand of CACGOM010000013.1, from coordinate 5,769 downwards.
AAAAAGATCTGCCCATGATATTCTTTTTCCATATTTCTTTTTTATTGGCCAAAGAAGCAATCTTGCCTTGTCTAAGTTAACGTTATCTGGCCAACTATTAATAGGTGCAAATCTTTGATTGCCGGTCCCTGCTCCACCTCTTCCATCACCAGTTCTATAAGTACCTGCTGCGTGCCAAGCAAGACGTATAAATAGTGGTCCATAATGACCGTAATCAGCAGGCCACCATTGTTGCGATTGTGTCATTAATTTATGAAGATCTTTTTTGAGAGCTTTAAAATTTAATTTTTTGAATTCTTTTCTATAGTTAAACTTTTTATCCATCGGGTTGACCATTGATGAATGTTGACTTAAAATTTTTAGATTAAGGCTGTTCGGCCACCAATCTCTGTTTGTTTGTCCTTTTCCAGAATTGTGCTTTTGAGGTATTCCCTCTCCATGAAATGGGCATTTATTTATGTCATTATTTATTTCACTGCTCATGATTTTCCTCCGCTTTTAAAAAGTATATGTCGTTAAATGTTTAAAGTCAAGTAGTTTAGAATGATTATAAACTAGTTTTTTTTGGAAATTCTAAAAGTCACCTCAATATCGTCTACTTTTTTTCCACTTGGTGGTGTTGGTGATTTTTTAATTTCAACTTCTTGAGAATTTATATCAATTAATTCTTTTGTTTGTTGATCATAAAAATGATGATGGGAGGATGTATTTGTATCAAAATAAGACATATCGTTTCCAATATTTATTTCTTTTAAATACCCTTTTTTTTGAAATGCATGGATAGTATTATAAACCGTTGCTAGAGAAATTTTTAGATTGTGTTGATTTTGCAGAATTTTTGTTAAATCGCTAATTGAAAAATGAAAAGTTTTTTCTCTATTGAATAATACTTCACAAATTTTTATTCTTTGTTTAGTTGGGCGTAAGCCTGAATTTCTTAATTTTTCTACGTATTTTACTTCTGAAATTGACATACTTTATAATAATTCTAAACTATAGTAATGTCATATTTGTTTGAAATCAAGTATTAAGATAAATCTTTTATGAAAAAAAACTCCTATACCTATGATGAGCTCATTAACTGCGGAGAAGGTGGTTTATTTGGACCAGGTAATGCAAAATTACCTTTGCCTCCTATGCTGATGTTTGACAGAATAACAGAAATTAGTGAAAATACAGGTGCTTATAAAAAAGGATTAATTAAAGCTGAATTAGATATTAAAGATGATTTATGGTTTTTTAATTGTCATTTTAAAGAAGATCCGGTTATGCCTGGATGCCTAGGTTTAGATGCGATGTGGCAATTGGTTGGCTTTTATCTAGGATGGCTTGAAAATCCAGGTAGAGGAAGGGCTCTTGGTGTTGGTGCTGTTAAATTTACAGGAGAAGTTCTTAAAAATGTAAAGATGGCAACGTATGAAATTGATATGAAAAGGATACTTATAAAGGGTGAAACTACCGTTGGACTTGCAAATGGCGTACTATCAGCTGATGGAAAAAAAATATACTCAGCAGAGAACCTAAAAGTAGGATTATTTAAATAATGAGAAGAGTTGTTATTACTGGTTTAGGAATAGTTTCTTGTTTAGGAAATAATCAGGCAGAAGTTAAACAATCATTATTAAATTCAAAATCTGGAATTTCTTTTTCTGAAGAATATAAAGAACATAATCTTAAAAGTCATGTTCATGGAAAACCTAATATAAAACTGGAAGATCATATTGATAGAAAAACAATTAGATTTATGGGATCTGGGTCTGCATATAATTATATAGCTATGAAAGAGGCAATAGAAGACTCGGGATTAAATGATAAAGACGTAAGTAATTTTAAAACAGGAATTGTTATGGGTTCAGGTGGCCCCTCAATTGAAAATGTAATTTTAGCAGCTGATAAAACAAGAGCAAAAACTCCAAAATTAATGGGTCCCTTCATTGTACCAAGAACAATGGCAAGCACTGCTTCTGCAACTTTAGCTGTTCCTTTTAAAATTAAAGGAACTAACTACACAATGAGTTCTGCATGTGCCACTAGTGGCCATTGTATTGGAAATTCTATGGAACTAATACAAATGGGAAAACAAGATATTGTTTTTGCAGGTGGAAGTGAAGAAATTCATTGGGCAATGACAGCGATGTTTGATGCTATGACTGCCTTATCATCAAAGTATAATGATACCCCAGAAAAAGCATCAAGAGCATACGACAAAACAAGAGACGGATTTGTAATTGCTGGTGGAGCTGGTGTATTAGTGCTTGAAGAGTATGAAAGAGCTAAGTCTAGAGGGGCAAAAATTTATGCTGAATTAACAGGCTATGGAGCAACTTCAGATGGTTATGATATGGTAGCTCCATCAGGTGAAGGTGCAATTAGATGTATGAAAATGGCACTTGCAACATCAAAAAATAAAATTGATTATTTAAATACACATGGAACTTCAACACCAGTTGGAGATATTACAGAATTAAATGCTGTTGGAGAAACATTTGGAACAGAAGTTCCAAAAATTAGTTCAACAAAATCTTTATCTGGACATCCTTTAGGAGCAGCTTCTGTGCATGAAGCAATATATAGTTTAATAATGATGAAACATAATTTTATTACAGCATCAGCAAATATAAGTGATATGGACGAAGATGCAAAGAAGTTCCCAATTGTAACACAAACAGAAAAAAATGTTGAACTAAATTCAGTTATGTCAAATAGTTTTGGCTTTGGTGGTACTAACGCAACTTTAATTTTTGAAAAGGTATAAATGATGAGCTTGATGAAAGGTAAAAAAGGTTTAATCATGGGGGTAGCAAACGAAAGATCTATTGCTTGGGGAATTTCTCAAAAACTATCAGAAGCAGGAGCCGAACTTGCATTTACTTATTTGGGAGACGCTTTAAAAAAAAGAGTTGTTCCATTAGCTGAAAAACTAAATTCAAAAACTACATTCAGCTGCGATGTTGAAAAGAAAGAAGATATAATTAAATTATTTGAAGATATTAAATCAAGCTGGGGTGATATTGACTTTGTCGTCCATGCAATTGCATTTTCTGATAAATCTGAACTTTCAGGTGAATATCTAAATACAACTAGAGAAAACTTTTTAAGAAGTATGCTAATTTCATGCTTTTCGTTTACCGAGGTTGCAAGAGAAGCAGCTAGAATAATGAAGCCTAATGGAAGCATGATCACACTTACATATGAATCAACTAAAGCTATACCAAACTATAATGTTATGGGAGTTTGCAAATCTGCTTTGGAAGCAAGTGTCAAATATCTTGCAAGAGATTTAGGCGCAAAAGAAATTAGAGTAAATGCAATAAGTGCAGGACCAATTAAAACATTAGCAGCATCGGCTATTGGAGATGCAAAATTCTTATATAAATGGAATGAAGATCATTCCTTCTTAAAAAGAAACGTGGATATAAATGATGTTGGAAATTCTGCTCTATACCTATTAAGTGATCTTGCAGGTGGTGTCACAGGTGAAATTCACTATGTGGATGCTGGATATAATAAAGTAGGAATGCCAGATCCCAAAAACATTACTTAAATAATGTCTAAAAGATATAGCGGTAAATCTTTTAAGGATTCTAGTGTAATGAAAAAAGCTAAACTTTCTTTAAAGGAAAAAAGGAAATTAAAAAGAGAAAAAAGAAAAAAATAGGGGCGTTCTGTTGCCAGGCACCCCTTAATATTATACTGCTGCTTGTTTAATAGATAATTTTACTTTTCCTCTATCAAATCCAATAACTTTTACTTTTACCTCGTCGCCTTCTTTAACAACATCTGTTACCTTGGCCACTCTTTTATCAGCAAGTTCAGAAATGTGGACAAGCCCGTCTTGCTTTCCTAGAAAATTTACAAATGCTCCAAACTCCATAATTTTCATTACTTTTCCGTTGTAAATTTTATTCATTTCTGGTTTTGCAGTTAAATCTTTGATCATTTGCATTGCTTTATTTCTAGCCTCTTCATCAGGTGCAGCAACAGTCACTACTCCTTCGTCATTGATATCAACCTTAGCTCCAGAAAGTTCAACAATTTCTCTGATTGTTGCTCCACCTTTTCCGATAACAGTTGCAATATCTTTTTTATCTACTGATATTTTTTCCATTTTTGGAGTATGTTTACCAACGCTATCTCTAGATTTCGCAAGAGCTTTATTCATTTCACCTAAAATATGAATTCTTCCATCCTTAGCTTGATTTAAAGCCTGCTCCATAATTTCAAATGTAATACCTGTTATTTTAATATCCATTTGAAGAGATGTTATTCCATCTTTAGTTCCAGCAACTTTAAAGTCCATATCACCTAAATGATCTTCATCTCCAAGGATATCTGATAAAACACTGAAATCATCACCTTCTTTAATCAAACCCATCGCTATACCTGCAACTGGTTCTTTAATTGGAACACCTGCATCCATTAATGCTAGTGATGTTCCACAAACTGTTGCCATTGATGAAGAACCATTTGATTCAGTTATTTCTGAAACTATTCTAAATGTATAAGGAAATGTTTCTTTTGGTGGCAAAGATGAGTGTATTGCTCTCCATGCAAGTTTTCCGTGTCCTATTTCTCTTCTACCAGTTCCAATTCTTCCAGTTTCCCCTACTGAAAAAGGTGGAAAATTATAATGAAGCATGAATCTTTCTTTCTGTAAACCGTCTAAACTTTCAATTTTTTGTTCATCATCTGAAGTTCCAAGAGTAGTTGTAACAATTGCTTGAGTTTCTCCTCTTGTAAACAATGCAGAACCATGAACTCTTGGTAAAATTCCAACTTCACACATTATTGGTCTTACGTCTGACAAACCTCTTCCATCTATACGATTTTTGTTTTTAAGAATATCAGTCCTTACAATAGTTTTTTCTAAATTTTTTAGTTCAGAATTAACATCTAGATCTGTTATTTCCTCATTTTCCTCATAAAGTTTTTTAGCCTTATCTGTAATTTCTGAAATCATGTTTGATCTCTCTTGCTTATCTCTCGTTGAGAAAGCTTTCTTTAATTCAGACGTAAACTCAGATTCTAATTTCTTTTTTACTTCAGAAAGATCTTTTTTCTCTATTACCCAATCAGGTTTTTTACATTCTTTAGCTAATTCCTCTATTATTTTTATTACAGGAACAAATCCTTCGTGCCCAAATTTAACTGCATTTAACATTTCTTCCTCTGTCAAGCCATTCGCTTCTGACTCTACCATTAAAACTGCATCTTTTGTTCCGGCAACCACTAAATCTAATTTTGAATTTTTAAGTTCTGCCTTAGAAGGGTTAAGAACATACTTTCCATCAATAAAACCAACTCTAGATGCCCCTACAGGACCTAAAAAAGGCATTCCTGAGATTGCTAATGCTGCTGATGAAGCAATTATTGATAGTATATCTGCCTCATTCTCTTTATCGTAAGAAATTACGGTTGGCAGTACTTGAACTTCATTTTTAAATTCATTTGGAAACAAAGGTCTGATAGGCCTATCAATTAATCTCGAAATTAGTGTCTCACTTTCAGTGGGTCTTGCTTCTCTCTTAAAATACCCACCTGGAATTTTTCCAGCTGCATAATACTTTTCCTGATAGTTTACTGAGAGAGGAAAGTAATCTATTTCTGGATTTACTTTTTTTGCTCCTACTGCGGTTGCAAGCACAACTGTTTCTCCACATTGTGCAATTATTGCCCCATCTGCTTGTCTTGCTATTTTTCCTGTTTCTATACTTATTTTTTTTCCTGCTACTTCAATTTCTTTCTTTACTACTTTAAACATTTACTTCC
>CACGOM010000012.1 GCA_902574705.1 uncultured Pelagibacteraceae bacterium | reverse complement strand
GCAGAAAACCAGTTATAGCAAAAGTTCATGGAGCAGCTTATGCAGCAGGATGCCAGTTAGTAGCGAGTTGTGATTTAGCATATAGCACAAATGACTCAATGTTTGCAACACCAGGTGTAAATATTGGTTTATTTTGTAGTACCCCCATGGTTGCTGTAAGTAGAAAAATTCACAGAAAAAGAATGATGAAAATGCTTTTAACAGGTGAACCAATAAAAGCTTCTTTTGCTAAAGAGATTGGTTTAATCAATGATTACTATTCAAAATCAATATTAGATAAAGAAGTTCTTAATGTTGCAAGAAAAATTGCATCAAAATCTAATTTAACAATTAAAATTGGAAAACAAGCTTTTTATAAACAATTAGAAATGCCTTTAAGAAAAGCCTATGCCTACACAAGTAAGATGATGACACTAAATATGATGGCCATGGATGCTCATGAAGGAATTTCAGCTTTCTTACAAAAAAGAAAACCTAAATGGAAACACAAATAGACGATAAAAAGTTAAAAGAAATATTTTCTGATGCAAAAGTAATAGCGTTGGTGGGAGCTAGTGCAAAAAAAGATAAAACCTCTCATATTGTAATGAAGTATTTGCTTGAATTTGGTTTCGAGGTAATACCTGTAAATCCAGGCGCGGCCGGACAAGAAATATTAGGCCAGATGACTTATAAATCTATAAAAGAAATTGATAAAAAAATTGATATTGTAGATATCTTTAGACCATCTGCTGAAGCAGAAAAAATTGTTGAAGAGGCCAAGGATCTAAATCCAAAAACAATTTGGTTACAACTGGGAATAACTAGTGAAAAGGCTGAAGAAAATGCTAAATCAATTAATGCAAACTATATAGAAAACTCATGTATTAAAACTGAATATCAGAGAATAATGCAAAAGAAAAAAATAAATTTTCCCCACCTTACAAAATAATAATTAGAACTATCTATTATATTCAATAAACTTTTTAAGAGAATTCATTAAAAATTTATCATATTTAATCCCAACGGACTTCTTATATGATTTATTTCCAAAGAAGGTTTTATTCATTTTAAAATCAAATGATGGTTCGAAAAAAAACGGTATAGATAATCTCTCAGATTTATTCCATAAGACTCTGTGATTAGTGGCTTTATATTTGCCATTAGTAAGATACTCTAAAGCTAGACCAGTATTAACGACTAATGCGTTTTTATTAAAAGGCACATCATACCATTTTTTGTTTCTTCGATTTTGAACTTGTAAACCTCCTTTGCGGTCTTGATATAGAACAGTAAAAATACCACTATCTACATGTGTTTCACATCCTAGAGCGACCCCGTCTTGTTTAGATATTTCAACAGGATTTTTTTGTTTTGGATAATAATTAAATCTTAAGGTACTTAAAGTTTTTACTCTTTGAAATGCAGCTTTTGATAATTTGTGATTTTTTCTAGAAATAGAAATAATTATTTTAAAAAGCAATTCACTTAAATTAAATATTTCTCCATAATATTTATTTATTATTTCAATAGAATTTTTACTTAATGATTTTGAAAGGTTTAATTTTTCTATTTTTTTTCTTTTATTTTTTTTGATAAATACATTTGAAATCAATGGATCGCCAATATCCAAACCTTCTTTACCATTTACGTCACTAGGAAAGTAACCCCGGTAAACGTTCTTATTAAATTTATTCCATTTTTTTGGAGCTAATTTGTATTTATTTTTTACGTTGGAATTAAAAAATTTATGTGCAGTTTTAGCAATCTTCTTAATTAAATTTTTTTCAATCCCATGTCCAACAATTTGGAAAAATCCCACTTCAATACAAGCCTTTTGGATTTGTTTAAATATATCATTATTTTTTGAACTTATGCACTCAAGATTAAGTTTTGAAATATTGATAGTAGGAATATATTTCTTTTTCATCATCTGTTAGGAGTATCAGTAACAATCATTTGATCTTTTACTTTCTCTCTTAAATAAATATACACACCAGCACCAATAATTAAAGTAACACCTACAAAAGTTCTTATCGTTGGTATATCGTTAAATAAAACATAGCCAATTATAATTGCCCAAATAATTAGAGAGTATTCAAATAAAGAAACCACTGAGGGAGATGCTACTGAGTAAGCTGAAAATACACAATAAAAAGAAACAGCAGCGACAAATCCCATAGCCACAATGTATGGCCATGCATAAGTTGGATTTGTAAACCATTCTCTAGTAATAAATTGAAAGGTCGGATCTGAAAAAGTATTAAATTGTCCTTTACCGGTAAAAATAAAAAATAAAATACTTATTCCTATTGCGCCTATATATAAATGAAACATTTGTGTATAAACGTTGTCTTTATCGGAGGTAATTTTTGTTATTGTCATAGATATTGCATAACATAGAGCGCATGCAACAGGTGCCAGCTTCATATAATTAAAGTTCTCAAAATCTGGATTTAAAACAATATAAACTCCTATAAATCCAACTAAGATTGCAAGCCATCTTCTTATACCAACTTTTTCTCCTAAAAATATTATAGCTAAAATTGAAATAAAAAATGGACTTGAGAAAAATAATGCATTTGCCATTGCAAGAGACATGTATGTTAGTGAAATATAAAAGAAACTAAAACCAAAAAAGAAACATATCACTCTACAGCAAGTTAAAAGAGGATAATGTGTTTTAAATACTAATTTTTGAGATGTAATTTTTAAAAATATAAATAATAAAATTAAAGCGGTTAATGTTCTACCAAAGTATAATTCATAAAGAGCAGATTCTTCAAAAATATATTTAATTAATGAGTCTTGAATTGAGAATAGAGCCATGCCTGAAAGGATAAGTAAAATTCCTTTAGGATTATTATTTGGAGTACTCATTATGGCTGTATATCAAAAAAAATTAACTTTGTAATTATTTTCGTGCGTGTTAAAGATTTTCATGTCTAATAAAAATTTTGGATTTGGTACTCAAATTAGAAAATCTCCTTATTTTGAATCAACCGTAAAGTGGGGTGCTACCGGATTCTCAGTATATAATCATATGTACATACCCCGAGACTTTGGTAGTCCAGAACAAAACTTTTGGAATTTAATCGAAAAATCTATTCTTTGTGATGTTGCGGTAGAGAGACAAGTAGAGATTACAGGACCAGATGCTTTTAAATTTATTCAACTTTTAACTCCAAGAGATCTTTCAAAATTATCGATCGGTCAATGTAAGTATGTATTGATTGTAAATAATGATGGAGGCATATTGAATGATCCTGTTCTTTTAAGATTAGCCGAAAATCATTTTTGGTTATCATTGGCTGATAGTGATATTTTATTATGGGCACAAGGAGTTGCGGTAAACTCAGGATTAAATGTAAAAATTTCAGAACCTGATGTATCGCCTTTACAATTACAAGGTCCTACTTCTGGAAAAATAATGGAAAAATTATTTGGAGAAAATATTAAGAATTTAAAATACTACTGGTTAAAGGAATATAAACTAAATGATATTCCATTAATTTTATCTAGAACGGGATGGTCAAGTGAACTAGGTTATGAAATTTATTTAAGAGATGGATCTAAAGGCAATGAATTATATGAAACAATTATGGAAGCTGGTAAGGAACATGGTCTTCAACCTGGACATACTTCATCAATTAGAAGAATAGAGGGAGGAATGTTATCTTATCATGCAGATGCGGATATAAATACTAATCCGTTTGAATTAGGACTCGATAGATTAGTTAATTTAGAGAGTGATGTTAATTTTATTGGCAAAGAAGCTCTTAAAAAAATTAAAAAAGAGGGAATTAAAAGAATACAGGTTGGTTTAGAAATTGAATGCGAACCATTATCAGGACCAAATACAATTTTTTGGCCCATCTTAAATAATGATCTTAAGATTGGAAAAGTAACTTCTGCAGTTTACTCACCAAGATTAAAAAGAAACATCGCTTTAGCAATGATTGATATTCGACATTCAAACCTTGATACCAAATTAACAACAATTATTAATAAAAAAAAAGTAAATTGCAGAGTAGTTGAGAAACCATTTTTTGATCCAAAGAAAAAAATAGCCAGTTCTTAGGCTAATAAACTTTTAAATTTATAAAATTTATGTCATATTCGGTTTATGTTTTCTGAAGAAGATAAGATAATGATGGAGACCCTCTATTGGTGGGGTATACCAACTTTATTTAGATGCAAAAATGATCCTGATCCAAAAAACTGTGATATAGCTTTAGTAGGTGTTCCTCATAGTACAGGAAATGGAACAACAGAGAGAGATCAACATCTAGGACCAAGAGCAGTCAGAAATATTTCAGCAATGTTAAAAAGATCTCATTTTGATTATAAAATTGATCCTTGGAAAGAAAATAAAATTCATGATTTAGGAGATGTTCCTTTTCCAGAGGCAAACAATAATGAAAAGTGTATTGAAAGGATCTCAGCTTTTTATGATCAAATAGAACAAGCAGAAAAACCAGTGGTATCTATTGGTGGAGATCATTCTATAACAGGAGGAATTGTTCAAAGCTTAGCTAAAAAAAATTCAAAACTTACAAAAGGAAAAAAAATAACTTTTCTTCATTTTGATGCACACACAGATTGTTTTGAAAAATTAGATCACTTTCTTGGTGCAAAAAAATCTGCCGCGCATTGGGCATCATATTTGGTAAAACAAGGAAACGTTGATCCACATACAAGTACACAAATTGGAATTAGAGGAAACCCAAGAACTTTAGATTGGTTACAAGCAAGTTATGATAATGGCTATCAAGTAATTACTATGGATGAGTATAGAGAGTGGGGTCATGACAAATGTGCAAAAATGATTTTAGATAGACTAGGAGATAATCCTATTTATGTAACTTTTGATTTAGACTGTTTAGATCCATCTGTTGCACCAGGTGTTGCAAACATTGAGTCAGCTTATAGAGGTTTCAATATGGATGAAGCAAGAAAACTTATTCAATGTCTAAAAGGTAAAAATGTTATTGGTGGTGATGTTGCATGTTTAATGCCCACAAAAGATAATCCAAATCAAATTACTGCAATGGTGGCATCGGCTATAATGTTTGAAATCATCTGTTTAATTTCAGTTTATCGTAACAAATAATTTTAGTTTAAAATAAATTCTGATGCTCTTTCAGCAATCATGAGCGTTGGAGCATTTAAATTTCCGCTTGTAATTTCAGGCATAACAGAAGCATCAACTACTCTTAAATTTTCTATACCATGAACTTTTAGTTTTTGGTCAACTACAGCCATATTATCTACCCCCATTTTTAAAGTACAAGATGGGTGATAAGCAGTCTCAGCTTTAGAACGAATGTATTCTTCAAATACTTCTTTAGTTTGAGCATGTTCTCCTGGTCCAATCTCTTTTCCTGCAAATGGTTTTAAAGAGTTTTGTCCCAAAATTTTTCTTGCTACATGAATACTTTCAATTGTTTGTTTTAAATCATCTTCATGTTCAAGATAATTAAATTGAATTTTTGGATAATCATAAGGATTAGAGCTATTTAAAGTTATATGACCTCTACTTTTTGGATGGTTTGGACTCGCATGTAATTGATAACCATGTCTATCTGGATCAACTAATCCGTGGTCAATTACAAAAGCAGGAAAAAAATGAAATTGAATATTTGGGTATTCTCTTTCAGAAGATGATTTACAAAAGCCACCTGCTTCTAAAAAAGAGGTAGAGCAAGGACCACTTCTATTTAGAAACCATTGAATACCTATTCTAATCATATTAATTTTATTAACATAAGAATATAAAGTATCTTTTGTTTTACACTCTTGTTGAACGTAGGTTTCTAAGTGATCTTGTAGATTTTTTCCAACTCCCTCTAAATTGTGAACCACATTAATTCCTTTGTCTTTTAGGTGTTGACTTGGACCAATACCAGACAGCATAAGCAATTGAGGAGAGTTTATAGCACCACCACTTAAAATTACTTCTTTATTTGCATATATTTTTTCAATTTTATTTTTAATTTTGACCTCAATACCAATAGCTTTCTTTCCTTCAAAAATAATTTTTTCTACAAAAGACTCTGTAAATACTTTGAGGTTTTTTCTTTTTTTTGCAGGATTTAAATAATATTTAGAAACACTTGCTCTTTCACCTTTATGAATAGTGACATCGTACATTCCAAAACCTTCTTGTTCTTTACCATTCATATCATCATTTATTTTATAGCCAGCTTCACCAGCTGACTCGACAAATGCTTTAAATAAGGGATTTTTATTTTTAGATTGGTTTACTGGCAATATACCACTTCCACCTCTGTACTCATTTTCTCCTTCAGACCATGTTTCAATTTTTTTAAAATAAGGAAGTACTTTTTCATAAGACCAATTTTCTAATCCAAAAGATGCCCATCTCTTATAATCGTTTGGATTTCCTCTTACAAATACCATTCCATTGTGAGCAGAACATCCTCCAATCATTTTACCTCTTGGACAAAATAATCTTCTATTATGTAAATGAGGCTCTGGTTCTGAGTAATATTTGTAATTATACTTTGGATCATGCATTGTGTACAAAATTGCAAGGGGCATTTTAACTTTCCAAATATCACTAGGCTTTCCAGCTTCAAATATAGCTACATTATTTTGACCATTTTCTGTTAGTCTATTTGCAAGTACGCATCCTGCTGATCCTGCACCAATTATTAAATAATCATAATTCATTTTAGAGATGCTTTTAATAAATCTTTATACTGAATGATATCTTTTATTTTGACGCCTATTTTTTTTGCAGCTTCATCAAACTTTCTAAGTTTTATTGCATCTTTGAAGAATTCTTCTTTTTCAAATACCTTTGCATCCTTGCTGTTTAATAGGCCTCCTTGGAGTTTAAGACTTACTACAGATGCTTCAGATAATCGATTGTAATATTTTTTATCTCTAGCAAGATATCTTTTAGCTATAACGTGATGTTTAATAGGTTCAACTACCTCTTTCTTAAAAAATCTTTTTAAATACTCATAACCAATATCTTCGTGTTTGCCATCTTGATTGTTTCTAACCAATTCATCAGGATCATCTAATATGAAATGACCATAATCGTGCAATAAACATGAACAAACCAAATTGTCTTTGCTTTTTGATTTTTCAGCCATCATTGCTGACTGAATCATATGTTCAGCAATTGTTACATTTTCTCCGATATAAAGTGATTTATTATTTTTAAAGTTACTTATGATTTTCTCAATGATATCCATTTACTTTGGATGATCTCCTTCAATTGCAATTCGATCCATTACTCTTTCGTGACCAAGGCCTCTACCAGGAAAAAAATCTGTTAAGCCCTGATGTTGAGTGCTTCTGTTATCCCAAATAGCAACAGCATTTTCTGTCCATTTAAATCTACATGTAAAATCTAATCTTTCTTGATGCTCAAAAATAATTTTTAATATTTCATCGCTCTCTTTTTTATCCATACCTATTATTTTTTTTGTATACATTGAATTCACATAAAGAATTTTTTTCTTTGTTTCAGGGTGAATTCTTACCATCGGATGCTCGTTTGAGTATTCATCTAAATTTCCATTACCTTCCATCTCTGTATATTTATCTACAAAAGCTGCAGCACCTAAAGAGCTATGAATTGCTTTCTTTCCTTCGATTTTCTTTTTAATTTCATTATCAAGAGTTTCATATGCAATCTCCATATTTGAAAACATAGTATCTCCACCAACAGGAGGAATTTTTCTAGATCTTAAAATAATAACTTTAGTTGGTTTTGGATTATAGCTAACATCAGTATGCCAAGTTTCACCCCATTGATGTTTCTCTTCAGCTCCTTTTACAATTCTTAAAATTTCTGGATGGTCTTTTAAGCCTTTAACATAAACGTGTCTTTCAAGTGGCCCAAACTTTTTTGCTAAATTAATCTGTTCTTCACAAGTAATATCTTGATCTCTAAAGAAAAGTGCTTTGTGTTCAAGCATCAGATTGTTAACTACCTTCCAGTTTTTGTCAGAAGAATCTTTAAGATCAACCCCTTTTACCTCAGCTCCCAATGCTCCAGATAACAAATTTACTTGCATATTATTTTTTTAGTTTACCTGTAAATTTTAAATTATCACTTTTAAATTTTTCTTTATTTTCACTAATAAATGCATCCATAAGGCTGGTTCTTTCTTCATCAAACTCAGCTACTTTCCTTTTATTTAAATCAACATGTAATGATAGCATTTCAATTGTTGAAGAAAGTTTATTTGTATCTTTATCTATCATTTCTAATTTGTATTGTAATCTTTTCTTATCGTGATCAAAATAAGTTAAAACTATCTCAACTTCTTTACCTTCACCAACTTCATTGTCATAAGTTGTATTTGTTTCAACAACCATAGTGCTCATTCCAGTAGTTTTTGCTGAAGTTTCACCCATACCAAATTTTTCAAGTAAAATTTCCCAAGCCTGATCAAATACTAAAACATAATAGGCCATATTGAGATGTTTATTATAATCTGTCCACTCAGATTTAATTTTTACATTTGTAACATGCACTGACATATTTTTATTTCCCAAGACTTAATTTAATAGTATAAATCTAATAATTAAAATGAACAATAAAGTATTTATCTCATGTGCTGTTACTGGATCTGGAGATACAGCATCTAAACATCCAGATTTACCAAAAACTCCTGATCAAATCGCAACTGCTGCTATAGAAGCTGCAAAAGCAGGTGCCGCAATTGCACATATTCACGTTAGAGAAGATGATGGAACTCCTAGTAGACGTCTAGAATTGTATAAAGAAGTAGTAGATAAAATTCGTTCTAGTGGAACTGATGTAGTTTTAAATTTAACTACAGGCATGGGTGGTGATTTAGATATTGGACAGGGGGAAAATCCATTAGAATTTGGACCAATGACAGATATGGCAAATGTTATGGAGAGAATTGCTAATGCAGAACAATTTTTACCCGAGATTTGCACTCTTGATTGTGGAACTCTGAACTTTGGCGATAGCTCTGTTATTACAGTTAACACTCCAAATGATTTAAGAAAAGCTGCAAAAAGATTAAAAGAAATTAAAGTTAAACCTGAAATAGAAGCTTTCGATTTAGGTAATATGTGGTTCGGGGCACAATTATATAAAGAAGGTTTACTAGATGATCCACCAATGTTTCAAATGTGTTTAGGTATCCCTTGGGGTGCTCCTGCAACACCTTTAGCAATGCAAGCAATGAAAGACATAATGCCAGAAAATGCTGTATGGTCTGGATTTGCAATTTCTAGAAATGAAATGCCATTTGTTGCACAAACAGCAATTATGGGAGGAAATCCAAGAGTAGGACTTGAGGATAATTTATATTTAGAAAAAGGAAAATTAGCAACGAATGCACAACTAGTAGAGAAAGCAATTAGAATTGTAAGCGATCTTGGAATTTCTATAATGACACCAAGTGAAACTAGAGAAAAATTAAAACTTACCAAACATTATTAGTCTAACCTTATAGCATTACCGTCAACACCAATAACTTGTCCTGAAATTCTTTCAGAGTCCTTAGAGATTAAAAAGCTACACATTTTTCCAATGTCGTCCTCATAAATCCAACTGTTCATGGATGCCATGGAAATAAATTCTTTTTCAACTGATTTTTTTGAAGTTTTTAAAAATTTTGCTTTATCTCTAATTACTCTAACCATTCGATCACCTTTAATTGTACCTGGGCAAATTGCATTAACTCTAATTTTGAACTTTCCAAGTTCCATGGCTAAAGTTTTAGTAATTCCAATAATTGCCCATTTACTTGCAGCGTATGGAGATCTTAATGGGAATCCCATTATACCAGCACCAGATGAAAGATTAATTATAGCTCCACCTTTATTTTTTTTAAGAAGTGGAATTGCATTTTTAGTAAAATAAAAATGGCTGATAACATTTACTTTTAAAGTATTTTCCCAATCGAAAGAGCTTAGTTTTTCTATGGTTCCAGTTGGGCCTGCTATTCCAACGTTATTTATTAAAGCATCAATTTTAGATGTTTTTTTCTTAATTTTATCAAATAAGTCATTTACATCATTCTCATTTGAGGCATCACAATTATAAATAAAAAGTTTTTTATTTTTTGAACTTTTTCTTAATTTATTTGTAAATTTTTCATTAATATCTGAAACGAAAACTGTAGCCCCTCTTTCTAAGCAGATTTTAGTTGTTGCTAGTCCAATACCAGATGCACCAGCAGAAATAACTATTTTTTTATTTTTCAATGATTGAATAGCCATTGAATTATGACTTTGATAATGATTTTTGCAATTCCTTATTAGTTATGTATCCTTTAGTATTACCTTCTCTGTCAACTACTTCACAATTTGCATTATTACAAACTACTTGAGGTAAAAACTCCTCGATAAATTGATCTTCATTAACTTTAACTAAGTTTGTTTTGTCTATACCATTAGCTTGGGCCGCAGGTATCATAATAATTTTTGCTTTAATTACTTTTGCTCTATTTACATCTTTAACAAATGCTTCTACGTAGTCATCTGCAGGATTCATTATGATCTCAACTGGAGTTCCTACTTGAACTAATTTACCAGCATTTAAAATTCCTATATGATCTCCAAGTCTTAATGACTCATCCAAATCGTGAGTAATAAATACTATAGTTTTTTTTAATTCAGCTTGTAAATCTAAAAGCTGCTTTTGCATGTCACTTCTTATCAAAGGGTCTAATGCTGAAAATGCTTCATCCATTAACATAATATCAGTATCTGTAGCTAATGCCCTAGCAAGACCAACTCTTTGTTGCATACCACCAGATAGTTGAGCGGGAAATTGATTTTCAAATCCATTTAATCCAACAGCTTGTATTTTATCCATTGCAATACTATTTCTTTTGTTTTCATCAATACCTTGCATCTCAAGACCATAGCCAACATTTTGCAAAACAGTCTTGTGTGGGAACAAACCAAATCTTTGAAATACCATACTCATTTTATGTCTTCTAAAATCTATAAGACTTTCAGTGTTCAAGCTCATTACGTTTGTACCTTCTATTAAAATTTCTCCATCAGTAGGATCAATCAATCTATTTAAATGTCTGATCAATGTTGATTTTCCTGAACCTGATAGACCCATACATACAAATGTTTCTCCTTCTTGAATTTTAAGAGAAACATTATCCAAACCTACAGTATGACCGGTTTGTTCTAAAATTTGCTCTTTTGTTGCTCCATCCTTTACCATTGGCAAAACTGAATTAGGATTATTTCCAAATATTTTGTAAACGTTATTTATTTCAATCTTAGACATTATTTTTTCTCCTTTTTAGCAGGTGTAGTCCTCTCTTGTAAAGTTTCTCCATATGATTGAGTTATTCGATCTAAAACAATAGCTAATAATACAATTGCTATACCTGCTTCTGCAGCTCTACCTACATTTAATTGTTGTAATCCTAATAATACTTCATCACCCAAACCTCTAGTTCCTATCATGGATGCAATTACTACCATTGCTAATGCCATCATAGTGCATTGGTTAATTCCTTGCATAATATTTGGTAAAGCTAAAGGCAATTGAACACCTAATAATTTTTGTTTCTTACTTGCCCCGAATGCATCAGCCGCCTCTATGACTTCTTTATCAACTAATCTTATTCCTAAATCTGTAAGTCTAACAAGGGGTGGAACAGCATAAATAAAAGTTGCGATAATGGCTGGCACAGCTCCTAGTCCAAACAACATTATACCTGGGATTAAATAGCAAAAACTTGGAATTGTTTGCATTAAATCTAACACGGGTAAAATTACATTTCTTGTTCTTGCGCTTCTTGCCATTGCTATTCCCAATGGAATTCCAGCAATAACACAAAGAAATATTCCAATTAACATTATTGCAGTTGTTTCAATCGCTTTTTGCCAAAATATTGGGTGAAGAAAACCTATAAAAAATGTACAGAAACCAACAAATACAGTTGTTCCAATTTTTCTTCCACTTGCAAAATAAGTTAAAACAACTACACCAAGTATTACTAATGGCCACGGTGCTTGAATTAAAAAATTCTTTACAAGCATCAACATATATAAAAGAACATTGTTTATAGCTTCAAATATATAACCATATTTTTCATTTAGAGCTTTAAAACCAACGTTGATCCAATTCATTAATGGTAAATCTAACCACTTAGGCCACTTACCTCCCAACCAAGAAAAGTCATTTAGTAGTTCTCCAATATTTTCAGGTTTTCTTTTTGATTGATTGTAACTAGTTATTAATAACCATACGAAAACAAACAACAATCCAACGTTAAAAATTATTTTTTTATTTTTCTTTAGTGCTTCCATATGTCAGTTTCAATTAAAGAAAGAGCCCCGAAGGGCTCTCTCATTATATTTTATTTAGTGATTATAATGCTGCTGAAACTTTCTTAGCAACATCAGCTGGTACCCAGTCTTTCCACATAGTTTCTGTTTTTAAGAACTCTATTGCAGTAGCTTCCATATCACCACCTGACTCATCTTCATAATATGCCAACATTTTGTTCACAGTAGCTGTTGGCACTGTATATTTTCCAATGAACTCATTTTCTTTTGGATGAGATTTTGCCCATGTAGCAAGAACAGACTTAGTTAAAGCCATATCTCTATATTCACATGCACAAGAAGGTTTGTAAGCGTCTGGACCATTAGCTTTGATGTCTTCAACAACTACAGACATATCATCCCAACATTTTTGGTCAAATTTTGGTTCTGTTAATCTTACTAGATCAACTTTACCCATTAAACCAGTTGGCGCCCAGTAGTATGTAAAGATTGGTTTTTTCTTCGCGAATGCTCCTGCTATCGCAGCATCTAATGCACCACCAGAACCTGGGTCAAAGTTAGTATAGTATTTATCAAGACCATACTCTTTTTGTTTTACCAAGTTTACTGTGTAGCAAGTCCAACCAGATATACAGCTAGTCATTCTTCCTTTTGAAGGATCTTCCGGATCTTTAAATAGCGCAGCTATTTTTGGATCTTTCATATCTTCAACAGACTTTAAATTGTATTTATCAGCAGTAGCTTTATCTACGTAGAATGCTTGCTGAGAGTCTGGTGTATTTGTACCCATATGGATAATTGTGCCTGCTTCTTCGTGAGGCTTATAATTACCAATAATATTGTCATACCAAACTTCAGTAATAACATCTAATTGACCGTCATAATGAGCGGCCATTATTGGAGTAGTACTTCCTTTTGTAACAGAAACTTCACAACCATATCCTTTTTCAAGAATGAAAGTAGTGATAGCTGTATGAATGTTAGCACTAGACCAATCAAAATCTCCTAACCTAGCTTTGCATTTTGCATTTGCAGATGTAGTAAACACCGCTAGCAAAGATGCCAAAACAGTTGTTAGGATTATATTCTTTAGATTTCTCATATGTTCCCTCCATATAAAAGTTATATAACTTTGGGCATTAGACATTGATTTCTGAAAAAGTTCAAGCTAACGTTTTATATACAACTATTAATTGAATTGAAAATTTGATAAGTTTAAATAAGAATAAGACCAAGAACATGAGAGAAAATTTTTTTATAAAAAATGTTACTAAGAATGGAACTTCTTTAGAAGTTGAATGGAACGATGGGGTTAAAAGTCAATTTAATTATATGTGGTTAAGAGATAATTGCCCCACAGCTCATGATCCAGACTCTAGACATAGAATGTTTAGCATTTTAAATGTCTCTGAAAAATTAAGTGCAAAAAATCTAAATATAAACAAAGATGGTAAATTAGAAATAGAGTGGAGTGAAGGTAATCATACAAGTTATTATGATCCTGATTGGTTAAGAAAGAATTGTTACACCATAAAGAATAGTAAGAAATATATTTCTCCATATCAGTTATGGGACTCTTCGTTAGAAAACAATTTAGATAGCATAACTATTAACTGTAATGAAATAATGGAAACTAATGATGGTTTAATCAAATGGTTAGAACTTTTGCATCATAAGGGAATAGCAATAATTAAAAACGCTCCAACAGAGGAAAAGTCCGCCTTGCCTGTTCTAAATAAAATAAGCCATACTAGAGAAACTTTTTTTAAAACACCCTTTGAAGTAATAAATATTCCAAAACCAAATAATTCAGCATATACAGCGCACGCTTTAAGAAATCATATGGATTTACCTTGGTTTGAAAATCCTCCAGGATATCAGTTTTTACATTGTTTAGTTAATTCTGCTAAAGGAGGAGACTCTTCAGCTGTAGATGCATTTGCAGTAGCAGATTATTTGAGAAAAAATGAAAAAGAAATTTTTGATATACTTGTGAATGTACCTCTTAAATTTAGAGACAAAGATTATACCCAAGAGGCGATAAGAAGCGTTTATGGTACAGCGATATCCTTAACAAAGGATGGAGATTATAATGATATCAGATACAGTATTGCAACGTTAGACACACTCGATTGTCATCCTGATATAATGGAAAAAGTTTACAAAGCTCATCATAGATTTGGAAATTTATTACATGATAGTAAATTTCAAATTAACTTTAGATTAGAGCCAGGAGATATTTTTTGTTTTAATAATAGAAGATTACTTCACGGCAGAACAGAGTTTGATCCAAATTCAGGTAACAGACACCTACAAGGTTACTATATGGATAGAGATGAAATTATCGGAAGACTTAATTATTTAAAAAATTTATAAATTTTCAAAAATAAGATTACTGTTCGAATATTTCTTAAAATCCTTTTTATTTTTAATTGTATAATAATATTTATCTTTTTTAATTTTGTGTATTTCTTTACTTTTTAGAAAATACTTATCTAAAATTAAACAATTGACATCTTTATTTTTAGATTTTTTTGTTATTATTTTAATACTAGTTGATGGAGAATATGAAAGTCCAACTTTTGTTTTTCTTTTTATTTTTATAATTCTATAAATATTTTTTTCTTTAAAAGAAATAAATACACATTTCTTATATTTTTTAGTCTCATATAATAATTTTCTTAATAATTTATTTGAGAAAAGTGGTTTAATTTCTATAAATAAATCAAATTTATTTTTTGAAAGTTTCAATAAATCTTTTAGCAATGGTATTGGATTTTTTTTAGTTAAGTTGAGTATTTCGGTATAACTTAAGTTTTTTATACTTTTGTTGATTTTATGAATTCTTTTTAAAGTAAAGTCATGAAAGCATACAAAATGACCGTCTTTTGTGGCATGAATATCAGTTTCAATTCCATAACCCTTTTTAAATGATGCCTTGAAAGAATTTAATAAGTTTTCTTTATAATTTTTATTTACAATGCCTCTGTGTATTAAATGCATTATGATTTTAAAAGGCTATTTCCAGCCGGTTACTGTTTTTACCTCTAAATATTCTTCTAGTCCCCAAACTCCACCCTCACGTCCATTGCCTGATTGTCTATATCCACCAAATGGCGTTCCTGGATCAGCTCCTTTTCCGTTAATATAAACACAGCCTGATCTAAGTTCTTTTGCAACCCTATGAGCTTTTTCTTTGTCTTCTGTTTGTAAATAGTTTCCTAAACCGTATGAAGTATCATTTACAATTTTAATTGCTTCCTCCTCTTTTTCGAAAGGAATAATTGATAAGACAGGTCCAAAGATTTCTTCTTTTGCAATTCTCATATCATTTGTAACATCTGTAAAGATTGTTGGTTTAATGAAATATCCATTATTTAACCCATTTGGTCTATCAGGTCCTCCTGCTGCTAAAGTTGCTCCTTCTGATATACCGCTTTCAATTAAATTAATTATTTTATCGTATTGAGTTTTTGAAATAACCGGACCTATGTGATCACCTTTTTTTGAACCTACATCTACTTGAATTTTATTTGCTTCATCCACTGCTTCATCTACAGCTCTTTGATAAATTGATTTCTCAACAAGCATTCTAGTTGGTGCATCACATGACTGACCAGAATTGCTCATCACATTTCTAATTCCATCTCTTACAGCGTTTGGATAAGAGTCTGCAAAAACTATATTTCCACCTTTTCCTCCAAGCTCTAAGCAAACTCTTTTAATGGTTTCAGCGGCATTTTTAGAAATTAATTTTCCTGCTCTAGTTGATCCTGTAAATGAAACCATATCAATATTAGGATGACCTGAAATATGAGTGCCAACTCCAGCACCATCTCCGTTAATTAAATTAAAAACACCCGCAGGAAATCCAGCTTCATCGATCATTTCAGCAAATAGCATTCCTGATATAGGAGCAATTTCTGAAGGTTTTAAAATCATTGTACATCCAGTTGCAAGTGCAGGAACAACCTTTAATGCAATTTGATTAATAGGCCAGTTCCATGGCGTGATTAATCCACAAACACCTATTGGTTCATAACAAATATGATTATTTGATTTAGAGTCAAAATGTTCATCGAAATTAAATTCTTTTAATCTTAAAATGAAATCTTCTAAATGAGCTTGGCCTGATCCTGTTTGCACCTCTGTAGCCCAATCCATTGGTGCACCCATTTCATCCGAAATAGCTTTTGCCATTTCATTAAATCTTTTTTTATAAATTTCTAATAGCTTTTCTAATAGTTTAAGCCTTTCTTCTTTTGATGTTTTTTTCCAACTCTCAAAAGCAGTTTTTGCGGCTTTGACCGCTTTATCAATATCCTCTTTTGATCCAAGTGAAATTACAGCATAGGGATCTTCATTAGAGGGATTAATTACTTCTAAGTCATTTGGTTTTGAAGGAGATACCCATTTACTATTAATATAAAATTTTCTTTTATCTAACATTTAAACCTCCTGTCCTTTTTCCTCAGGTTCATTATCAACTAACTCATCTGGGAATCCTTTTTCTCTAAAGCTTATACTATATTTATCTTCTAATCTTTTAACAACCATTGATGACCAAGCTCTAGACCCAAATTTTTCTTTAGCGTCCTTAAAAATATTCAAGACAAAAGGAGCAATCTCCAATTCAATATCTTGATCTTTTGAAAGTTTATTAAAAAGGGACATATCTTTTTCAACAAGGTCCATAGTAAAGTTAATATTATAAGAACCATTTAATATTACTTGGCTTTCAGTTTCGTGAACAAATGAATTACCTGATGAAATCTTAATTCCCTCAAAAGCTTTTTTTAAATCTAAATTATGCTTTTTAGCAACAGTCCAAGCTTCACCTAAAGCGGCTAAATGTACAGATGCTAAATAATTAGTAATCACTTTTAATATTGAAGCCGAACCTAATTCTCCTACATGAAGTATTTTTCTTCCCATGCAAGTTAATAATGGAAGAACTTTATCAAATGTTTTTCTCTCACCGCCAACAAATATTGCTATATTTCCAGTAGCTGCTCTATGGCAGCCCCCACTTACTGGAGCCTCTAAAGGAATTGCATTTTTTTCTTTAATTAGTTTTCCTAGTCTGTTGACTTCTTTTTGATCAGTTGTGCTCATTTCGATCCAAATATTATCTTTGGAAATATTATTTAAAATCCCATCTTTATTGAGCATCACCTCTGAACATATTTTAGGAGAGGGCAAACATGTAATAATGACATCAACATTTTTAACAAGGTCACCAACAGAATTTGCAACCTTTACACCTTTTGATTTAAATTCATCAGCGACACTTTTGTCTAAATCATACACAGTCAAGTCAAATTTATTTCTAAACAAGCTACCTGCAAGTTTTCCACCAACGTTTCCGAGTCCTATAAATCCAATTTTCATTTTTTAATTTGTTGATCTATCTAATGATATATGTATTTTGAGTTCATGAGCAAAGCATTTTTAGTTTATGGTCATTATAATGATAAGTCATTTAACGCAGCAATAAAAGATACTTTTATAGAAACTGCAAAAAAACTTGGGCATACAGTTGATTGTGTAGATTTATATAAAGAAAATTTTAATCCTATTTTTGCAGGAGAAAAACCAGATGAAACTGTTCTTGATCATAGAAAAAGAATAGAAGAAGCGGACGCAATTGTTTTAATAGCTCCAATATGGAACTTTAGAATGCCAGCAATTGTTGAAGGATGGATAGACAAAATTTTAACACCTCCTTGGGCTTTTACTTTTAAAAAACTCTTCGGAAATTATGGATATCCTATTGGTAATTTAAAAGGCAAAAAAGCAATTGTATTTTGTACTTATGGATCACCACAGTTTGCAATTAGAACTTTTTTTTTAAATATGCCAACAAAAAGATTAAGAAGGGGTGTTTTTAATATATGTGGAATAAACGAAGTTATTTACAGACGATATTTTTCCGTTCCTTTTGTATCAGATGAAAAAAGAAAAAAATATCTAGATGATGTAAAAGTAACTGCAGAAAAATTATGAGGATTTTAATTAAATTATTTATTTTAGTTTTCTTTCTTAAAACCACTATTCTATACGCTGATATAATTAAACCTAACAATGGAATTGAACCATATCAAGTAGTCAAAATTCAATTACGTGGATTAATGGAAAATGATAAACCTAAAATAGACATAGGGATAGAGCAAACATGGGAATTTGCTCATCCTGAAAATCAAAAATACACAGGGCCCTTAGAAAATTTTAAATCAATGATAAAGGGTGAGTCATTTTCAATGCTGATAAACCATTTAGATCACAAAGTAGTTGAGGTATATAGCGATGATAAAGTGGCCACTTTTGAGGTTACTGTACTAGATAAAGATAAAAATTATTATAAATTTAAGTGGCAAGTTGAGAAATATTTAGGTGATGGCCCACTAAATAATTGTTGGCTTACAACTGGTGTTTCTAACCCGGTATCAACAGGATCTTCAATCTAGGCTAAACTGTAGCAGTCAATATAAAGAAATTTGTTTCGTATTTATTGAAAATTTAGTAGGAATCGGGCTATGAAATCAAAAGCAAAAGTTGTTGTCGTAGGTGGTGGAGTAGTTGGAGTAAGTGCACTTTATCATTTAGCAAAGAAAGGTTGGTCTGATGTAGTTCTTATTGAAAGAAAAGAACTAACTTCAGGTTCAACATGGCATGCTGCAGGATTACTGCCTTTATTTAATATGAGCTATTCAGTAGGACAATTACATAAATACGCAGTTAATTTATATAAGACTTTAGAGGAAGAAACTGGAAAAAATGTTGGCTTTAGCGTTGTTTCAAATATTAGATTAGCAAGCACAAAAGATAGAATGGATGAGTATCATCAATACGCGGGTGTTGCGCAAACAATTGGTGTTGATGTTAAATTTTTAACTCCTGATCAAGTAAAAGAGATTTGGCCTCTATGTAACACTTCAGACTTACTTGGAGCAATTCAACATCCAGAAGACGGATATATTCAACCCGCAGATTTAACACAAGCTTTAGCAACAGGCGCAAGAAATAGAGGGGCAGAAATTTACAGAAACACAACAGTTGTTAGTATGAAACAAACAAAAGATGGCTGGGTTGTTGAAACAGACAAGGGATCAATTGAGTGTGAACATATAATTTCTTGCTCAGGTAATTTTGCTAGACAAACAGGAAAAATGGTTGGACTTGATATTCCGGTTATCCCAGTTGAGCACCAATATATTGTAACAGAACCACATCCAGAAATTCAAAAAAGAAAAAAAGACGGTTTACCTGAAATGGGAGTTTTAAGAGATAGTGATAGCAGATGGTATATGAGAGAAGAAGCGGGTGGATTAATTTTAGGACCATATGAAGATGGTGCGCCTTGTTGTTATCTTGATGGACCTACAAAAGACTCTGAATATGAATTATTTCAAGAAGATTTAGATAGACTTGCTCCACATATAGAAGGGGCTATACACAGAGTTCCAGCATTTGGAGAGGTTGGAGTTAAGAAAGTTTATAATGGAGCGATATGTTATACTCCTGATGGAAATCCTATAGTTGGTCCTGCATGGGGATTAAAAAATTTCTGGATCAATGAAGGGCATAGTTTTGGAATTACAGCAGCAGGTGGTGCAGGTTGGCAGCTAGCCGAATGGATTGTTGATGGAGAGCCAACAATTGATATGCTTGGTGTTGAGCCAAGAAGATACGGTGATTATTGTTCTAAATCATATTTAAAAGAAAAAAATGAAGAGGCTTACAGAAATGTATTTATAATTCACTATCCTGATGAAGAAAGGGGAGCAGCAAGACCTTTAAGAACCGCACCTTGTTACGATAGAATGAAAAATCTTGGAGCAGTATTTGGTCAAAAATTTGGTTGGGAGAGACCAAATTTTTTTGCGACAGATGGAATGAAGCAGGAAGACGATTGGTCTTTTAGAAGATCTAATTGGTTTAAAGCAATAGAGAAAGAGTGCAAAAATGTAAAAGAAAATGTTGGTCTGTTGGACATGTCTGCGTTCGCAAAATGTAGAATTAAAGGCCCAGGTGCAGAGGAATTTTTAGATAAACTTGTTGCAAACAAATTGCCAAAAAATAACGGAAGAATTAACCTATGTCATGCTTTGAATTCAAAAGGAGGAGTTCACTCAGAATTTACAATTATGAGGGAGTCTGAAAGTAGCTTTTATTTAGTTTCAGCTGGTGCTTTTCAAAGATTAGATCATGACTGGATACACAAATGGATGCCAAAAGATGGATCTGTAATATTTGAAAATTTAACAAATAGCATGGGAGTTCTGGTTGTTTCAGGTCCTAAAGCCAGAGAATTGATGCAAAGAGTATCAAGAGATGATTTTTCTAACGAAAATTTTAAATGGTTAAGTTCAAAAATGGTAGATGTTGGACAAGCTCCAGTAAACGCTATGAGAGTTAACTTTGTTGGAGAGTTAGGATGGGAATTGCATCATCCAATTGAATATCAAAATCATATTTTTGATAAATTGATGGATGCAGGTACTGATTTAGCTTTAAAACCCTATGGAATTAGAGCGATGAATAGTTTACGAGTTGAAAAGTCCTACAAATTAGTTGGTACAGAATTATCAATTGAATATTCACCTTATGAAAGTGGCCTTGATAGGTTTATTCATCCAAATAAAGGAAGCTTCATTGGATTAGATGCACTTAATAAATGGAGAGAAAAAGGATTTGCTAACAAGTTAGTAACACTAGAAATTCATAATACTACAGATGCTGATGTATTGGGTAATAATCCAATTTATGAAAATGGATCAGTCATTGGTAGGGCAACAGGAGGAGATTTTGGATTTAGATTAAATAAATCTATTGCCTTAGGAATGGTAAAACCAGAACTAGGAAATCCTGGGCAAAAATTGAAGATTGACATTTTAGGGAAAATGCACGATGCAACAATTTTAGATGAAAGTCCATACGATCCTGAAAATAAATTATTGAGAGCATAATGAAAATATTAGTCGCAGTAAAAAGAGTAATTGATTACAATGTTCAAGTAAGAGTAAAAGAAGATAATACTGGCGTTGTAACTGATAATGTTAAAATGTCTACAAATCCACCAGATGATAATGCTGTTGAAGAGGCTGTAAAAATTAAAGAGTCAGGAAAAGCAAAAGAGATTGTTGCGATAACTGTTGGAGAAGAAAAAGCTCAAGAGACTGTTAGAAAAGCATTAGCCGTAGGAGCTGATAGAGGAATACATGTAAAGGTTGATGGATTAATAGAACCATTAGCTGTTTCAAAAATTTTACAAAAGATAGTAGATAAAGAAAAACCAGATCTAGTTTTCATGGGAAAACAAGCAATTGACGATGATTGCAATCAAACTGGTCAAATGCTGGCGGCTTTACTCAATTGGCCCCAAGCAACTTTTGCATCAAAAATAGATGTTAAAGATAAAACTCTAGAAGTTACAAGAGAAGTAGATGAAGGATTAGAAACTATAGAGGTTAATGTTCCAGCAATTATTACATGCGATCTTAGATTAAATGAACCTAGATATGCATCTCTACCGAATATTATGAAAGCAAAAAAGAAACCAATTGAACAAATAAATGCTTCAGATTTAGGTGTTGATACAAAACCTAGAATAGAACAAATTAAAGTTGAAGAGCCACCAAAAAGAAAAGCGGGAATAAAAGTCGCAAATGTTGAAGAATTAGTTCAAAAATTAAAAAATGAGGCTAAAGTAATCTAATGTCATCACTTTTAATAGCAGAACATAATAATAATGAAGTAAAACCATTTACTTTAAATGCAATCACAGCAGCATCTCAAATAGACCCAGATTTACATGTCTTAGTTTTAGGTCATAACTCCGAGACTGTCGCAAAATCAATTTCTGAAATTCCTAATGTTAAAAAAGTAATTCACGTAGATAATGAAATTTATAATAATTATATTGCTGAAAATTTTACGTCTGCTGTAGTTAAACATGCTGAAAATTATTCACATATAATTTGCTCAGCTAATACATTTGGTAAAAACTTAATGCCAAGAATAGCAGCTTTATTGGATATTTCTCAAGTTAGCGACATTGTCAAAGTTATATCTGCTGACACATTTTTAAGACCTATTTACGCTGGAAATGCATTTGCAACAGTCAAAAGTAATGACGCAAAAAAGTGTATTACAATACGACCAACATCATTTGAACCTGCAGAAACATCAGGCGGTTCTGCCGAAATAGTTAAAGGAGATCCAGGAGAACCATCAAATCATACAAAATTCATTAAAAAGGAAGAAATTAAATCTGATAGACCAGAGTTAGGTACTGCACGAATAGTTATTTCTGGCGGTAGAGGAATGCAAAGTGGAGAAAATTTTAAATTAATACAAGATGTTGCTGATAAATTAAACGCAGCAATAGGTGCCTCAAGAGCTGCGGTGGATGCAGGATATATAACTAATGATCATCAAGTTGGTCAAACGGGTAAAGTAGTGGTGCCAGATTTATATATTGCAGTTGGAATATCTGGTGCAATTCAGCACTTAGCGGGAATGAAAGAGAGCAAGATAATTGTCGCAATAAATAAGGATGGCGAGGCTCCAATTTTTAGTGTTGCGGATTACGGCTTAGAAGCTGATTTGTTTGATGCACTGCCAAAATTCCTAGCAGAGTTGAACAAATTAAACACTATACAAAAATAACAAATACTATAAAAAATAACAATATGTCCAGAGAAGTGATGGAATACGATGTTGTAATCGTAGGTGGCGGACCGTCCGGACTTTCAACTGCTATAAAATTAAAGCAGTTAAATCCAGATATAAATGTCTGCTTATTAGAAAAAGCATCTGAAATAGGTGCTCATATTTTATCGGGTAATGTTTTTGAAACTAGAGCCTTAGATGAGCTATTTCCAAATTGGAAAGAATTAAAAGCACCAATCGAAACAAAAGTAAGTAAAGAAAAATTTCTTTTTTTGGGAAAAGAGAAATCAATTAGCTGGCCAACATGGTTATTACCCAAAGTTCAACAAAATCATAAAAACTATATTATTAGCTTAGCAAATTTATGTAGATGGTTAGGTGAACAAGCTGAAAATTTAGGAGTAGAAATTTTTCCAGGTTTTCCCGCTAGTGAAATTTTATATAACGAAGATGGATCTGTAAAAGGTGTGGCGACTCAAGATATGGGTATTGACAAAGATGGAAATAAAAAGGACAGCTTTGAACCTGGGATTGAACTTCATGCAAAAGTTACAGTTTTTGCCGAAGGGTGCAGAGGTCATTTAGGAAAAGAACTAATAAATAAATTTGAACTAAGTAAAGGAAAAGATCCGCAGCAATACGGGATTGGTTTCAAAGAAATTTGGGAAGTTAGTGAAAACAATCACGAAGAAGGGTTGGTAATGCATACCGCAGGATGGCCTTTAGATAAAAATACATATGGTGGAAGTTTCGTTTATCATGCTCAAAATAAACAGGTTTATCTTGGTTACGTAATTGGCTTAGATTATCAAAATCCTCATCTTTCACCTTTTGATGAATTCCAAAGATTTAAAACACATCCAGCAATTAAAAAATCTTTGGAAGGTGGAAAAAGAATATCTTATGGTGCGAGAGCCTTAATTGAGGGTGGCATTCAAAGTTTGCCAAAAATGTATATGCCTGGCGCATTGTTAGTTGGTTGTGATGCAGGAACTTTAAACATGCCAAAGATAAAAGGATCTCACACAGCAATGAAAAGTGGAATGATTGCAGCTGAAACCATTGTTGATCATATTAAAGACAGCAAAAACTTATCTGTTTATGAAGAAAAATTTAATAAATCATGGGTTTATAAAGAGCTTCATGAAGCTAGAAATGTGAAGCCAAGTTTTAGCTGGGGCTTAATACTTGGTATTATATTTACTGGTATTGACCAAATTTTATTTAGAGGAAAACTTCCATTTACTTTAAGACATAAACACGCTGATCATGAAACTTTAAAAATAGCAGATAAAATGCCGAAAATTGAATATCCAAAACCTGATAACATAATTACTTTCGATAAAACAAGTTCAGTTTATTTAACAGGTACTAATCACACTGATAATCAACCAGTGCACCTAAAATTAAAAGATCCTGAATTACCTATTAAATATACTTTATCAAAGTATGATGAACCTGCTCAAAGGTATTGTCCAGCAGGAGTTTATGAAGTCCAGTATGAAAATGATTTACCAAAATTTGTAATAAATTCTCAAAATTGTATTCATTGTAAAACATGTGATATCAAAGAACCTTCTCAAAATATTAATTGGGTCACTCCAGAAGGTGGTGGTGGACCTAAATATGGAAATATGTAGATTAAGATAAATCTATCGCGTGCTTTTTTAAAATATCTATTGGAATTAACTTCAAAGTTTTTTCGTGTGTTTTTTTTAAATATATTGGACATCCTTTACCAGCCTCTATTGCTCTAGCATACCACCCAGCGCATACACACCAATTATCACCATCTTTTAATCCTGGAAAACCAAAGTTCGGATGAGGTGTAATTAAATCATTACCGGCTTCTTTTAGCCATTCTAAAAATTCAGTATTAACTTTTGCACATACGGTATGAACACCATTATCATTATTGTCTGTATTACAACATCCATCCCTATACCAGCCTGTAAGAGGATCCATAGAACATTCCTCAAGATCTTCACCTAGTACATTTTTTTGTTTTTCAGCCATTTAAAAGTTTTTTTGTTTTAACATCTAAATCTAGATTAAATGAAAAAGATCTTCTTTCACCCTCTACATTAAATGGATAAGCAGTATGCATTAGGTTATTTGGAAAAATGATCATATCTCCAATTTTTGGTTTATGATTATGAATACTATTACTTAAATACGTTTTTGTACCATTTATAAAATCAATTGTTCCATTTGTTTTAATTTTTTTTTTGGATTTTGTTAAATTTTTTGGAACCATTAGATATCCCACAGCCGAAACATAGCCATCGTGGAAATGTACTGGGTTGTACTCGTTTTTAAACTGTCTTACTACCCAAAGATTCTTAATAGAAAATTTTTTAGGAATTATATTGATTGATTTTTTTAAGTAAGTTGAAACTTGTTTTTTAATAAATTTTTTTAAATATTTATCAATGAATTTTTTTGAAATTTGAATTTCTTGATAAACTTGTCCCACAACTTTTTTTGAATAATCACTTTTTTTCATTTTAGATTTACTTTCAATTATTTTGTCAACTTCTCTATTTAACAAAGATACAATATTAGATGGAATTTTTATCTTTCCCAGTTTGGGACCAAAAGGACTTAATATTTTCATTTAAACTTTAGTTGGATTTGGCTGACCCTTGTAAACTTTTTCTGGGTCAAATTTTTTTTCATTTTCTTTAAAATTCATTTTAATTTGTCTTGCGTTATCAATTTTTCCTAATGGTACAGATCTATAGAAACAAGATCTATATCCAACATGACAACTTGACCCTTCGCCTATATCAACTGTAAGCCATACAGCATCCTGATCATCATCAATTCTTATTTCTATAATTTTTTGAACAAAACCACTTGTCTTTCCTTTATGCCAAATAGATTTTCTTGATCTACTCCAATAATGAGCTTCCTTTGTCTCAATTGTTAATTTTAGGGCCTCAACATTCATGTATCCGTGCATAAGTATTTCTTTTGTCTTGAAGCAGGTTGTAATTACCGGGATTAGACCGTCATTATCAAATTTGGGCGACAATAAGTCTCCCTCTTCTATTTCGTGTACGTTTTCTCTTTTTTTAAACATGTTGGCTGTTATGTAGCATATTTATAGTTATATTAAATATTTAAAAAAAATTTATAATTATATATAAAGCTTTTTATGAAATTAGTTAAAGAAACAGCCAAAGAAGTAAATCAAAAAATTACTGACGAAGAGGCTCAAGAAGCTTTTGTAAAAATCTTGAGTTGGCTTGGTGAAGATCCTAGTAGAGAAGGCCTTATAGAAACACCAAAAAGAGTAATTAAAGCATTTAAAGAATATTTTAAAGGATACAGCGAGGATCCAAAAAAAGTATTAGAAAAAACTTTTGGTGATGTTGAAGGATACGACGATATGGTCATCCAAAAAAATATTTCTGTATTCAGTCATTGTGAACACCACATGGCACCAATTATTGGAGTAGCTCATGTTGCCTACATACCTAAAGATAGAGTTGTAGGACTAAGTAAACTTGCTAGAGTAGTTGAAATTTTTTCAAAACGACTTCAAACGCAAGAAAGACTTACAATGCAAATTGCAACAACATTAATGGAAGCACTCGATGCAAAAGGGGTTGCTGTTTCAATTGATTCAACTCATCAGTGTATGACTATGAGAGGTATAAAAAAAGAACATGCAACAACAGTTACTAATTATTATTTAGGTCAATTTAAAGAAGATTTAAGTTTTCAAAATAGATATTTAAGATTTATTAGTAAGTAAATCTTCGTTATAAATTCAGTTATGTCTGATAAATTTAAAGCTCTAATAGTTAATCAAGAGTCGGAAAACTTTACTAGAGAAGTAAAATCTATTGAACACAGTTTTTTAAAACATGGTGATGTTTTGGTAAAAGTTGATTATTCAGGAATAAATTTTAAGGATGCTCTAATTCTAAAAAATGGCGCAAGATTGGTTAAAGAATTTCCCCACATTCCAGGAATAGACTTTTCAGGAAAAGTTGAGGAAAGCAATAACGAAAAATTTAAATCTGGGGATGAAGTAATTTTAACAGGATGGAGAGTTGGAGAAATTTTTTATGGAGGTTACTCACAGTACGCTAAAGTAAATTCAGATTTTTTAGTTAAAAAACCAAAAGAAATTACAACACGTCAGTCTATGATATTAGGAACAGCAGGACTTACTGCTTTACAATGTGCATTTGTAGCAAAATTAACTAGAGAAGAACTTTTATTAGGAGAAAAAGTCCAAGATGTAATTGTTACTGGTGCCTCAGGTGGAGTAGGGAGCATCGCAGTAATGATTTTAAATAAACTGGGATGCAATGTTACGGCGGTAACTAGCAAAGATTCTAACCACGATTATCTAAGATCAATAGGCGCTAAAAACTTTATAAATACTAGTGAATTGACTAAAGATCCAAGACCACTTGATAAAGGTTTGTGGGATGGAGCAGTTGATACTGTTGGCGGACAAGTATTAGCAAATGTTTTGGCACAAACAAAAGAGACAGGAATTGTTGCCTCTTGTGGGAATGCCGCTGATATCAAACTGAATACTACTGTGATGCCTTTTATAATTAGAGGTGTTAAACTTTGGGGAATTAATTCAGTAAATATTTCTTCAGTTAGAAGAAATTTCTTATGGAATGAAGCATCAAAATTAATTGATTTTGATATATTAGATAAATCTATAAAAGAAATAAGTCTAGAAGAAGTTATGGATATTTACCCAAAAATGTTAAAAGGTGAGACTTCGGGTAGATACATAATTGATGTAAATAAATAATATGGATTGGGACAAACTCAAAATATTTCATGCAGTTGCTGAAGCTGGTAGTTTTACAAGCGCCACTATAAATTTAAATTTAAGTCAATCTGCAATAAGTAGGCAAATTCAGTCCTTAGAAGATGATTTGAAGGTCAAACTATTTGAAAGACATGCAAGAGGTCTTACATTGACTGAAAATGGAGAATATGTATTTAAAACAGCTCATGAGGTTATTTCAAAACTTAAAGAGGTTGAAACTACTTTAGGCGATAAAAAAACAAAACCATCAGGCAAATTAACAGTTACAACTGTAGTTAGTTTTGGAACAACTTGGCTAACTCCAAGAATTCAAGAATTTATGCAATTAAACCCAGAAATTGAAGTTGAGCTAATTTTTGACGACAAAGAACTAGATTTGAGTACTAGACAAGCAGATATTGGTATTTTTATGAGAAGACCGAAACAACTAAACTATATTCAAAAAAAACTTATTGATATTAATTATCATATATATGGATCTCCAAAATATTTAGAAAAACATGGTTATCCCAAAACTGTAAATGACCTTAATAAACATAGCTTTATTTCATTTGGAAGAGGTGCTCCTTCACCTGTTTTTGATCCTGATTGGGCGTTAAAACTAGGGATGAAAGATAATAAAAAGAGAAAACCAGTAATGAAAGTGAATAGTGTTTATGGTTTGTTATTAGCAGTACAAAGTGGAGTAGGCTTAGCTGCTATTCCTGATTATTTAACTGTTAAACAACCAAATATTGTGAAAGTACTACCAAATGTTGAGGGACCAATAACAGAGGCTCATTTTGTTTACCCTCAATCCCTAAAAAATGTAGCAAGAGTTCAAGCCTTTAGAAACTTTCTCTACAGTAAAATTTCCGAGTGGGAATTTTAGATATTTAAGCCAAAACGTCGCAGATACAATAATGATATTGATAATCATTATCAATGCGAATAGTTATCATTTTCATACAACTTATGCGGAGAAACGGTGATAAATGAAAAAAATAACAAATTTAGCTTTAATAATTTCATTGTTTGTATCAACTTTTGCAATTGCAGCTGAAGTAAATATTTTCAATGCAAGACATTATAAAGCTGATGCTGAACTTTATGGAAAGTTTACAGCAAAAACGGGAATTAAAGTAAATTTAATTAACGGTAAATCAGGTGCATTGGAGAAAAGAATAATCGAAGAAGGTGCCGACTCGTCCGCAGATCTATATATTACAGCTGATGCTGGAAGATGTGGTGCGATGGACTCAAAAGGTGCACTTCAATCTGGATTAACTTCTACATCTATCAAAGCAGCTGTTCCAAAAACTTTTAGAACAAATAAGTGGGTTGGAATCGCAAAAAGAGCTAGAATAATTTATTACTCGCCTGAAAGAGTTACTGGTGCTGAATTATCTGGAATGACTTATGAAGGTCTAGCTGATCCTAAATGGAAAGGTAGATTGGTAATAAGAAAATCTAGTAACATTTACAATAAATCTCTTGTAGCTTCTTTAATTGCTAACAATGGTAAAAAAGCTGTAGCCGCATGGGCAGAGGGAGTTGTTGCTAACATGGCAAGAACACCAGAAGGTAATGATAGAGCACAAATTATGGCAGTTGCTGCTGGAGAAGCAGATATTGCTGTAGCAAATACATATTACTTAGCTCTTATGTTGTCAGGTAAAAAGGGTCCAGAACAACAAGAAGCTGCTGGAAAAGTTAAGGCTTTCTTTCCTAATCAAAATGATAGAGGAACACACATGAATGTTAGTTGTGCAGCTTTAGTTAAAGGCGCTCCTAATAAAGCAAACGCTATTGCTCTTGTGGAGTATCTACTAACACCTGAGGCTCAAGAACACTTTACAAATAATACTTTTGAGTTTCCAATGATTGATGGTGTTTCACCAAGTCCATTAGTAGTAAACAACTTAGGATTAGATTTCAAACAAGACATGAAAACTAAGTTAGCTTCTTATGGAAAAAATCAAGCTGCTGCAGTAGAAATAATGACAGCTGCTGGATGGAAATAGATGAAAGAAAAAACAAAATTTATTTCTGATATCGATTATAATAAATCTTCCAAGCCGTGTTCTCCATGTGCTGCGGAGTGTAAAAAAATCGATAAAAGAATAAATAAAAGAAAACTCTCAGAAGTTAAAGCTAAGGAGGTTCCGCATATCCTAAAAGTATTTAATTTTTGATTGTCTTAAATAGTGTCCATGTTTAGGCTTCCCCTTTTCATGGACACTTATACTTTCCATGTTTATAAGGCGGATTATAAATTATGAGAATAAACACTTGGTTCATATCTTCTTTTTTAATTTCAACTGTTGTCGTAATTCCAATTCTGACTGTATTTTCAAGTTTTTTTGAGGACACATCAAATTATTTTGAAATTCTAAGAGAAACTTTTTTTTTAGAATATGTATTTAATTCATTATTACTCCTGTTTGGAGTATTATTTCTTACTTTTTTCTTAGGTGTAGGTTCAGCTTATATAGTTTCATTTTATGAGTTTCCTGGAGCAAACTTTTTTAAATGGGCTTTAATTTTATCGTTTGCAGTACCGCCTTATATATACGCATACTCACTTTTTGCTTTTTTTGAAAATTATGGAACAGCATATACAATTCTAAAATATTTATTTGGAGATGGAAATTATAATCAACATATTCCAAAATTTAGTGGAATGTTTGGTCTAATTTTATCAATTTCCTTTTCACTTTTTGCTTATGTTTACATACTTGCAAGATCATCATTTTTGTATCAATCACAAAATTTAATAGAATTAGGCAAAAATCTTGGTTTTTCAAAATTTAAATGTTTTTATTCCATAATTTTACCTGCTGCACGTCCTGCTATTGTTGCAGGATTATCATTAGTAGCGATGGAGACTTTGGCGGAATTTGGTGCTGTAGACTTTTTTTCAGTGAATACTCTTACAACTGGCATTTATAATGCATGGATAGCATTCGATGATTTAGCATTTGCCAACAGAATATCATTTTTTCTTTTACTTTTTATTTTTATATTATTTTTAACTGAAAATTTATCTAGAAAAAAAGCTAGATATCATTTGGAATCAAAAGGAGGATTTAAGAAAAAGGAGAAAAATAAACTACGTGGGTCCAAAGCTTTTTTTGCGTTTTCTTTTTGTTTTGCTTTATTTTTTCTAAGTTTTTTATTTCCATTAACCCAAATGTTATATTGGACTGTTAAATTTCCAGAAAATTTATTTGATTTAAATATAATGGATTTATTAATAAACACTCTATATTTAGTTTCTTTATCAAGTCTTGTTTTAATTATTTTTGCGTTGATATCAAATTACGGAAATAGAGTTTCTAAACAAAAAATATTAAATGTAATGTCTACATTGTCTATCTCCGGTTACGCAATACCCGGAGTAATTCTTGCCATCGCATTTATAACTTTTGTAGCATGGTTTGATGAAAATATAATTAAAGCATTAGGTTTTTTATCTATTAAAAAAATATTTATTGGATCAGTTTTAGGTCTTGTAATAGTTTATTTTATCAGATTTTACTCATTGGCATTTAATGGAATAAAGTCAGGATATGAAAAAATGAATATATCTGTTGATGAAAGCGCTTACCTACTTGGATATTCTAAAACTAAAACATTTTTAAACATTCATGTTCCTTATTTAAGAAATTCACTTTTATTTGTAATTATATTGGTTTCATTAGAAATAGTTAGAGAATTACCAATAACTTTAATCTTAAGACCATTTAATTTTGAAACTTTTGCAACTACAGCATACATTTCTGCATCTGAAGATTTATTAGAAGCCGCAGCAGTACCTTCGTTATGTTTGATAATTATTGCTAGTTTCTTTATTTTACTTACCTCAAAATATATTTTAAGAGAGGGAAGTGAATAATTTTTTTGAAATTAACAACACAACATTTAGAATATCTGGTTCAGATAAAGTAAAAAATGTTTCTTTTTCAATTGAGCAAGAAGGAGACATTGTGTGCTTACTTGGCCCATCAGGCATAGGAAAAACGACAATTTTAAGATCTATTGCTGGTCTTGAAAAAATATCAGAAGGCCAAATAACTCTTAAAGGTAAAACTTTATCCTCAACGGACACACACATAGATCCAGAACACAGAAAGATTGCACTTTCATTTCAAGAAAATAGTTTGTTTCCACACTACACGGTAGAAAAGAATATTAGATTATCTTCAAGAGACAATACCAGAGGAAAAATAAACATTAATGAAATTATAAAAATATTAAATTTAGAAAATATCTTAAATCATTATCCACATCAAATAAGTGCTGGTGAAGCTCAAAGAGCTTCCTTAGCAAGATCATTGAATTCTAATCCAGATTTATTGCTGCTCGATGAACCACTATCAAATGTTGATCAAAGTTTCAAAGAAGAGATACAAGTAAAATTAAAACAGATTCTAAAAAAACTTAAGATTACTACAATTATAGTTACTCACGATTCATACGAAGCTTTTTACTTAGGTGATAAATGTGGTGTTATTTTAGATAAAGAATTAAAACAATTTGATGACCCATATAATGTTTATCATTTTCCAAATTCAGAAAAAGTTGTTAAATTTTTAAATAGGGGAGTTTTGATACCTGCTAAAGTTACAAGCCCAAAAAGTTTAGAAAATGACGATTTAGGAGTTATCACTGGTAATTTTGTTAATCCTGTTCCAATTGGAACTGATGTCAAATTGCTTGTGCAGCCAGAGGATTTACAACATGATGACAAAAGCAATTTAAAGTTTGACATTATCGATAAAAAATTTAGAGGAACAAGTTTTATTTATACTTTAAAAACTAACACTAATAATTTATTACCTGTTTTTGTTCATTCTCACCATGTCCATCAACATGACATCAACGATAAATTTGGAATACGAAAGCCTATTCATATAGAACATATTGTTTGTTTTTAATTTGAGTGATAAATAACAATTATGAGCAATAATATAAACGATATGGATATTGTTATTACCTCTGCATTTAGAACTCCAATAGGATCTTTCCTTGGAAGTTTATCTGGTCATACAGCTGTAGAATTAGGAACAGAGGTTATTAAAAAATGTATTGAACATTCAAAACTTAAAAATAATGAAGTTGATATGGTTTATATGGGTCAAGTTCTGCAAACTGGATCAGGACAAAATCCAGCTAGGCAATCACTGATTAATTCTGGTATCGATAACTCGAAAACTGCTACAACAATTAATCAAGTTTGCGGTTCTGGTCTAGCAGCAATTGCTTTAGGTTTTAATTCTTTAAAATTAAATGATGCAAATATTGTAATTGCAGGTGGACAAGAAAGCATGACAAATTCACCTCATTATCAAGTTTTAAGAAAAGGAGATAAAATCGAAGAGTCAAAAATGAAAGACTCAATGATTATAGACGGATTAGTTGACGTTTATAATAAATATCATATGGGAGTAACAGCAGAAAACGTTGCAGAAAAATATCAAATTACCAGGAAGCAACAAGACGAATTTGCTGTAAATTCTCAAAAGAAAGCTACTGAAGCAATTAAAAATAATAAATTTAAAGATGAAATTGTTCCAATAAATTTAAAAGATGGCAAAATATTTGATACAGATGAGTATCCAAAATCAGATACAACAACTGAAGTTATGGCTACTTTGAAAACAGTATTTAAAAAAGATGGTACAGTAACAGCTGGGAATGCCTCAGGTTTAAATGATGGAGCTGCCGCATTAACTTTAATGAATGCAAAAACTGCAAAAGATAAAAATTTAAAACCTTTAGCTCGAATTGCATCTTGGGCTCAATGCGGTGTTGATCCATCTATAATGGGAACTGGTCCAATTCCTGCATCTAGAGAAGCACTTAAAAAAGCTGGATGGAATATAGATCAATTAGATTTAATAGAGGCAAATGAAGCATTTGCTGCACAAGCAATTTCAGTAAATAAGGAACTTGGTTTTAACCCTGATAAAGTTAATGTAAATGGTGGAGCCATTGCACTAGGTCATCCAATTGGTGCATCTGGGGCAAGAGTATTAGTCACGTTATTACATGAAATGAAAAAAAGAAAATCAAAAAAAGGTCTAGCAACACTTTGTATCGGCGGTGGTATGGGTATTGCAATGTGTGTAGAGGCGCTATCTTAATATTAAATTATACATGACATTTATAGGTCTTGGTTTCATTACTGGGTTTAGTTTAATTTTAGCAATTGGAGCACAAAATATTTTTGTTATTGAGCAAGGTATTAAAAAACAGTTTGTATTTATAGTTTGTTTAATTTGCGCTGTTTCAGACCTACTTTTAATATTTACAGGAATTTTTTTATTTGAATACTTTCAAAATTTTTTCAATCAAACAATTGAACTCATATTCAATTTATTACTTTTGTTATTTCTCTTATATTTTATAATTTCAAAATTTAGGGAAAAACACGAAGAAATTAATTTAGATACAGAAATAGCAAAGATTTCATTTAAAAATGTTGTTTTAAAAACAATAGGTTTTACTTACTTAAATCCACACGTATATTCTGATACTGTATTTTTTTTAGGAAATTTTTCAAAAAACTTTGAATTAACTGATAAAATATATTTTGGACTTGGTGCATCCACAGCATCATTTATCTTTTTTTACCTGCTAGGTTATGCTTCAAATTATTTTTCTAATTTTCTAAATAACAAAATGTCTTGGAAAATAATAAATTGGATAATAATATTTATTATGTCACTGATTGCTTTTTATGTTTTAATGGAAATTTTAGGATAAGACAGCTATTTAATTTGAAAAACCATATTTTCTTAATCTAACATCACCAGTCCTTGCATGCGCCTCCATACCCTCATATCGGGAAATCCTTGCAGCAGCAGCACCAACCTCTTTAGTAGATTCTTTTGTCATTCTTTGGAAACTTAAAGTTTTTATAAATTTACCAACAAACAAACCACCTGTGTATTTTCCCGCTCCTTTAGTTGGTAGAATATGATTTGTACCTGAGCATTTGTCACCATAAGCAACAGTCGTTTCTTCACCAACAAATAAAGATCCATAGTTAGTGAGTTTTTCATGGAACCATTTTAAATTTTCTGTTTGAACCTCTAAATGCTCTGGTGCATATTCATCACTTACTTTAACAATTTCTTCATCGGTATCACAAAGAATTACTTCTCCATAATCTCTCCATGCTGCTTCCGCACTAGTTCTTGGTAATTCTGGTAGTTCTGCAATTAATTCAGGAACTCTTTTCATAACCTTCTCAGCTAAATCTTTACTTGTTGTAAACAACCAAGCAGGTGAATTATATCCATGTTCTGCTTGTCCAACTAAATCAACCGCAACTATTTCTGGATCAGCATTTTTGTCAGCGATGACTGCAATCTCTGTAGGCCCCGCAAACAAGTCTATTCCAACTTTACCAAATAAAATTCTCTTTGCTTCAGCAACAAATTGATTACCAGGACCTACAATTATATCTGCAGGTGGGTTTTTAAATAAACCATTTGTCATTGCTGCGATTGCAGGAACACCTCCTAAGTTTAAAATTACGTCTGCCCCACATAAATTTGCTGTATAAACAATTGTTGGATGTGCGCCAATACCTTCTTTAGGTGGACTACAAGCAATTATATTTTTTACACCTGCAACCTTAGCTGTTGTTACACTCATTACTGCTGATGCAATATGTGCGTAACGTCCTCCTGGTATGTAACATCCAGCAGTATTTACAGGAATGAGTTTTTGACCTGCAAATAAACCTTTAGATAATTCCACTTCAAAATCTTGTCCGTAATTTTTAAGTTGAGCTTCTGCAAATTTTCTTACTCTGTCGTAAGAAAATTGAATATCATCCTTAGTTTTTTGGTCTATGTTTCTATTAATTTTTTCTATTGTCTCTTTAGAAACAATTATTTCTCCCTCGTATTTATCAAATTTTTTTGTTAGATCTATACAGCCTTTTTCTTTTGTAGTTTCCAATTCTTTTAATAAATTCTGAACAATTAAATTTGTTTTGTTATCATCTGTGGATGAGGTTTTTGGTGATTTTTTTAAATATTCTATTGCCATAATTTTAAGAGAGTTTTTTATATTATAAATTTTAATTAAACAACTAATCTAATGCAACAACTGCCGCAGCAATAGATGCAAGCCTTGCAGGAGCATCATCTGATCTACTTGTTATGACTACTGGAACTTTTCCACCAACTACAACACCTGCTGCACATGCACCCATAAAATATATCATCATTTTGACCAGTGAATTGCCGGTTTCAACATTTGGCACTAATAATATATCAGCCTGCCCAGCAACATTATTTTTAATTCCTTTAATCGCAGCTGATTTTTTTGAAATCGCATTATCAAATGCCAATGGCCCAAAAACATCCGCGTCTATATTTTCTGATTTTGCAAGTTCTGTTAATTCTTTTGCATCTATAGTTGTTGGTACACTTTCTATCACCTCTTCTGTCGCTGATAAAATAGCAACTTTAGGTCTATTAATTCCAATTCTTTTGGCAAAATTAACTACATTTTTTAATATATGCATTTTAGTTTTAGCGTTGGGAGCTACATTTAGCGCACCATCCGTAATTATAATTGGTTTATCATCTTTTTCTAATGTCATATGCCAAACATGGCTTAATCTATTTTTATTTATTAACTTATGTTGTCTTTTCAGAATTTCTTTCATTAAAATATCTGTGTGAATATGTCCTTTTACAATAATTTTAACTTTATCTTCAGAGGCTAATTTAGCCGCGATTCCTGCAGTATTGTTTTCCACAGGCTCATGAATAATCTCATAACTAGAAATATCCCATTTTAACTCTTCAGCACAATTTTGAATTTGATTTTTGTCTCCAATGAAAATTGGTTCTATTAATTTTTCATTAACAGCATCTAATGCAGCAAGCATTGGAAGCGGTTTTCCAGCATTTACGATAGCTGCCTTTACGCCTTTATTATTACTTGCTTTATCAAGTAAATTATTTGGACATACTACTTTTTTATCAGATAACATGGGTTTTCTTATATTTGTTTTTCATATTTCTATA
>CACGOM010000011.1 GCA_902574705.1 uncultured Pelagibacteraceae bacterium | reverse complement strand
AACTTACCAAGAAAGAAAATTGCTTTTAAAAGTTTAAAAAAACATGGTTTAATTATCCTTTGTAAAAGTGATAATCAAATAATAGATGTAATAAATGAGACAGCTCCAGAGCACTTGGAACTGAATATATCAAATTATAAAAAATATATAAGTCGTATTGTAAATGCGGGTTCAGTTTGTATTGGAAAATTTACACCAATGGCTGTTACTGATTACAACTCAGGTAGCCAGCATACTCTTCCAACTTTAGGAACCTCTAGATTTTCTTCTGGTTTAAATGTAAATGATTTTTATAAAAAAATAAGCTATGTAAACCTTTCAAAAAAAGGTGTTGCAAAAATTGGGAAATTTGCGATACATCTCAGTGATTTTGAAAACCTAAAAGGCCATTCAAAATCAATTAAATCTAGAATGAGGAGTAAATAAACTTGGCTAAAGAGGATGGTATAATGGAATTTCGAGGGAAAATTTTAAAAGCCCTCCCGAATGCCATGTTTGAAATTTTGTTAATTGATAACGGACATAAAGTTATAGGATATACGGCAGGAAAACTTAAAAAGGGAAGAATACGTTTATTAGAAGGAGACGAAGTTTTATGTCAGGTTAGCCCTTATGATACTGGACGTTGTCGTGTAACGTGGAGATATTAAATTAGGAACCCTGGTGTAGCTGGTGCGCACGAACGCCTGAAAAGCGTTAGGACCTGGTTCGTTTCCAGGGGGTTCCACCACCAAAAATAACTTCTTGAATAAATTTTAAAAATCTATTAACAACGCTCAA
The DNA here is from genome assembly GCA_902574705.1 of uncultured Pelagibacteraceae bacterium. Classification (GTDB taxonomy): domain Bacteria; phylum Pseudomonadota; class Alphaproteobacteria; order Pelagibacterales; family Pelagibacteraceae; genus Pelagibacter. The sequence goes on along the minus strand of CACGOM010000011.1, from coordinate 36,419 downwards.
GCTAATTTTTAGCTTAAATAACAACAACGAAGAAAGAGTAAAAATGAGTCTAAAAGGAAAAATCAAGTGGTATAACTCTAAGAAGGGTTATGGCTTCATTGAGCGTGAAGATAAAGAAAAAGATGTGTTCGTTCATGCGAGCGCGGTTAGAGATGCAGGATTAAAATTCTTGAATGAAGGTGATGAACTTACTTTCGATGTAGAGGATGCAGACAAAGGTCCTGCGGCTGTTAACTTACAAAAAACGTCGTAAATCTTAATCATCAACATAATTGTATAGGGATAAATTAGTTAAATATACTAAGATTATTCCTATACAATTCATCCTTGAATTTTTGAATTTAAATGCTATTTAAATCCAATGATTAAAAAAAATAGTACTTTCAGATCTAATCACAGACATCATATTCATGCTGGCTGCACGCTAGCTATTTAATCATTTTAAAAATTTAAATTTAACAATTATTAGTATAAAACAGTGAAAGGAAGCTGCCGTCGTATAATAGTTATTACTCCCGCCTGTGGAGCGGGCTATCTTGGTGCGATTCCAAGCGGCAGTACCAAAAATGAAAAATGAAAACAATTTAATACCCAGTCTTCCAAAAGGATTTAAAGACAGATGGGGCAAAGAATTAGCTTTAAAGAAAAAGATATTAAAAATAATTGAGGCTAATTTTACAAAGTATGGATTTTTACCATTGGAGACTTCTCCAATGGAAATAAGTGAAAATATAGGATCATTTCTAGCAGATGATGATACCAATCCTATGTCTGATGTATTTTCATTTAAGGACGAAAAAGAATCCTTAACCCTCCGGTATGATATGAGTGCACCGCTAGCAAGGTTTGTTGCACAAAATTATAGAGACCTAACATTCCCTTACAAAAGATATACTTATGGAGATGTTTTTAGGCGAGAGAAGCCTGACAGTGCGAGATATAGATCTTTCATGCAGTTCGATGCAGATATTATAGGTAATGTAAACGAAGCACAGGCAGATGCAGAAATTTGCAATATTATTACAGATACATTTTTAAATTGTGGTCTTAAAGCAGATCAATTTACAATCAATGTCTCAAATAGGAAAATAGTTCAAGGTCTAATAGCTGAGTTAAAAATAACTAGCGATCAAGAACTTAAAGTAATTAGAGCAATTGATAAACTAGAAAGAATTGGATTAGATGGTGTAAAAGATCTATTACAAAAAGAGAGAAAAGATGAGAGTGGAGCCATAACTAAAGGCGCTAATTTAACTAGTGATCAAGCCTCTCAGATAATAGAATTCTTAAAAATAAAAGATATCAATTCTCTAAAATTAAATATTAAAAATGAAATCTCACAAGAAGGCATAAAAGAAATAGAGGAATTATTTAATATTTTATCAAAAGGAAAATTTTCAAATCAAGTTAAAACGAATTTTAACATTGTTAGAGGTCTAGCGTATTATTCTGGTTTCTGTGTTGAGACAAATTTAAATTTCAAAGGAAAAAACGCCCAAGGCAAAGAAATAGATATAGGTTCTTGTGCATCTGGAGGCAGATATAATTCTCTTATTAAAAGATTTAAAGGCGTTGATTTTAAAGGAACAGGTATGTCAATAGGTGTAGACAGGTTAGTTTTTGCTTTAAATCAATTAGATCAATTTAAAGAAGAAGATAGCAATAACATTCTAGTTTGTGTTTTAGATCCAAATTATCTAGATCAATATTATAAAATTGTAAATGAGCTCAGAGAAAATAATATTAATTCTGAGATATATCTTGATCCAAGTAAAAATCTAAAAAAACAATTGACTTATGCGGATAAAAAAGGTTGCTCTCTTGCAATTATTTGTGGCCAAGAAGAAATTGAGCAGGGCAGAATAACAATTAAGAAATTAAAATCTAAAAAAGAAAACGATCAAATATCAATCATTTCAAAAAATTTAATAAATGAAATCAAGAAACTTATTTAAAATTCTTAAATCCAAAGGGTTTAAGAATATTGAGTTAGACAATATCATAGAGTCAAAATATGTTCTAAAAAGATCAGGAGGAAGTTATAGACAATTTCTATTTTCTTTTTATGATCAGAACTTAAAAGAATGGTCATTAGTACCTGATTTGTCTGTTAGCAGTGTTGTTAAGTTTATTCAGAATAAAATTAAGTCAAAAACTAAATGGTTTTATACCGGAGAGGCTTACCGTAAACAAAATAAAAACTATAACTCTCCCATAATTAATCAGACTGGATTTGAAATCTTCGCTTCTAATGACAAAATTAAAGATGATAAAGAGATAATTCAAACATCTATTGAAATATTTAAAAAATCAAATTTTAAAACAGGTGAATTAAATATAAGCAACATTGAAATATTTAATGCATTAGTAAATAGACTAACACTAGCAAGGCGCTGGAAGGACAGGATTAAAAGACATTTTTGTAGAGAAGTATATTTTAATCAATTATTAAAAAAACTTTCTAGCAGTGCAGATATAGATCCTGTTGCTGTTGAGAAAGATAAAAAAATTGCTGAAAAATTAAGAAAGCAAAATCTTAACACTTTATATTCCGGAAGAACACTTAAAGATATTTTAGAACGTTTTGATTTAAAAAATTATAAAGAACCAAGATCTGGAACAGATAAAAAAAATGTAAAAATAATAAAAGATTATCTTAAAATTTCATGTCCAATAGAGAAAGCCACAGTTACATTAAACAAGTTTTTTAAAAAAAATAAATTAAATTTATTTATTACTGACGACTATTTTCCTGTAATTGTTAACAAAAGTTTGAAAATAAAATTTTCAACAAATATAAATCGATCTCTCGAGTATTATTCAGGAATGGTTTTTAATATTTCAGTTAATAAAAAGGGTAAAAAAAGTGTGCTAGTATCAGGAGGTCGTTACGATGGATTGCTAAAAAATCTTGGCAGTAAAAAAGATACATCAGCGGTTGGTGCAGCTATAGATATGAGTTTATTATGAAAAATGAAATAATTAACATTGCTACTTTATCTAAAGGCCGTTTAAAGGATCAGGCCGAAAAAGTTTTTAAAAAAAATGGTTTAAAAATTATTTCAAAATCAGAAAGATCATTAATTGGATCGATTAAAGGATTTCCTAATGTTCGTGTAATGTATATGAACGCAACAGAAATTATAGAAGCTTTAGGAAAAGGTGTTTGTGCAATTGGGATTAGCGGAAAAGATCTATGGAGAGAAAGTGAGCCTAGTATACAATCTAAAGTATCTCTAGTAAAAGAGTTTGAATGGGGAAAATCCGATCTAGTAGTTGCCGTTCCAACTGCTTGGATTGATTGTGTAAATTCTGCAGATTTGGAAGAAATATCTTTTGAGTTTTATAAAAAAAAAGAGAGATTAATGAGGGTTGCAACAAAATTTAAAAACTTAAGTAGAGACTGGTTTAATGAAAAAGGAATTACACAATATGAACTTATTTCTTCTCTTGGAGCAACAGAAAACTCACATATAATTGGAAAATCAGATCTTATTGTTGATTTGAGTTCAACAGGTGAAACGTTACGTCAAAATAATTTAAAAACCATTGAAATTATTTTAAAGTCATCTGCATGTCTTTTTACTTCCAAAAAATTTAAAAATAAAAAAGAAGTAAAAAAAATTGTTAAATTACTTTGTAAATAAATTTATTTTTTACTTGTTTACTTTAAATAAAAGATGAATATCTACACTATTACTATGCAAGATTCGCTCTCATATCTAATTTTAATCCTTATAGGGGTTGTGATATATCTTTTAATTTCTCAAAGAAAAAATAAGGTGGAGCCTAAAGATCATTCTCAAGAAATTAATAATTTAAAAGATAGTATTAATAATTCTTTTAATAGTATGACCTCCTCGTTTAATAATCTCTCTAAAGATGTGACTAGAGATATGACGCAAACTTTAACCTCAGTAAATGAGAAGGTAGCTACATTTAATACTCATGTTGAAAATTTAAATGAAAGCCAAAAGGGAATTAATAAAATTTTAGCTGGTGTTAAAAAATATGGAACCTTGGCCGAATTCAGTTTGGGATCTTTGATTAATGATCTTTTGCCTTCATCTCAATATATTTCAAATGCAAGAATGAAAGAGGATACAAATGAGAACGTAGAATTTGCGATTAAACTTCAAGATGGAGTTTTGGTTCCTGTTGATAGCCATTTTCCAGTTGAAAAATTCAAAGCTATTCAAGATGCTCATCAAGAAGATGACAAAAAAGCTTTAGCAGATGCAAGAGCAAAACTTGCAAGAGCATTTAAAGATAAAGCAAAAAGTGTAAATGAAAAATATATAGTTCCACCAAAATCAACTGATTTTGCAATTGTGTATGCTCCTACCGAAAGCTTATTTTTAGAATTAACTAATTACCAAGATCCAACTACCAAAGAATTATTAACCCAAGAATTAATGAAGAAGTACAAAGTAACAATTATGGGACCAAATAACTTATCCGGTTACTTACAATCTCTTCATATGGGTTTTCAAACACTTAAAGTTCAAAAACATGCAACTCAAATCTACGATGATTTGAAAACAATCACTACTAGATTTAATAAACATTTTGACAATATCTATGGTCTTAGAAGGAAATTAGAAGAGGCTATGACTGTTGTTGATAGCTTTGGAAAAGATGCAAGATCAATCTCAAGAACTTTAGAAAATATAAAAGATCCTGACCAAATAGAAACAGCTGTTCAGACGGAAAACGTGGAGAAATTTGTTAATAACCAAAAACAGCTTAAAAATTAATTTCAATTTCAATCCAATAACACCTATAAGTAACTTAATGGAGTGGAACAAAAAATATTCATACCCGTCCTCAACAAGAGCAATTGTAAATGGTTCGAGACATTATTCAATGGATGGTTTTAATTTACCATCAGTGACTACAATTCTCGCAGCAACTAAGAGCGAAGAAGATAAAGCAGCCATCGCTGCATGGAAAGAAAGAGTAGGGCACAGAGAAGCTGAGAGGATTAAAAATGAAGCCTCAAGTAGAGGAAACTCAATGCATTCCTATTTAGAGCAATTTTTATTAGGAAAAATGAATTTAGATCTACTTGAAGAGGATAATCATTCAAAAAGAATGGCTGAGGAAATTATAGATAGTGGATTAAAAAATAAACTTAGTGAAATTTGGGGTGCAGAGGCGACGGTTTATTATCCAGGAAAATATGCAGGCACCGCAGATTGTATTGGAGTTTACGAAGGAAAAAATTCTCTGCTTGATTTTAAGCAAAGCAATAAGCCAAAAAGGGAGGAATATATTGAGGATTATTTTTTACAACTTGGAGCATATTCTTTGGCGCATAATACAGTTTACAATTCCAATATAACGCAAGGTATAATTCTTTTATGTACTGTGGATAGATTGTTTCAAGATTTTAAGATTGAGGGCAATGAATTAATAAATTTTCAAAATAAGTTTCTTGAGAGAGTTGAACAATTTTATCATCAATTAAATAAATAGGTTTGACTTTAGAAAAAATTAATATATTTAACAAACTGAACTTTGCTACTTGTTTAGATGCATGTGTATTCTTAAAACTTTCATCACGATCAGCAAAAACAAAGGATAAAAATTGAATTTAGTTATTTGGGATATCGAGTCCTCTAATGCCAACACCGACTTTGGGAGCATCATTGAAATTGGTGGCATACTTGTTGATGAAAACTTAAAAGAAAAAGACCGGTTTAATTTAAGATGTAGATTGCCAGAGGGTGAAATTCCTCAGGCAATGGCTTTAATAGTAAATAAGACAGGCGTTGATATGTTAACCAAAGCTAATTTAAGCCATTATCAAATGTTGGCAGAAGTCGAAAAAATATTTAAAAAATGGAGCCCAGCAATATTTTTAGGATGGTCAAATATAGGATTTGACGATGAGATGATAAGAAAAGAATTTTTTAAAGGTATTAGATATCCATATATCACTAATGCATCACCAAATAAAAGAACAGACGGCCTTAATATAACAAGAGCAGCTTATGCAGTGGATCCAACAGTATTGGAGACCGAAACTAACGACAAAGGTAATGCTGTAATGAAACTAGAGTCATTAGCTAGAATGAATGGATTTGAATCTAGTGGAGCTCATTCAGCTCTATTTGATGCTGAACTAACTGTAAAAGTTTTAGGTCTAATCAAAAGCAAACAACAAAATACCTGGAATAGTTTCTTAAAAACATCCAGCAGGGTAGATGCAGAAACAGTATTCAAAAAAGAAAAAATTATTACATTAAATGAATATTTTTATGGAAAATCTAGGCTTTATTTATGTGCACCTTTGCACCCAAAATATTGTGTTCATCCTGTTTATCAGTGGGGGCAGGCGGTTGATTTAAGAGTTGATGTCGAACCTCTGTTAAAATTATCAGTCAATGAAATTAAGTCTGAATTAAAAAAAACACCTAAATTCTTAAGAACTATAAGATCAAATAAAGCTCCTATGATATTAGACGAAAGTTATGGAATGAAGGCCGAACCTTATAACGCGATGGATAAAGAATTAATCTATAAGAGAGCAAAGCTTGTAAGAGAAAATGAAAAATTTTCAGAAAAAGTAATTACAGCACTTAGAGAAATTGCAGAAGAAAAAGAACAAACAAAATCACAAGAGGATATCTTAGCTGAAGAAAGCATTTATCAAAAATTTACACCAAACAAGGATACAGCTTTATTTCCTAAATGGCACAGCGCATCGTGGAAAGATAAACTTGTAATGCTTGATAAATTTGAGGATGAACGATTAGTAGGATTTGGAAAAAAAATTATTTATCAAGAATCACCGGAAACACTACCTAAAGAAATTTATAACGAAATTAAAAGAGAAATAGCCAAGAGAATACTAAGCGAAAAAAAAGAGAAATGGTGGACATGTAAAGAGTTTTATTTCGAATGTGATAATCTAAGAGAAAAATATTCAAACGAAAATGATCATTCAAAGCTAAAATTTTTAGATGAATTAAATGAGTTTGTAATGAGTATCCAAAAAAAATATGAAAATGCTTGATGTGGATAAATTTAAAATTTAAATATTATTACTTGAAACTTAATTTCCAAAATATATATAGATGATATGGCAACAGTAAGTGTAACAGATGATAATTTTGAAGCAGAGGTCATTAAAGCTGGAAAACCAGTAATTGTCGATTTTTGGGCTGAATGGTGTGGACCTTGTAAGATGATTGGACCTATCCTTGAGGAACTTTCAGATGAAATGTCAGCACAAGTAACTATCGCGAAACATAACATTGATAATGAACCCAATACACCTACGAAATATGGTGTGAGAGGAATTCCTACAATGTTATTGTTTAAAGATGGTGAGCTCAAAGCTACAAAAGTTGGAGCTACAACTAAATCAGATTTGAAATCTTGGATAGAACAGAATATTTAATTAAGATTTAAAACTTCTCCGACCATGTATAGTGAACCTGCGATTAGGCAAATAGAGTCCTGATATTTAGAATTCAGCTTAACTGCCTCTTGAATTGATGAAGACAAATTTATATCAATTTTTAAATCGTTTAATTTATCTTTAAATTCTTCCTTTGAAATCGATCCTTCTTGATTAGGTATATTAATTAAAGTGATTGATTTAACAACATCTTTAAAATACTTCATAAATTCATAATGTTCTTTATCTTTCATCATTCCACATATTAAATGAACATCCTGATTTTGTTGCTTAATCCACTCTGAGATAGAAATACTTGAACTTTCATTATGACCTCCGTCAAGAATCAATCTATTTTGGCCAGAAATATCTTTTAACTTACCAGAGTTTAATTCTTGAAGTCGTCCTTTGAGCTCAATATTAGTGATACCTTTTTTAATATGTTGATCTTTAATATTAAATATTTTTCTAGACGCTGCTATAGATGTGCTTATATTATGAAGTTGGTGATCTCCAAGTAGATTTGGCTCAGGTAATATAATTTCCCCTTTATCATCTTGGTAATGAATAAATCCATTTTCGTACTTTGAAATATTAAAATCTTTACCAAAAAAATACTTTTTTGATGAATTACTTAAAAGGGCATTTTCTATTTTTGATCTAATTTCTTCATTTAATTGCTTATTTACAAATATATTTGAATTAAGAAGTTTTGATGTTTTCTCATGAATAATACCATCAATAGTTTTATTTTTAAGCCATTGTAAATGGTCTGTGTGTATCACACCAACTAGGCTCATAAGATTATTTTTAAAAACGTTCGTACTATCAAATTGAAAGAATAATCCTGCTTCGATGATGTTTACGTTATCTTTATATTTTTCTGCGTACTTTAAAAATGCACAGGTTAAAATTTCAAAAAGACTAGCGTTATCATCTCCTAATATTTTTTCTATGTCGTTTAATAATTCAATAAGCTCATCTTCTTTAATTTCTTTATCGTCAAAAATAAATCTTTCAGTGAAAGATTGAAGGTGAGGAGATGTGTATAAATTACACTTATAACCTGCTTGATTTAGAATAGATTTAAGACTGTAGGCCATGCTGGCCTTAGAATTTGTACCTACTACATTTACAACATTTTTAAGTTTATCTTGTGGGTTTCCAAGTTTATAAAGAAGATTAAATGTTCGATCTAAAGATAAATCAATTTTGCGTTTATGATGCTTCTCTAGATTGTATATTAATCTCTGAAGTTTGTTCATTATTCTCTAAATTTACTTCAGAATTTTTCTTTAGCAATATAGATAATAATAATCCAATTTCTGACGATAGCACTTTTCGCTCAACTATTCTGTCCACAAAGCCATGCTTTAATAAGAATTCAGCAGTTTGGAAATCTGGTGGCAATTCCTCTTTAACAGTTGCTTGAACCACTCTTCGTCCCGCAAATGCTATTAGAGCTCCTGGTTCAGAAAATTGAATATCACCCAACATAGCAAAGCTAGCTGTTATTCCACCAGCTGTTGGGTCAGTAAAGCAGACAATATAAGGTAGGTTATTTTTTTTAAGTTCATTAATTGCCAATGTTGTTTTAGTCATACCTGCAAGTGCAATTGGGCTTTCAAACATTCTTTGACCACCACCACATGGAAAAAAAACAAAAGGTGTATTTTTATCAATTGAGTGTTGTACTGCATATATTATAGCTTCAGTCTCAGCGGCACCACTAGATCCTCCAATAAAATCAAAGTTGGTAGCACCTACAGTTAATTCTATTCCATTTATATTACCCCTTGCAATTACCACTGCACAATCTTGTTTTGTTTTCTTTCGTGCATCTTTAAGCCTATCCTTATAAGTTTTTGTATCAACCCATCCCAAAGGATCATCTTTAGGAATAGGAGTTTTTAATATTTCATAGTTATTTTTTCCAAAGATTATATCAAATCTTTGTTCAGGATTAATTCTGTGATGTTTATTGCAGTGTGGACATACAAATAGATTTTCTTCTAATTCAACTTTTAATATTGGCCCTTTGCAACAACTTGTCCATGCACTTGACTCTCTTTCAGATTTAGTAGGAAATTTTTTATCAATATTTTTTTTTATACTTTCCCCAAATTTTTTTATTTTGTTAATCCAATTCATGAAATTAATTTTTTTAATTCTATCACACTTTTACTCACATTTGTGACAGGATTTTGTCTTTTTGATAAACTTTTTGTAATTTCCTTACAAATTGCACTTCCAACAACCAAACCATCGGCTGATTTTAATTTTCCAATTGATTTTTTTGTTATACCAAAACCTATTACGCAGTGTTTATTTTTATTAATTTTTTTAATTTTTTCGTAATTTGATAATATTTCTTTAGTTGATAATTTTAATTTCCCCCCAGTTGTGGATAGCATGGATATATAATAAATCATATCATGTGAGTCCTTTATAATTTGTTTTGCTCTGCTATAAGATGTTGTTGGAGAAATAAGTTGAACAAAACAAATATCGTTTTTCTTACATTTTTTTGAAAATTTTTTATTTTCTGGCCATGGCAAGTCTACTACAATTATCCCATCTACTTTTGATCTCTTACACTTATTTAAAAAATTGTTTTCACCAAGTTGATAAATCATATTGTAATAACCCATTAAAATTATAGGTTTTGCAGCCTTATTCTTTTTGTATTTTTTAACAATTTTAAACACATCGTTTATCTTGATCCCATTATTAATTGCTCTATATGCACTTGTTTGAATCTGTCCACCATCTGCAATAGGAGTATTGTGAGGAAATCCTAGCTCACAAATATCAACAAAATTTGAAATAGATTTTAAAATATTTTGAGAAATTTTTTTTGTGCTATCGCCTGCAACGGTATAAGTTAATAAAGCAGGTCTTTTTTCTTTTTTTGCAGCCTTGAAAGATGAACTAATTAAATTTGTCATATTTTTTTCCGAGCTTTTTAATTAAAATATTTCTATCTTTCTGTGCATCTCCACAGCTATTAACAATTACAATATTACTTTTTGGTAATTTTTTTGCGTCTTTCATTGCAACAAAAAATGCATGACTTGGTTCAAGAGAAGGTCTTAGGTTTTCAAACTTTGTTACAAGTTTATAAGCATTTAAAGCATCCTCATCGCTCGCAGCAGTGTATCTTGCTCTTTTCGTATCTTTTAAAAAACAATGTAGCGGTGATACACCAGGATAGTCTAATCCAGCTGAAATAGATTCAGTTTCTTCAATTTGACCTTCTGTATTTTGATTTACATATTGAGCTGCGCCGTGAAGTATTCCTAATTTTGATCCATATGTAAGTGGCGCTGCATGTTTCTTGCTATTTTTTGGTCCACCCGCTTCTACTCCAATAAATTCCACTTGTTTTTTATCATAGTCCATAAATTCACTCCAAAAACCATAACTAGAAGATCCACCTCCTACACAGTTATAGAGTTTTAATTTTTTTGGAACAGATCCAAACTCCTTTATTATTTGAAGTTTTAGTTCTCTCGATATTTGACTTGTACTCCAACCACATATTTTAACAAAAATATTTGGTCCCACTGTAGAACCAACACACATGGCAGTTGTATCACAATTTGCTACCCAGTATCTCATACATTCTGAAACAGCATCGACAAGAGTTTGACTTCCTGTATATACAGGCACAACTTCAGCACCATTCTTTTTCATGGCTTTTACATTTGGCTGTTGTCTTTCTATATCCTTTGCACCCATAAATATTCTACATTTAAGTCCAAACTTCTTTGCAGCCATGCTCAACATTTTTCCGGCATAACCTGCGCCTGTATCTCCAACTATAAATTTCTTTCCAGCTCTTTTTGCTAATAAACAATGAACTGTTGCATTATAAATTTTGTGTGCTCCACCATTTGCATCTGAAACAACCTTTGCCCATAATTGAGCACCACCTATATGTTTTGAAAGATTTTTTAAATGGATAAATCTTGTTGGAGAGCCAACCCAATTATTGAAGTATTTATCCCTCTCTTCAATAAAATCTCTATTAGTTCTTAATTTTGCAAAAAGTATTTCTAAATCACTAATAGGTTTTTTCAAAGTTTCTGGCACAAAGTTTCCGCCAAATTTGTTTCCCCACATACCAAATTTATTGTGTTGGTCAATTAAAGGTATTTTTTTTTTAATTTTCATATTGTTTCATGCTATTTAAAAAATAATCTATTTTTTTCAAATCTTTTTTTCCTGTATGATCCTCTAATGAGCCACTTAAATCTATAAAATAATCAGTTTTATCTAAAATAGGAATATTATCATATTTTATGTTTCCAGCTATCATTTTTGAAATTTCATTAGGAACACAATTTAAATAATTATGATTAAAGCCAATAGATTTTTCATATCCCTTTCCATCAAATAAGATGATTTCAGAAACATCTTTATAAAGTTTATATTTTTCAACATCTTTCTCTTTTTCAACCGTTATGGCAGAAATTATTTTTTTATTATATTTTTCTTTAATCAAATTTGTTCTAATCGGATCTACATTATATAGTTGGTAATAATCAAATTTAAGATTCTTAATTTTTTCTAAAATTTCGTCGTCAGGATCAACTAAGACAGATACAAAATAAATTTTATTGTTTTCTAAATTAGTCAATTTTTTTAAATTTTCAAACTCAACATATCTTTTTGATTTTTTATAATTTGTAATAAATCCAACAAAGAGGGGAGGGTTAGAATGACTTATTAAATACTCTAGAGTCTTTATATCAGAAACACCACAAATCTTGGAGCCTTTAATCATTATTTAAATGATTAATTAAATTTTTAATATTTTTTTTTATATTACCCTTGGTTATTGGTCTTCCAATTACAAGCCAGTTACTTCCATTTTTAATTGCTTGTTTGGGTGTTAAAATTCTTTTTTGGTCGTTGGCTTTTGAATTAAATCTTATACCTGGTGTTATAATTTCTTTTTTAAAAACTTTTTTTACGTTTTTAATCTCATGAGCACTACATACCAATCCATCTAGTTTAGCTTTAGAAGCTAACTTTGCTTGATGTACTACAAGTGATTTAATTTTTCTATCATATCCAATTTCTTTCAATGATTTGTTATTTAATGACGTTAAGGTGGTCACACCCAAAATTTTTGTTTTTTTTGATATACTTTTTACTGCTTTCAATGCTTCAAGGCCTGAACTAATATGAATAGTAATATAATTTGGGTTTAGATCTCTTACTGCCTTTATTGTTGAAGAGCAAGTATTTGGAATATCATTTAATTTAAGGTCTAAAAAAACTATTTCTTTTTTAAGTTTACTTAGAAACTTTCTTCCATCTTTTGAGTTAATAAACTCAAGTCCAAACTTATATCCAACTTTGATTTTTGAAGTTTTTGTATATTTTATTATTTTTGTAGCACTTTCTATTTTTGTTGTATCGCAAGCTATAAAAATTTTACTTTTTTTCATTCAGTTTTTTCTTCCATTCTTTTGAAGATCTAAAGATAATACCTTTCTTTTCTGGAACATCTACTTTTTCAAGTGTTTTTGGATTTAAAGATACTCTCTTTTTTTGAATTTTTGTTTCAAACATCATTACATCTCTCAATTCAACTCTTTCTCCATTGACTAGAGCTTTTATTATTTCTTCGATAAGGATATCAAATAATTTATTAATATCTTTCTTATAAATATTCGGAAAATTTTGTGATAAATTTTTTATTATTTCTGATCTAGATACAGACAATTTTTTGTTTATTTATCTTCTTTCTTTTTGTCTAATTTTTCAGAAAGTGAGGAAAAAGGCAAATTTTTTCCGCTTAATGGGCTTGAAAATTTAGAAACCGCCTCTTTATTTTGCATTTCTTCGAGCAATTTAATACTCAATCCTATTTTTCTTTTTTCAATGTTAATTTCAGATATAGCCGCATCGATCCTATCTCCTTGAATGAACCGATTTGATCTTGCATCTTCGGTATTTATTGCAATCTGATTCTTTTTAATTAAAATTTCCACGTCACTTCCTTCTGGCGAAACAATTATTCCTTTCGAACCTGTAGATTTGACTTTGACAGTAATTATGTCGTTAATTTTTTTATCGTTGAAAAAATTGAATGGATCTTCTTGAAGTTGTTTTACACCAAATTTTATTTTTTGATCTTTTGGTTTGATTTCTAAAATTTTGACTTCGATTTCGTCTCCCTTTTGATATTTTAAAACTTCATCTTCAGGCTTATTATAATATGATAAATCATTAGCATGTAAGAAACCGTCAATATCAAACTCTTTAATATTAACATAAATTGACAGATCCTTTATATTTGAAATTTTACCTTTAATTGACGACCCCTCCGTATACTTATTTTTAAAGCTTTCATAAGGATTCTCCTTTGCAAGCTTATGGGAGATTGCAATTCTTTTCTTTTCGTTGTCAATATCTGTTATAACACAATCTATTTCATCATTAATTTTAAAGAATTTACTTGCAGTAACATTTTTCTTACTCCAGCTTATTTCGCTAGAATGAAGCAAGCAAGTTAATCCTGGTTGCAGTTCACAAAATGCTCCATAATCAACTACTTTAATTACTTTAGCTTTGTAGGTTTTTCCAACTTCATAATTTGAAATATTTTCAAATGGATCAGGAGTTAATGCTTTAATCGAGCACGATATTTGCATTTTTTCTTTATCAATCGATATAACTTTTAGATCATGTTTTTCACCAATAGTAAATACTTCATCAGGGTGATTAATTCTAGAGTAAGATATTTCTTGTAAATGAACTAATACATCAATCTCGTTATTTACCTCAAAGAAACAACCAAAAGAACTATAACCTTTTACAACTGCTCCTTTAATAATGTCACCTAAATTATATTTTTCTAAAATTTTAGCTTTGTCCTCTTTTCTACTTGAGCTTATTACTTCCCTTCTTGATACACACGCATTTCCTCTAAATTTATCAAGTTTTATTATTTTGAAATCTTGTTCGACACCAAATAAATGATCAAAAGATTTTAAAGGTCTAGCATCTATTTGGGAGCCAGGACAAAACATTAGTGACTTAGTATCTAGATGCTCAACAATAACACCACCCTTACATTTAGATACAATTTTCCCTTTTACATTTTTATTATCTTCGTATGCTTTCTCAAGTGCATACCACCCTCTTATTTTTTGAGCTCTACTAGCAGAAACAATTACTTCTCCATTTTTATCTTCGATTTTTTCTAAATATACTTCTATTGCCTCATTTTCTTTAATTTCTCTATTTCCGTATACTGATTTCACCTCACTAATATCGATAAGAGCCTCACTTTTCATTCCATCAATTAAAATATAAATGTGCTTTTCAGTGATTTTTGTAATTTTACCTGTTAGAAGTTTTCCTTCTTCGATTTTTGTTTTTGAAAAATTATCTATTAAGAGCTTTTTAAATTCTTGATTTTGAGAACTTGAAATATCTTTATATATTTCCATTAATTATTTAATTTCCTATCCATTATAGCTTTTATTTTTTTAAAGCACGCTTTCTTACTTAATTTAGTGGTATTAATCAAGATCGAATCTTTTGTTTTTTTTAATGGACCATATTTCCTTGTTCGATCTAATTTATCACGTTTTTTAATGCTTTTTATTACTTCATTTAATGAGATTTGTTTGTTCAAACCCCTATATTCTTTAAATCTTCTAATAGCTCTTGTTTTTAGGTTTGCGGTAATAAAAAATTTAAACATTGCATTCTTCAATTGAACAGTTGTTATGTCACGACCATCAAGAACTGAACCAGAATATTTTTTTGGGGGATTATACGCACATTTTTGCTGAAACATGTGCACAATATCTCTAATTTTTTTTTTTTTAGCTATAAAAGCAGCTGATAATGCAACATTATCTGATAATAAACTTCTTTTTGAGAGTATTTTTGGATTTAATTTCTTAATTTTTTTTTTAATAAAACTATATGAAAAATTATTTTTATTATTAATTCTAAGCAGTCCTAAATATCTATATATTTTTCCTGTATCTAAGTAGTATAAATTATAATGTTTCGCTATTAACTTTGCTTGAGTCCCCGCACCAGCTGCTGCTGGAGAGTCAATGGCTACAGTGATAAATAATTTCTTTTTCAACTAAATTTTGCTCCTAATTTTTTTATAATTGTCAAAAACTCTGGAAAAGAAGTGTTAATTGAATCTTTATCATCAACTGTCCATTTACCACCCAAAGTCAAAGCTGCTATAATCGACATCATAAATATTCTATGATCTTTAAGAAAATTCTTTATATGATATTTATTATTTAATTTTAAATTTGGGTTTCCAAATATTTTAATATTATCTTGGTTTCTGTAAACTTTAATTCCTATCATTTTTAAAAATTTTATAGACAAATCTAATCTTGGACTTTCTTTTTTATTTAATTCACCTAAATTTCTAAATTTTGAGATACCATTTGCTTTTGCTGCAATTAGAAAAATTAAAAGAAATTCATCTATGGCCTCGCTATTATATTTAGGATCACAATTAATCGATTTTAAATTGTTTGAACTTTCAATATATATGTCACCAGTAATTTCCCCTTTATAATTTCTCCTATTTGAAATTTTTATGATAGCATTCATTTTTTTTAAAATTTTAATAATTCCAGTTCTAGAGGGATTAATATTGACATCTTTTATTAAAAGATTTGAATTATTTGATAATATAGTTAAAGCAATAAAAAAAGCAGCAGAGCTAATGTCACCAGGTACATTATAATTAAATGAATTGAATTGGCTTAAACCTCTAATTTTAATTAAATCGTATTTCTTATTTTTTTTAATATTAATTGGGTAGTTGAAATTTTTTAAAATTAATTCAGTGTGATTTCTTGATTTTTTTGCCTTAATATTTGTAATACCATTAGTGTTAATTGCACTTAAAATTATACAAGTTTTAATTTGTGCGCTTCCCTTATTCTCAATATAATTTATAGGTCTTAATAAATCTGAACCAACAATTTTCAAAGGCATCATCCCATTTTTTGATACAACTTTTGTACCAAATAAATTAAGTGGTTTAATAACTCTCAAAAAGTCTCTTTTTGATAAACTTTTATCGCCTATTATTTTAATTTCTTTATCTATGCCTGAGCATAATCCTAAAAGACATCTAGCAAGTGTTCCGGAGTTTCCTGCATTAATAGTTGTATTTTTTTTAATATGAAAACCGTTTATTCCTACACCATAAACCTCAAAAGAATTTTTTTTTTTTATACAATTTACACCAATTTTTTTTACTGCATTCACAGCATTTAATACATCTTCTGACTTAAGCAAATTAAATATTTCTGATTTCCCCGTTGCTATCGATGCTAATAATATACATCTAATACTAATACTTTTATCTCCTGGAACATAAATTTTTTTTTTAAAAGGATTAATAATTTTATTTATCTTTATTTGATTTTTCACTAATTTAAATTTTGAAACCTTCTCCAAAGTACGCTTCTATTGCCTTAGTATTTTTTACTAATTCTTGAGGAGTGCCTTTCGCAACAATTGATCCTTCAGATAAAACCATTGCAGAGTCAACACATCCAAGCAAATCTCTTGAAGAATGATCAGATATTGTGATTGATATTTTCTCAAACATTTGCAGGCTAACAATTATCTGTTGTATCATCCTTACACTTTGAGGATCAAGTGCTGCAAAAGGTTCATCGAGAATTAAAATTTTAGTTTCTTTCACCATAGCCATTGCTAAAGTTAATTTTCTTACTTGACCACCTGATAGATATTTAGATTTTAAGTTTATAACATTATTTAATTCAAACTTTCTTATTAAATTGTTTGTTTTTGCTAATCTTTCATCTTTACTTTTTATATGCAATTCCGCAACTGCCATTATGTTTTCAAAGACAGTTAGATCTGACCAAGAGCCACCATATTGAGGTACCCAAGAAATTCCAAATTTAGAACATCTTAAATGAGTTGGAATGTCTGTTGCATCTTCACCGTTAATAAGAATTTTTCCGAAAGCTGGTTTTACTAATCCAATTATTGAATGATAGATTGAACTTTTTCCTGCTCCATTAGGACCTAGCAGTCCACAAATTTCAGATTTTTGAACATTCATGTTCAAATGTTCAACTATTTGCCTGTTACCATATGAAATAGTGAGATCTTTTAGTTCTATTATTGGAGTCTCTTCCTTAAAAGATTTAATTCTAAACTTTTTAATCAAGGAGGCCATATTTAGAAACCAATTTTACTTTTGTATTTTTATTCTTCATTTTTAAATTTATATCACCAGTTATCATATCAATTAATATATTGTCAGTATTTAATTCAAATTTATTATTTTCAATAATTACATTGTTATAAATTTTCGTAATATTTTCTGTAAATATTATGTCCAAATTCTCTGATAGTATAGAATTATCTAAAAACTCTATTTTTACGTTATTATAAAATAAAGTGTTATTATTTAATTTATTGTATAAAGCTTTATTCGAAAAAATAGTAACTATACCCTTATTGTTTAAGTTAATTATTGAAACTACTTCTTCAAGCTCTACTAGATTTTGGTTATCATCAGTATTAATAACTGTTGCTTTTTCTGCATTAATATAAAAACTATTACCGTATCTATCTTCTGAATTGTATTCTATATTAGTTAATTGGCTGGCTATATCTTTAGTAATATTTGTAATTTCGTCAGTCTCTTTAGTTTCGTCTATTTTGCTTGAATTATCAAAATTTGTATTTGAAAGGAACGAATAATAAAAAATTACAATTAATGTCAAAATTAATAAAGAAATTACTATTTGAAATAAAAGTTTTAATTTCATTACTAAACAATATTTGCCTCAAGAATATTGTGCATGTGTATTAAGCCTATTGTTTTCTTTTTATTTTTGTTAAAAACACATGCTACTGTAATTTTTTTACTATTCATTAGAGATAGCGCCTCTGCAGCAAACATATTCTCATCAACAACTATTGGGTTTTTATTCATTACTTTTTTAATTAATAAATTTCCAATATTTTCAGATTTACTACTAATTCTCTTAAAATCACCATCAGAAATAATTCCAGTTGTATTACCCTTATTATTTCTTGCAATTAATACCCCAAGATTTTTTTTATTAAAAACTTTAAGAGCAGCTTTTATTTTTAAATTCTCATTTATAAAAGGTATGTTTTTTCCTTTATACATTAAGTCTCCAACAGTTTTTAATTTTGAGCCCAAACTACCTGCAGGATGAAAAATTCGAAATTTAAGTTTAGAGAATTTTCTTTGTTTAATTGTTGAAATTGCGAGACAATCACCAAATACTATTTGAGATGTTGTGCTAGATGTTGGAATATAATTTCCAGGTCCTGCCTCAGTGACAGCTGGTAGTAAGAATTTTAAATTACTTGATTTATATAATAATGAATTCTTTTTTGAAGTAACCCCTATTAAAGTAATATTTTTATTTCTTTTAACATACTGTACAATATTTTTTAACTCTGAAGATTCACCGCTGTGGCTTATTAAAATTAACACATCACCTGAGCTAATCATACCCAAGTCGCCATGAGAACAGGAACCTGCATCTACATAAAAAGACGGTATACCTAGAGATGATAATGTAGATGAAATTTTTTTTGAAATAATACCTGATTTGCCAACACCTGAAAAAATTACTTTACTTTTACATTTTAGTATTGAATTTACAATTTTATCAAAATCTTTATTCAAAGATTTTTTTAACTTCATCAAAGCATTTATTTCAGTTTGTATTACATCTTTTCCAATTAATGAGAAATTATTTTTCATATAGGGGTTAATGTGACCAAATATCTTCTGTAAATAAAGCCAAATCTAAATCAACTCTTGTATAAATACAACTTATAGCTTTAATGTAAAGATCATATCGATTTTCTCTTACAAGTATTTCTTTCAAACTTGAATATATTTTATGAAGATGAATTACATCATTTGCACAATACTTTAATTGTTTGTCGTTTAATTCACCACCGAAGTCTGAACTCTGAAATTGTTTACTTATTTCAATGCCCAAAAATTCTTTTACTAAATCTTTAAGCCCATGCTTATCAGAGTAACTTCGTGCAAGTTTACTCATTATTTTTGTACATTGCACATTTTCAACATCTACATTTAAGTATTTTTTTAT
This sequence comes from uncultured Pelagibacteraceae bacterium, assembly GCA_902574705.1. Taxonomy (GTDB): domain Bacteria; phylum Pseudomonadota; class Alphaproteobacteria; order Pelagibacterales; family Pelagibacteraceae; genus Pelagibacter. The sequence continues at coordinate 16,856 of CACGOM010000011.1, read as the reverse complement.
AAATGCCATATCGGCACGTGCGTAGTGGAATATCTTTTCAACATTTTTATTCAAAAGAATTTTTTTTAAATTTGGTGCCTCATAATTTTCCCTATTTAATTGAATAATATGAGCATCATTGTTACCAGTAGAAATCTGAACTAAATAAAGCTTATCCCTTCCTACTTTTAGTCCTGAAAATTCCGAGTCAATTGCTATTGACTTTTTGTCATCTAGCCTTATTTCAACTGGCAAATCATCTTTATGTAATTTAATATTAGTTTGCATAAGATATATATATATGAAACCTACAGAAATTCTAGTTTTTGGAGCCACTGGTCAAATAGGAAGGAATCTGCTTAGAAAACTAACAAGAAACAATTGTAAAGTTACTGCAGTCACAAGAAATATTCATAGAAAAGGCTATATTCTTAAAAAATCAGGCAATGCAGGATGGATAGATATAATTGAGTTAGAAACATTCGATGAAAAAGTACTCAGCAATTTGTTTAAGGACAAAGATATTTGTATAAATCTTATTGGGATATTGCATGAAAAAAATAAATCATCTTTCAATAATATTCATTGTTTATTACCCAAGAAACTAGCAATTCTCTCAAAAGAAAATAATTTAAAGCAATTTATTCATTTATCAGCTTTAGGAATTGAAAATGCTAGTGATAGTAAATACGCAACTAGTAAATTAAGTGGTGAAAACGAAATTAAAAATATTTTTAATAATTATGTGATACTTAAGCCTTCAATAATTTTTTCCCAAGATGATAATTTTAGCACCATGTTGCTTGGTATGCTAAAGTTACTGCCAATATTCCCAATATACTATTCTGGAAAGACTATTTTTTATCCTATTCATGTAACAGATATCTGTGAGATTATTGAAAATATAATTCTAAAAGAGGTAAAAGGAGAAACAATTGAATGTATAGGTCCTGAAAAAATGAGCTTCAAGCAAATTTTACAAAAAATAAATAAATCAATAAATATTAAACGAATTTTAATTCCCACACCTCTGCTGGTTGCTAAATTATTTGCAACCTTTTTTGAAATTACTATGAAAAAACCTTTATTAACAAAAGATCAATTAATTTTGTTAAGTCATGATAATAAGCCCTCAGGGAAATATAAGACCAATATAGATCTAAAACTCAACTCAAATTTAAAGCAATTTGATAAAGAGTTATACAAGTATTCATATATGTGGAAAACTGGTGGTGAATTTGCAAAAAAAATAAATAACTAAATTATTTATTACCTAAAACTTCAAGCTGATTTGACTTTTTTTTCTAAAAATGTTGGTACTTCCTCATCTTTAATTGCAACCTCTTCTTTTTTGCCTTTAGGAACATAAACAAGCATTAAATGTAATGGACAATAAGAAAATTTTTCAACCGTTTTTCTTCCACAAAATGTTGAACCTTTTTGGTCTGGGTGCCCATCCATATATTTGCAAGTATTTTCATCTAATTCTTCCAATGATAAATTTTTAGCTTCTTCAAAATTTTTATCTAATACTAAACTTCTAAATTTCGATCTTTTATTATTAACTTTTTTTATTGGGCTTTGATTGGTTTTGGAAATATTAAAGTTAGTACTTCTTGATTTAATTTTTATAGATAAATTCAATCTATGAGCTTTACCAATCACAGCATTTCTACTAACTCCACCTATCAACTCTGCTATTTGGGAGGCAGTTTTTCCTTTACCCCACTCGTTCTTTAAGATTTCAATTTTCTTTTCATCCCAGCTCATAAGTACTAAATATAGTGTTTTTTAACAAAATTTATACAATATAATGTAACCCATATAATAGGATTTTAAGCAAGTTTTTTTTTGATTTTCTTAACAATTATTTAAAAAATTAAATTTAACCTTTAGTTGCATTTTATTTAAGTCAATATGATTTATATGTGTATAAGATAAAAATTAAATTTATGAGTTCGTTAGCAAATAATTATAATAGAAGAAAAATTTCCTTTAAATATGGAAAAGGGAGTTTCCTTTATTCAACTTCAGGTAAAAAATATTTGGATATGGTGGGAGGTATAGCGGTACTGTCTCTTGGCCATTCTCATCCAAAATTAGTTAAAGCATTGAATAAACAAGCAAAAAAGGTTTGGCATATTTCCAATGCTTTTCAAGCTCCTGAAGGGGAAAAATTAGCAAAAAAAATAACAAAAAACTCATTTGCTGATAAAGTAATGTTTGTAAATTCGGGAGCTGAAGCAACCGAGGCTAGCATCAAAGTTGCAAGAAGATATTTCTTTTCAATAGGAAAATCATATAAAAATAGAATCCTTTGTATAAAAAACTCCTTTCATGGCAGAACTATTGCAGCAATTTATGCAAGTGGTTCAAAGAAAATGACTGAAGGTTTTCTACCTAAAGTTCCAGGGTTTGACCATATCGAGTTTAAAAATTCTAAACCAAGGTTTCCTAATATTAGAAAAAAAATAAAAAAAAATACAGCAGCAATAATGATTGAGACCGTTATGGGAGAGGGAGGCATCAAAGTAATTCCAGATAAATGTCTTAAATATTTAAGAAAAATTTGTAATGAAAAAAAAATATTATTGATTTTAGATGAGGTTCAGTGTGGGATTGGCAGGACTGGTAAATTCTTTGCATTTGAACATGCCAATATAAAACCTGATATAACTCCTATTGCAAAAGGAATCGGAGGTGGATTTCCTATTGGTGCGGTATTGATGACCAACAAGGTAGCCAAATGTATGACACCAGGAACGCATGGCTCAACTTTTGGTGGAAATCCTTTAGCGATGTCAGTAGGTAATTCAGTTTTAGATCAAATATTAAAAAAAAATTTTTTAACTAATGTTACAAAATTATCAAAATATTTTTTAAATGAATTAAATAAAATTAAAAACAAATATCCAAATGTTATAAAAGAAATACGTGGAAAAGGTTTGTTAATTGGAATTCAATTACAATCTGACCAGACAAAGTTTATTAAGTCCCTTGAAAAAAACTATCTTTTGACAATAAGAGCAGCTGAAAATGTTATAAGAGTTTTACCCCCATTAAATGTTAAAAAAACTGAGATTGATTTAGCTATTAAAATTATAAAAAAAGTTTGCAAAAACTATAATTAATTATGAAACACTTTATAAATCTTAAAGATATTTCAACTACTGATTTAAGAAAAATTCTAAATGACGCAAAAAAAAGAAAAAATAAAAGAAAAAAACTAAATACACTCGATGTTGACAATGACAGACCTTTAAAAGGGAAATTGCTAATTCAAATGTATGAAAAGCAAAGCTCTAGAACAAGATTGAGTTTTTATATCGCTATTAATCAATTAGGCGCTGACTCAATAACTGTAAAAGCAAATGATTTACATTTAGGCAAAGGAGGTGAAAGTTTAGCAGATACAGCAAAAATTTTATCAAATTATGGGGATGGATTTTTGTTGAGAACAGATAGTGATAAGAAAATTGAGGATTTTAGTAAAAATTTAACAATTCCGATTATTAATCTATTGAGTCCCAGCTCTCATCCTTGCCAAGTACTTTCTGATGTATTTACTGTTGAGGAAATAAAGAAGAAGCCAATATCTAAATTAAATATATGTTGGATCGGTGATTGTAATAACGTTTTAAATTCATTGATTGCAGCATCAGTTAAATTTAAATTTAATCTAAATGTTGGTTGTCCAAAAAATTACAATCCACCCAGGTTTGTTCTAGACTGGGTAAAAAAAAATAATGGAAAAATTAATATTTTTAACGATGCAAAAGTTGCAGCAAAAAATGCAGATGTAATATTTTCTGATAAAGTAGTTTCTTTAAATGATAAGGGCAATAAAGAAAAAAAAATTAGAGATTTTAAAAATTTTAAAGTTACCCAAAATTTAATGAAAGTGACTAGACCTAAAAGTATTTTTTTACACTGCTTACCAAGGGGTGATGAAGTCTCAGAGGATATTTTTTTAGGAAAACAGTCTAAAGTTTGGCAACAAGCTCTCAATAGAGTTCATGTTCAAAAAAGTATTCTACTTTATAGTTTCGGAAAATTAAGGTAACGGAAGAGGATTATCTGAATATTGATTTAAAAATAAAATGACAGAAGCTCTATCTTTTTCTTTTCTCAGTCCAGCAAAACTCATTTTTGTACCCTTGATCCATGCTTGAGGTTTTCTAAGATATCCATTCATCTCCTCAAAGGTCCATTCTTTACCATACTCAGCTAAAGATTGAGAATACTTGTAATCTTGTATTGCGCCAACTTTTCTACCTAAAACTCCATAAAGCGCTGGTCCGATTTTATTAGACCCTCCTTTTTCAACTACATGGCACGCAGAACATTTTTTAAATACTTTTTCTCCATGAGACACATCACCTAAAGCTAAAAGAGCTGCAATATCAACTTCCTCAACAGTTTCATTTTGTGTTTCAGATACTTGAGAGATTACATTACCTTCTGGCATTTCAACTTTGTATCCAGGGATTTCTGGTTTATCTACATGAAAAATTAGATCTGATATTTTTCCTATACCAATAAATAGTAGAGCTATTAACAATATTGAGGCTACTATTTTATTTATTTCAAATGAATCCATGATATTACTTTTTACGTCGTATAACATGTTAAACAAAAAAAATAATATATAATTATTTATATTTAAGCGGCTGAAAGACGCATAAATACTTAATAAATGACTAAAACAATTATTTTAATACCTTCAAGATTGGGCGCATTAAGATTGCCAAACAAACCCTTACTTAAAATTAACAATAAATCACTAATAAATTATGTCTATGAAGTGGGTCAATCAACTAATATAGGCGAAGTTTATGTTGCAACTGGAGACCAAGAAATTCTTAATGAAGTCCAAAAAAATAATGGGAAAGGAATACTTACAAATAAAACTCATTTAACAGGAACTGATCGTATTTTTGAAGCATATGAAAAATTAAATATAAATGATGTTGATTATATAATTAATTTACAGGGAGATGAACCTTTAATAGATATAAATGATATTATTAAACTAAATAATTTAGCTATAAGCAATAATTCTGAGATGGCAACACTTGCATGCAAGCTTGAAAGCAAAAATAGTAAAAATGAAAGTGTTGTAAAAGTTATTTGCAATGAAAATATTGAGAAAAATAATTTTTCTACAGCCAAAAGTTTTTTAAGGTCTTTAGGTAATAAAAAATTGAATAATACCTATCATCATATAGGAATTTACATTTATAAAGTATCTGCGCTTAAAAAATTTGTAGGTTTAAACCAGTCACAAAATGAAAAAGCCCTTAAGCTTGAACAGCTTAGAGCTTTAGACAATAATATGAAAATTGATGTTATTTTTGCAAATTCATCACCCATCGGAGTAGATACCCATGAAGATTATCTGGAAATAAAAAAACTTATGGAATATAAAGCATAAAATATGAAAATTGCTTATCAAGGTATACCCGGAAGTTATAGTGAGAGTTGCGCAAAAGAAAATTATCCAGGATGCAAAACTATCTCATGTAAAACATTTGATGAATGTTTTGAAATAGCAAATAATGACAACGAAATAAAGACAATGATACCAGAGTCAAATAAAACTACTGGAAATATAGGTATAGAATATTTAATATTCAAATATAGACTCAATATATACGCCGAACATTTTTTTAAGATAAGTCACAATTTGTTGGGCGTCAAAGGATGTAAACTTGAAGATATAAAAGAAGTTTATTCTCATGCGCAAGCATTAAGTCAATCATCTATATTCATTAAAAAAAATAATTTAAATGGACAAATTAGAGCTGATACAGCTGGTTCAGCAAAATATGTCTCAGATACTAAAAATAAAACAAAGGCAGCTATCGCATCTATATTAAGTGCTGAGATATATGATCTGGAAATTTTAAAAAAAGATGTTCAAGATAATAAAGAAAACTTTACAAGGTTTTTATTATTGGGGAAAGATATAGTACAACCTGAAAATAATAATAAATCATATATCACATCTTTTTTATTTAAATTAAAAAGTAAACCAGCCGCTTTGTATAGTGCATTACAAGGTATGGCAATTAATGGAGTTAATATGATTAAACTTCAAAGTTTTCCTGAAAAAAATTCTTTTTCATCTTATTTTTTTCTATGTGAAGTTGAAGGCCACATAGAAAATCAAAAAATTAAAAATTCCCTAGAAGATTTAAATTATCATTGTGAAGATATGAGTGTTTTAGGGGTTTTCGAGGCAGATAAATTAAGAAAAAAATAAGATATCATATTGAAGATTTCAAATCATTACTGATATAATAATAATGGGTCAATCAGGTGAAGTTACGGCGAACCCCGTGAGGCTCGAAAGAGAGAAGCGGTAACCAGTATTTTTTCAGGTTGATTGGCCCTTATATAATAAAATATGTCAAATAATTCTAAAATATTAGCTTTAAAATATAGACCGCAAATTTTTAATGAATTAATTGGCCAAAAAGTTATTGCGGAAAGCATCTTCAATTCAATCAAAAATAATAAGATACCAAACGCTTACATGTTTTTGGGTATTAGAGGAAGTGGAAAAACCAGCACAGCGCGTATTGTTGCTAAAGCATTAAATTGTAAAAATGGTGTAGAGAAACTTTGCAAAGAAAATTTATGCGAAAGTTGCAAGTCTATAATTGATGGAAATAATATTGATATTTTAGAGATTGATGCCGCTAGCAAAACCAGCGTGGATGATGTACGAGAATTAATTGAGTTTTCAAGATATAAACCCACCTCTGCAAAATATAAAATTTTTATTTGTGATGAAGTCCATATGTTTTCTAAATCAGCATTCGCTGCACTTCTTAAAACTTTAGAAGAACCACCACCTTATCTCAAATTTATATTTGCAAGTACAGATGTTAAGAAAATACCTGTAACTATTATTTCAAGATGCCAAAGATATGATCTTTCAAGAGTAAGCTCAGATGAGCTTTTTGAATACCTACTAAAAATAAAAAATTTAGAGAATGGAAAAATTACTGATGATGCTTTGAAATTAATCGTAAAATTATCAGAAGGTTCTGTTCGAGACTCACTATCTTTGCTTGATAGAGCTTTACTGGTAGATAATGGTGGAAATGAAATTGATCTTAAAAATATTCAAAAAATTTTTGGATATTTCGAAAAAAGCATCATAATAGATTTGATTGAACAAATTATAGAAGGCGATGAAAATACCACACTTGAAATATACAGAAGTATTTATAATTCAGGCGTCGAACCCAAAATTTTTTTAAATGAATTTTTAGAAACACTCTATTATTTAAAAAATATAAGTTTTATTAATTTAGATGGAACAAACTTTGATTTAAATGAAAAAGAGTTTGATAAAATTAAATATTTGTCCGAAAAAATTGAGAATAAAGATTTACTTTTATTATGGCAATTTACTTTAAATAATCTCGAAAAGATTGATATTGTAAAAAACCAATACCAATTTGCTGAAATGTTTTTAATAAGATGTCTATATTTGTCAAAAGTTTTAGAGGTAAAAAATTTACAGTCAAATAATATTAAGGAAAATTTAAATTCAAATAAATCTTCAGAAGAAAGCAATCTTAAATTTACAACTGACACCATAGATCAACTAAAGAATATTGAGCAAGAAGAAAAAATTGTATCTGAGCCAGAGGCTTATAATAAAATTGAGGAAATTCAAATAAATAGTTTAGACGAGTTAATTAAAATTTGTGAAAAAAACAAAGAATTGAAGTTTAAATATGAGCTAGAAAATAATGTAAGATTAGTAAGCTTTAAAAATAAAAAAATTGAAATTTCATTTAGTTCAAATCTTGATAAATCATTTGTAAAAGAATTATCAGCAAAATTGCTAGAATGGACAAAACGTAGATGGATTATAGCTTTTTCAAAAGAAAAGGGTCAATCCACAGTTAAAGAAAAAAATGATAATTTGCAAAAGGATTTGTTAAAAAAAGAGGCTAATTCAAATTTTGGAAAAGAAATAAAAAAAATCTTTCCTGATGCTGAACTTTTAAAAATTGAAGAGGATAATAATTAATGACAGATTTTTCAAAAATATTAGAAAAAGCCAAAGAAATAGAAAAAAAAATGAAAGATAGTCAAGAAGCAATTAAAAAAATTGAAGTTGTTGGAGTCTCTGGTGGAGACTTAGTGAAAGTTAAATTAAACGGCGATGGAGAAATGATTAATATAGATATTTCAGAAAAACTTTTTACAGAAGAAAAAAGTATCATAGAAGACTTAATTAAAGCAGCTTATAATAACGCAAAATCATCTCTTAAATCAAAAACAAGTGATGAAATCTCTAAATCAGCAGGAAATTTTGGTATACCTGGTTTTAAGTGGCCTTTATGAATAAATGCAAAAAATATCAGAAATAGAAGAATTAATTAAATTAATTTCTAAGCTACCTGGTCTTGGACCAAGATCTGCAAAGCGAATCGTTTTAAAGATGATTAATAATAGAGAAGAATTAATTAGACCTATGGCAAAAAACTTAGCTGAAGTTTATAAAAATATTTCTAGATGCAAAACTTGTGGATCATTAAAGTCTAACATTATTGGCTGTAACAATTGTGAAAATATGAAACAAAAATATAGTAAAATTTGTGTAGTCGAAAATATTGCAGATCAGTGGAGTATAGAAACTTCTAGCGTTTATCAAGGATACTTCCATATTCTTGGTGGAACAATTTCATCAAATAACATGAATAAAGATGAATTATTAATAAATGCACTTGTAGAGAGAGTAAAAAATGAAAATATTGAAGAAGTAATTTTAGCTACTAGCGCAACTATAGAAGGTCAAACAACTGCATTTTATATTCAAGATAGCCTGAAAGATACAAAGGTAAAAATTTCAAAATTAGCACAAGGTTTGCCAGTTGGTGGAGAAATTGAAAATTTAGATGATGGAACTCTAATTTATGCATTTAAAAACAGAAATTCTTTTTAATTACTAATTTTTTTTAATTAATCTATTGAGATGTAAAAGTGGCTCTGTATATCCAGAGGGCTGATCTTTACCTTGAAATACTAACTCACATGCTGTTTTAAAAGCAATTGATCGATCATAATTGGGGGACATTCTTTGGTAAAGTTTGTCATTTTTATTTTGTTCATCCACGATTTTTGCCATTTTTTTCATTATTTCTAAAACTTGTTTCCTGCTACAAATTCCATGATATAGCCAATTTGCTATATGTTGTGATGAAATTCTCAATGTAGCTCTATCCTCCATCAAACCAACATTATTAATATCAGGAACTTTTGAACAACCTACACCTTGATCGATCCATCTAACAACGTAGCCTAAAATAGTTTGGGATGAGTTAGATATTTCTGTATTAATCTCCTCTAGTGACCAATTAGGTTTTTTAATTACAGGTATTTTTAATAAATCATCTAGTTTAGCTTTTTTTCTATCTTTTAGCTTAACATGTTTATCAAATATATTTATTTGATGATAATGAAGAGCATGAAGAGCAGCTGCAGTGGGAGATGGAACCCAAGCACAATTTGCTCCAGCCTCCAAATGTGAAATTTTTTGTTTAAGCATATCAGCCATTTTATCTGGCATAGCCCACATTCCTTTACCAATTTGGGCTTTACCTGAGAAACCGCAGTTCAATCCAATATCAACGTTATTATTTTCATAAGCATTTATCCAAGATGAAGTTTTCATATCTCCCTTTCTTATCATTGGTCCAGCTTCCATTGAGGTGTGCATTTCATCTCCTGTACGATCTAGAAATCCTGTATTAATAAAGAAAACTCTTTTTTCTAATGTTCTAATACATTCTTTCAAATTTACTGTAGTTCTTCGCTCCTCATCCATAATTCCACATTTGATAGTAAATTTATTTAATCCTAAAACTTCCTCAACTTTAGTAAATAATAAATTTGTAAAAGCTGTTTCATCTGGCCCATGTTGTTTTGGTTTAACAATATATATAGAGCCTTCTCTTGAATTGTTTTTATTTTTTATGTCATGTATTGCGCATAAAGAGGTGACAAAAGCATCCAAAATTCCTTCTGGAATTTCAGAACCATCATTTAATAAAACTGCAGAATTGGTCATTAAATGACCTACGTTTCTATTTAAAAGAAGTGCTCTTCCATGTAAATTTTCTTTTTTACCACTTTTTGATATATAGCTTCTATTAGGATTTAGTTTTCTTCTTAATCTTTTCCCATCTTTTTCAAACTCTGAGGTAAGATTTTTTTTCATAAGTCCTAACCAATTCCTATACCCCAGTATTTTGTCTTCAGAGTCTACAGCCGCTACCGAGTCCTCATGATCACAAATTGTTGAAATAGCGGCCTCAACTATTATATCCGAAACTCCAGCTGGATCGCCTTTAGCACTAAATGCGTTTGGATTTATAATAATTTCAACATGAAGATTATTATTTTTTAAAATAACAGCTGATATTTTCTCTTTGTCTAACCTATATCCTACATATTTAGTCTCATCCTCTAAAGTTAACAATTCCTTTTCTCTATATAATTCTAATTTATGATTTTTAATTAATATTTGATCGACATTTTTCCATGATGATTTTTTTAATTTAAAATTCTGGTCTAAAAATTTTTTTGTGTATGAAATTACCTTAAGCCCTCTTTCAGGATCGTATCTTTCACTAATAGATTCTTCTGATGATATTATGTCAGTTCCGTACAAACTATCGTACAAACTCATCCATCTTGCGTTAGCAGCATTTAATGCATACCTAGCATTCATTATTGGCACCACCAGTTGTGGGCCTGCAATACTTGAAATTTCTTTATCAATATTTTGGGTTTTAATTTTAAAGTCTGGCCCTTCTGTTTTAAGATAGCCAATTTTTTCCAAATAAGATTTATATTCTTTTAAGTTAAATTCTTTTTCATAATTTTCTAAATGCCATCTGTCTATATCTAGTTGCATCCTTTTTCTAACTTTAATCAAGTCTCTGTTTTTTGGGGATAGTTCATGGCTGACTTGGCTTAAACCATTCCAAAATTTTTTTACCGTAATATCCGTCCCAGGCAACACCTCATCATTAATAAAGCTATAAAGATCATAAGAAATTGATAAATTTTCGTTTTTAATATATTTTTTAGACATTTTATAAAAGTATGGTTTGTTTTAAGAAAATTTTATATATTAGTAAATTGGTAAAAATGAGCCACTTTGTTGCCTTTATTTTATAAAATATTGAAATTATGAAAAATTATCTAAACTTTGAAAATGAAGTAAAACAATTAGAAAACGAACTTGATGTATTAAAAGACCCTTACAATAAAGAGGGGATTTCTGAGGTGAACACAAATGAAATTAATACTTACGAAGAGAAGATAACTAATAAATTACAAAAAATTTATTCTAATTTAGATCCTTGGCAAACTACTCAAGTTGCAAGACATGAAGATCGCCCAAAGGCAAAATACTTTATTGAAAATTTATTCGAAGACTTCATCTCATTATCAGGGGACAGATTTTATGGAGAAGATAATTCAGTATTAACTGGATTCGCTAAATTTAATGGGAAATCTATTTTAGTGATTGGACAAGAAAAAGGAGAGAATTTAGAGGAAAGATTAGATAGAAACTTTGGCATGATGAGGCCAGAGGGATACAGAAAAAGTGTTAGGTTAATGGAAATAGCAAATAAATTTAATATACCAATTGTAACTTTCATTGATACTCCTGGTGCTTATCCAGGTGTTGGTGCTGAGGAGAGAGGGCAAGCTGAAGCAATAGCAAGATCAATCGAAAGCTGCATTAAACTAAAAGTACCGAATATATCAATCATTATAGGAGAAGGAGGTTCTGGTGGAGCAATTGCTTTAGCCTCAGCTAGTAAAGTACTGATGTTAGAGAATGCAATATATTCAGTTATTTCACCTGAGGGGTGCGCTACTATATTATGGAGAGATCCAAAAAAAACTCTTGAAGCAGCGAAAGCAATGAAACTAACTTCAAAAGAATTGTTCGAATTAAATATAGTTGATGAAATAATAAAAGAGCCAATCGGTGGAGCACACAGGGATAGAGAAATGATGCTGGAAAATATCCGAAGCTCTCTACAGAATAATCTAGAAAAGTTTGAAGGTCTTAATAATGAAGAAATCATTTTACAAAGGAAAAATAAATTTTTACAAATAGGTAGAGGACAAGGCTTTTCAACAAAGCAAAATGATAGCAGTAATCTTTCTTTTGAAAAAAATAAATTTGATATATTGCTTGAGAAGTTTTTAAATAATAAGATTATTGTGTTAGGGTCTCTTATATCTATAATTTTTCTATCAATAGCATTGATTTATTTATTATAAAGCTCCACAACAATTTTTATATTTCTTTCCAGATCCACAAGGACAAATTTCATTTCTGCCAATTTTTTTTGTATTTGATGGCTTAAATTTATTCTCCTGTTCTTCAGAATTTTTAACAATTTTTATATTTATCAATAAAACTATTAATTGACTCTTTAGTTTATTAAGTAAATCTTCAAATAAATTAAATGCCTCTTTTTTATACTCAATTAATGGATCTCTTTGGCCATATGATCTTAAACCGATAACTTGTCTAAGCTGTTCTAGGTATTGAATATGTGTTTTCCAGTTCTGGTCAATTAATTGTAGAAATATTCTTTTTTCAATTTCCATTGCCTGAGTTTCTCCTAGTATAGTTGATCTTTCATCTCTTTTACTTTTAAATTTTTTCTTTATTTCCTCTTTTAAAAAAAATTCATCTTTAGATGTTATCTTATTAACTTCCTCTTCACTAAAAGTAGCTCCCAAAGTAGATAATAGTTTTTTACTAAAATCTGTATTTTTTCTTTTATAATCGATAAGTTCTTCAATAATCTGATTTAAGAAAGTATCAGCAAATTCGAATGAATTTAAACTTTTAATAACCTTTCTTCTTTGAGAAAAAATAACATGCCTTTGATCATTCAATACATCATCAAATTTTAATAAAGATTTTCTTATATCAAAATTTCTTGCTTCAACTTTTTGTTGTGCTCTCTCAAGTGCTTTATTAATCCACGGATGGTCAATACTTTCTCCGTCTTTAAGCCCAAGTTTTTCTAAAATGTTATTCATTGAATCCGATCCAAAAATTCTCATCAGATCATCTTCCAAACTTACATAAAAAATTGAATTCCCTTCATCCCCCTGTCTACCAGATCTTCCTCTTGCTTGATTATCTACTCTTCTACTTTCCATTCTCTCGGTTCCAATAACCAACAATCCGCCTAATTGTTTTATCTCATTTTTAAGAGCTTCCTCTGCATTTTTACCACCTAATTTTATATCGACACCTCTACCAGATATACTGGTTGTTATTATTAAAGATTTTTTTGCTCCTGCATTGGCTATGATTTCAGCTTCCTTGTCATGATTTTTAGCATTTAAAACAATATGTTCAATTTTTAACTTATTAAGTAAATTTGAGTAATGTTCAGATTTATTTATACTGCTTGTAAAAATTAAAATTGGTTGTCCTATTGAATTTTTTTCATTCACAAGTTTTATTATCGCCTGATCTTTTTCGGCATTAGTTCTATATATTTGATCATTCCAATCTTTTCTGATCATTTTTTTATTTGTTGGAATTGTAACAACACTTAAGTTGTAAATTTCATAAAATTCTTGAGCCTCCGTCAAAGCAGTTCCAGTGCATCCACAGATTTTTTTATATAATTTGAAGTAATTTTGATAGGTTATAGACGCTAAGGTTTGATTTTCTGTTTGTATTTTTAAGTTTTCTTTTGCCTCTAAGCTTTGGTGTAAACCATCCCCAAACCTCCTACCAGGCATTTGTCTTCCAGATTGTTCATCAATAATAACTATCTCGCTATCTTTAATTATATAATCTTTGCCATTTGAAAAAATATAATTTGCTCTTAATGATTGATTTACTAAATGAACTAAAGATAAATTTTCAGGATCATAAAAATTGTTATTTTTTAAAATACCTGCTTCTGAAAAAATTCTTTCGATATTATCAATTCCTCTATTTGTTAGAAGTATATTTTTATTTTTTTCATCTAGATCGAAATCTTCATTATTTAGTTTTTTAATAAGCTTATTTACAGTAACATATTGATTAGCCTTATTTTCAGCTTGACCTGAGATTATTAAAGGTACCCTTGCTTCATCTATCAAACAAGAGTCTATTTCGTCTACAATAGCATAATTATGTCCTCTTTGGACCATGTCACTTTCTGAAAATCTCATATTGTCTCTAAGATAATCAAATCCCAATTCACTATTTGTTGCATAAGTAATATCACATTTATAATTTTCTCTTCTTATATCGTCGCTTTGCCCTGAATTGATATAACCACAACTAACACCTAATAATTTAAAAATTTTACCCATATTTTCAGAATCTCTTTTTGCTAGGTAATCATTTACAGTTACGACATGCACACCTTTTTCTTCAAGAGAGTTTAAATATGCAGCAAGAGCTATTGTAAGAGTTTTTCCCTCTCCAGTTTTCATTTCTGCAATTTTTCTTTTATTAAGGACCACTCCACCAATTAATTGAACATCAAAGTGCCTTTCATTATTAACCCTTTTTGAAGCTTCTCTTAATAAAGCAAACGACTCTGGTATGAGCTCATCTAATTTTTTTCCTTCTGTCAACTTTTTCTTTAGTTCTAATGTTTTTTTTGGAAATTCGTCATCTGATAATTTTGAAATTTGATCCTCAAGATTGTTAATTTTTTCTACTATTTTAGAGAAATTATCTAGCTCCTTTTGATTAGAAGACTTGAATATTTTTGATATAAATTTTAGTGGATTAAGCATATGATTTATTTGTTATTTAAACTAATCTTATATAATCATATAATTTAAATTTTAAATATATAAGCTATTTATGAATGAAAATTATCAAATAAATACAAATTCCATGGGATTTTATCAAGATTTAGACCACTTAGATGGCATGGGTCTATCGGCTGTAAGCGCAAATTTATATCAAAATAAAAAAAGAGATGATTTAGTACTTTTTTATTTTAGAAAGGGAGCAAGTTTTGCATCTGTTTATACTCAATCAAATATAAAGTCAGAAAATATTAAATGGAATTTAAATAATTCTAAAGAAAAAATTCACGCACTTCTAGTAAATACTAGAAATGCAAATGCATTTACTGGTAAAGATGGATATAAATCAATTAATAATATTGCTTATCTTCTTTCAGATCTTCTAACAAAAAAGCAGATAGAAGATGAGGAAGAACCAAAAAAAATTAAAATTAAAAACTTATTATTTGCATCAACAGGAACAATTGGAGAAATTTTTCCTGAAGATAAAATATTAGATTCTATTCCGCATCTTATTAATAAAATTAAGTATGTTCAAAACAAATATATTTGGGTGAAATCTGCTATGGGAATTTTAACAACTGATACGAAACCAAAAATATCAATGGAAGAGTGTAAAATAGCAGGCACTAAAGTAAAAATTTATGGTGTAGCCAAAGGTTCGGGAATGATTTATCCTGATATGGCAACTACTTTAGGATTTGTATTTACTGACGCAAAAATTGGTGGAAATATTTTAAAAAAATTATTAAAAAAAAATATCCAAAATACGTTTAATGCAATTTCATGCGATGGAGATACAAGCACAAATGACATGGTTAGCATATTTTCAACTGGATATGTAAATCACAAAGAATTAAGAACAGTAAAAGATGCTGCTCTACAAGAGTTTGATAAATCTTTAAACGTAGTGTTAAAAAATTTAGCTAAAAGTGTTGCGGCTGATGGAGAGGGCGCATCTAAGTTTGTGACTATAAGGGTTGAAAAATGTAAGAATGAGAACGATGCAAAAAAAATTTGTTTTTCAATAGCAAATTCTCCACTTGTCAAAACTGCTATTGCTGGACAAGATCCAAATTGGGGTAGAATTATAATGGCCATTGGAAAAGCAAAAGTAAAAATCAACTTAAAAAAATTAAATATAAACATTGGACAGTTTAAAGTTATCGAAAATGGAAAAATTTCAAGTCATTATAAAGAAAACGATGTTGCGAATTATATGAAATCATCAGAAATTATTATTAATGTTCAATTAGGAAATGGAAATAAAGAATTTGAAGTTTATACTATGGATTTAACAAAAAAATATATTGAAATAAATGCAGATTACAGGTCCTAGAGCTTGAAAATATTAAAATTATTATTAAATAATTTAAATGATAAAATATCGACTCGGATGTAAAGACTGCAATAATACTTTTGACAGTTGGTTTTCTTCTTCTAAGGAATTTGATAAATTAAAAAAGATGAAATTAATTAACTGTAATAGTTGTAATTCTCTCAAAATAGATAAATCAATTATGTCTCCTAGAATACTTTCTAGTACAAAACCTCAAACTGAAAAAAATTTGAATAAATTCATCAAGATGAAATCAAAAATTAAAGAATTTCAAAGCTTCATTAAAAAAAATTTTAAATATGTTGGTCAAAATTTTACATATGAGGCAAGATCAATTCATTATGGAAATAAAAAAACAGAAAAAGCAATTTATGGAAATGCATCACCAGAACAAATAAAAGAACTTAAAGAAGAAGGAATTGAAACTACACTTATCCCGTGGGTTAATGACAAGGATAATTAAATTTTTTTAAATATAGTAATATAATTTACATCAATATCTTTATTTAAATTCCATTTTTCACTAAAGATATTATATTTTAAACCATTTAAATCAGATAACTTTAATTTATTTTTTTTACAAATCGTCTCTAATTTATCTGGTTCAACAAACTTAAACCAATCGTGTGTTCCAACAGGCAACCAGTTTAAAATATACTCAGCACCAATTATCGCAAATAAGTATGATTTAAGAGTTTTA
>CACGOM010000010.1 GCA_902574705.1 uncultured Pelagibacteraceae bacterium | reverse complement strand
AAAATACTTGTGATAGCAGAAGATGATGGATCAGTAAGACCAAAAACACTTGAAGAATTATTTGATGGAGTCAGAGAGATTCATTTTTTAAGTTATTTAAGA
The DNA here is from genome assembly GCA_902574705.1 of uncultured Pelagibacteraceae bacterium. Taxonomy (GTDB): domain Bacteria; phylum Pseudomonadota; class Alphaproteobacteria; order Pelagibacterales; family Pelagibacteraceae; genus Pelagibacter. Next base: position 39,094 of record CACGOM010000010.1, on the reverse strand, counting down.
TACTTATATTTTAATATTGGAAGAATTGCATATTTGCAGGCAAATGTTTTATCAGCATATGTATTTTTAGCTCCTGCAATTGTTGCGGGCGCTGTAACTTTGGGTGTAATGCAACAGATTATTCGTGCCTTTGGAAGAGTGGAAGGTTCTATGCAATATTTATTGAAAGCTTGGCCTACAATAATTGAATTAGCTAGTGTTTATAAGAGATTACGAGAATTTGAGGCTAAACTTAAATTTGTAGATGAAAAAGAACATGCTATAGATTAATTAATGTCATTAGATAAAAATCTTATAGAAAGTTTAATTGATATTACATCAAAAGCAGCAATTTCTTGCTACCCTCATTTAGGAAAAGGAAACAAAATTCTCGCAGATAAAGCGGCAACAGATGTAATGAGATACAATCTTAATAAATTAAATATAGAAGGCGAGGTAGTGATAGGTGAGGGAGAATTAGATGAAGCTCCAATGTTATATATTGGTGAAAAATTAGGAAATAACAAAGGTCAAAAAATAGATATAGCTGTAGATCCTGTAGAAGGTACAAACTTTGTTGCAAAAAATATGCCCGGAGCTATTTCAGTATTAGCTATTTCAGAAAAAGGAAATTTATTTAAAGCTCCAGAAACATATATGAATAAAATAGCATTTGGAAAAAATGTTCCAAAAGATGTAGTCGATTTAGACAATACAATCGAACAAAATATTAAAAATCTTTCAGATTTTAAGAATAAAAAAATAGAAGAAGTTACTATTTGTGTGCTTGATAGAGAAAGACATTCTGAGATAATAAATTCATCAAAAAAATTAGGTGCAAAAGTTAAATTAATTACTGATGGTGATGTAGCGGGCGCCTTATTAGTTTCTGATACAAAATATAATGTAGATATTTTTGTAGGTATCGGAGGCGGTCCAGAAGGCGTTATAGCCGCGTCAGCTTTAGACGCAATGAATTGCAATTTTCAAGGTAGATTTATTTTTGAGACAGATAAAGATAAAGTAAGAGCAAAGCAAATGGGCATTAAAGATCTAAATAAAAAATATGAATTAAATGAAATTGTAAAAGGAGATTCTATATTTTGTGCAACAGGTATAACTTCGGGTGATTTGATTAATGGTTTAAATAAAGATGAAAGAAACTTTTATACGGAAACACTCATAACTCATAAAAGCCAAAATTTAGTTAGTATAATTCACAAAAAATATCTAGCTGAATGAAATCTGTTAATGGAATTAATTGGAAAGAAAACAATATTCCAGAGCGGTTAATTTTAAAAAATAAACAGAAGTTCAATATTTCTTACTTATTGTCTAAAATTTTTTTAGATAAAAAATATACGGATGATGAAATTTACAATTCAATTTATAAAATACAAGAAAAAGAAATAATTTATAAAAATCAAGACTTTGTAGAGGCATCTAAGTATATATATGATTGTTACAAAAATAAAAAAAAAATATTAATTTTTGGAGATTATGATGTTGATGGATATTCATCTGTATATTTGCTTTATGATTATTTAACTAATTTAAATATAAGTTGTAATTATTTTATACCAAATCGATTATTAGATGGTTATGGACCAAATAAACTATTATTAGAAAAATTAATCAATAATAATAATTATGATTTAATTATATTTGTAGATTGTGGCTCCAACTCACTTGAAGAGATCAATTATTTAGAAAATAATGGTTTGAAAATAATCATTATTGATCATCACCAAATACAAGAACAAAAAAGATTTAAAAAAACTGTTCTAATAAACCCGCTCAAAAATAAATTAGATAAACAGTATTTTATTTTTTGCGCTACATCTTTAGTTTACTTATTTATTAAATATTTAATAAAAAATTTAAAAATAAATAAAAATATTGATTTGAACAAATACTTATTTTTTTCTGCTATTGCCACGATTTGTGATCAAATGCCTTTGCGAAGTTATAATAAATCTATTGTAATGAATGGTCTCAATAACTTTAAATTAAATAATTTTAAAAATTTTAATAATTTATTAAATCTTAAAAACCGATTAATGACTTCTGATATAAGTTTTTCTTTAGGCCCAATATTAAACTCAGCTAGTAGATTAGGCTACTCAGATTTACCAATAACTTTATTAATTGAAAAAAATAAATTAAATATTGATAAAATTTCAGATAGATTAATTATTTTAAATGACAAAAGAAAAAAAATCCAAAGAAGTACATTTAAAATATTAAATAAAAACTCAGCCAATTCTAAAATAGAAGTTATTTTCAATTATGCTAATAATATCAATGAAGGTTTATTAGGAATTATTGCAGCTAACTTTGTTGAATTATATAATAAACCAAGTTTTGTATTAACTAATTCAGGAAAATTAATAAAATGTTCATCAAGATCTATTCGTGGTTTTGATATTGGTAATATTTTTTATTTAGCTTTAAAAAAAAAAATTATTCTTAAAGGTGGCGGGCATTCAATGGCTGGAGGTTGCGTATTAGAAAAAGATAAACTAAATGATTTTAGAAAATTTCTTAATTCTTGCTATTATAAAAAATTCAAAAAATTTGAAAATTTGAAATTATACACAAGTGAACAAAAGATTGAGTCACTTTTAATTTTCGCCAAAAAAGACTTTCATAAATTAGAACCTATTGGCAACAATAATACAAGTCCATTTTTTTTAGTTAAAAGTAATAAAATTATTAAATTTAAAATTATAAAAGAAACACATTTACAACTAATAATAAAAAATAAAGGTTATAAATCTTATACGGGTTTTGCATTTAATGTGATTGGCACAAAATTAGGTCATTTATTACTTCATTCAAAAAAAGAAATTGATTTAATTGTTCAAATCAACAATAAATTTATTCAAAAAAACAGTGATTTTAATTTAATAATTAAAGACGCAATAGCCTGATTAACCTTGATTAAATTATTATTTTACAATAGAAGTGCGTTTTCTGGTCCCTTCGTCTATCGGTTAGGACACATGGTTTTCATCCATGAAAGAGGGGTTCGATTCCCCTAGGGACCGCCAAAATGACATATTTTGTTTATCTATTAGTATCAAATCTTAAAAATAACAAAAAGATATCTTATGTCGGATACACAAATAACTTAAAAAAAAGGATTAATTTACATAATTCAGGAAAAGGTGCAAAGTTTACAAGAGGAAAAAAATGGAAGTTAGTTTATTATGAAAAATATGATTCAAAAACAGAAGCAATGAAAAAAGAATTTAAATTGAAAAAAAATTACAATTTGAGAAAAAAAATAATTTTAAAAAAAATATGAAAATTTCTGTATTACTTCCCTATAAAGAAAATTACTCTCCTACATATGCTGGTGCAGTTTCTTTATTTATTAATGATACCATCAAGTACAGCAAATATAAATATAGTACTACAGTTTATGGTTACACTAAGTATAAAAAAAAATTTAAAAATAAGTATGTTAATATTGAAACCAAAAAAAAATTGTTTTTAAGTTCAAATAAAGAATATGTTAAAAAATTTATAGAGATTGAAAAAAAAAATAATTCTGACTTAATTGAAATTCATAACCGTCCTATTTATTTAAATTATCTAACCTTAAAACTATCTAAAAAAAATTATATTTTATATTTTCATAATGATCCTTTGTCTATGAATGGCTCTATATCGGTTAAAGATAGAATATTCCTATTACAAAATTGTTATAGGATTATTTTTAACAGTAACTGGTCTAAAAAAAGATTTTTAGAAAACATGAATTCAGATGCAATTAATAGTGAAAAACTATTAGTTATACACCAATCTGCTTCAAAAAATAAAATTAATATAAAAAAGAAACTAAATATTATAAGTTTTGTTGGCAAGTTAAATAAATCAAAAGGATACGATTTATTTGGTAAAGCTGTTGTAAAAATTCTTAATAAACATAAAAATTGGAAAGCTTTTGTAGCTGGAGATGAACCTAGAGATAAAATAGATTTTAATCATAAAAATCTCATAAAACTAGGATTTATAAAACACAAAGAAATTATTAATCTTTATAAAAAAACAAGTATAGCAGTTGTTTGTTCTAGATGGGAAGAACCTTTTGGTAGAACCAGTCTTGAAGCCTCTGCAAATGGTTGTGCCGTAATTATAAGCAATAGAGGTGGTTTGCCAGAAACACTAACAAATGGTGTAATTCTCAAAAGTTTAAGCGTAAAAGAAATTTATGAAAGAATTGAAAAATTAATAATAAACAAAAAAAAAAGATCTATATTACAAAACCTATCATATAAAAATTTTTATCTAACACATAGTTTTGTATCAAGACAAATTGACAAAGTTCGTGAATCTTTAATTGGTTTATCAAATCCTTTTATTTTAAAAAAAGATAAAAAATTAAGAATTCTTCATATCACAAACTTTAATGAAAGACATAATGGCAGACTTTTTTTTAATACTGGTAGAAGAATAAATAACGGATTCATACGCTTGGGTCATAGTGTGTTAGAGTTTAGTGATAGAGATATTGTAAGTAGAAGTAAAAATTATAAAGATTTTTCAGGTTCTAAGACATTAAATGATAAATTAATTAAAACATGTTATCACTTTAAGCCAGATTTATTGGTACTTGGTCATGCGGATATGGTATCTATGGATATTATAGGCAATCTAAAAAAAGAATATTCAAATCTTAAAATATCTCAATGGTTTTTAGACCCACTAAATTCGAATGGTCCAGACTACGAAAAAAATAAAAAAAGAATTTTAGATAAAATAGATGTCATTGATGGAAATTTTTTGACAACGTCGCCAGATGTATTAAAATTTTTAAATAATACAAATAGTCATTTCATTCCAAATCCATGTGATCATTCAATAGAAACATTATCGAATTATCGAAATAATTGTTCTAATGATGTATTTTTTGCATTAAGTCACGGTGTCCACAGGGGAAAATTAAAAAAAAGTACAACAGATGATAGAGAAATATTTATTAATAATTTAATTAAGAAATGTAATAATGTTAGATTTGATGTTTATGGAATGAATGGAGTACAGCCAATATGGGCAGACCAATATTTTAAAATAATATCCAATTCTAAAATGGGGTTAAATCTGAGTAGGGGAGAACCTATAAAGTATTACAGTAGTGATAGAATAACTCAAATTATAGGAAACGGTTTGGTAACCCTTATAGATGAGAAAACATTATACAGACATTTTTTTAATAGCAATGAAATGATTTTTTATTCCAATTTAGATGATCTTGCTGAGAATATTCAGAAAATTAGTCGAGATGAAAAATTAAGAAAATTTATTGCAAAGAATGGAAAGAAAAAATATATGAAATTTTTTAATTCAACTCTTGTTGCAGATTTTATAATTAAAAAAACTTTTGATTGTAAAATAGATAATAGTAAATACATCTGGAACAAAAATTAATTATGTTTTCAGTAATAATACCAACTTTTAACAATCTTGAATATTTAAAATTATGCATTCAAAGTATTAAAAAAAATTCTAAATATGAACATGAATTAATTATTCATATTAATGAAGGGATTGATGGTACTTTAGATTATATTAAAAAATCAAATTTTAAATATACCTATTCTGTTAAAAATGAAGGTGTGTGTTTAGCATTTAACAAAGCCGCTAGTATTTCAACAAATAAATATTTAGTTTTAGGACATGATGATATGTATTTTTGTCCAGGTTGGGATGTTGAATTTGAAAAAGAGTTAAAGAAATTAAATCATAATAATTTCTTTATTTCAGGTACAATGGTTCAATATTTTAATGGCCTAATTGATCTAGATTGTGGAAATAATCCTCAGACATTTGATGAGGAAAAATTATTAAAAGAACTTCCTTTAATTCACTTCGATGATTTCCAAGGAACACATTGGCAACCATCACTAATAGCAAAAGCTACTTGGGAAAAAGTTAATGGATTTAGCGAAGAATTCTCACCAGGACTAGGTTCAGATCCTGATTTCAATATGAAATTATGGAAGATTGGTGTGAGAATATTTAAGGGCTTAGGTAAATGTAGAGTTTATCATTTTTCATCTATTTCCTTAAGAAAAAAAGCCTGGAACAATGGTGCAAAAACTTTTTTACTTAAATGGGGTATTTCAATTAAGTTTTTTAAAAAACATTATTTAAGATCAGCATCTAATTATAATGGTCCTCTTTCTGATCCACAAAAAAGTTTTGAATATTACTTTGATTTATTTATTACTAAATTTAAATTAATTTATTCTTTAGTAATTTCTTCTAAAAATGAAAAAGTCAATAGTTAGAATATCCGAAGGCTTAGGTAATCAATTATTCATGTATGCTCATGCATATTCTTTTTCTAAGACATTAGGATATGATTTATTTATTGATAATATATCTGCATATAAAAAAATAAACATTCGTTCTTTTTTGTTAGATAATTTTAATATTCCTATTAAAATAGCAAATCCAATACATATACCAGACAATTTTACAAAGTATATCAGTTATAAAATAAATAAAAAAATAGATTTTTTTCGTATCAATAAAAATTTTTTAGTAGAAAAAAAATTTTCTAATAAATTAACTAAATATGAAGATTATACTAAAATTAAATATTCAGATAACATTTTCATAGAAGGGTATTTTGAGTCCGAAAAATATTTTGTTAATCACAAAAAAGATATTATTGATCAATTTCAAATTAAAAATATTGATAAAAAAACACTTTTTGTCGACCCTTCAATCATTCTAAAGGAAAACTCAGTTTCAATAGTTATAAGACAACATAGATTTGATGAAAAAGTATCGAATGTAAATAATGTTGAAAAATCAAATCAATTTGTAAAAAAAACTATTGATTATATTTTAAAAGCTACAGAATTAATTAAATCCAAAGTTCAAGATCCTAAATTTTATGTTTTTTCAAATGATACAACAGATTTATCTAATTATTTAGATGATAAAACATACAAAATAATTTATCACTCAACTAATAAACCAATTAACGATTTTTATTTAAGTTCGTTATGTAAGCATTTTATAGTCGGTCCTTCTACTTTTCATTGGTGGTCGGCTTATCTAGGTACTAACAAGGATAAATTATGTATACGTCCGCCAAGTAATATAAGTTTCTCATCAAATAATGATATTTATCCTAATGATTGGTTGGATGTTAAATCAATTTAATCGATTTTTATTTTATTTAATGCGTTATTCTTAAATATATTAGCTTCTCTTATATATCTTCGAACCATTTGTGTTGTTTTGTGTCCAGTCATCGCCATTATACTTCTTTCATCAGCCCCTGATTCTGCTGCTACTGTAGCAAAACCAGATCTTAAACTATGTCCTGCAAAATTTTTATTATCTATACCTGCTAATTTTAAATATTCTTTCATTAACAAAACTACAGATTGGTCTGTTAATCTTTTATCAGATAAATTTCTTCCTTTATTAAATCTTCTAAAAATAGCTCCAGACTTTATTTTAGAATATTCTAACCATTTTTTAAGGTTTACTATTGGGCAGTAACTTTCATTTGTAAAATAGGGGAGTCCTTTTACCATTCCTTCACCAAATTGATCAGTTTTTGATCTCTTGATCATAATTTTAACCCCTTCATTTACAAATTCCAAATCTTCATAATCAATTGATATTAGTTCATTTCTTCTAAAGCCGCCTCCAAAGCCAACAAGTATAATTGACTTATCTCTAAGTTTTTTAATCTCTTCTATATTTTGTTCATCTATTACATTAATTATTGATTTTAAATGATTGATTAATAAAGGTTTTTTTCCTTTTTGAAAGCTACCTTTGACTCTTCTTATTCCCATTAAATTTTCTACTATTATTGGATGTTTCGTATCCAGGTAATGTCCTTTTAACTTATGAACCATACTAATAGATACCAATCTACGTCTTAATGTGCTAATTTTTGAATTTTTAGAGAGATGAGTAAGGTATAAAGAGACTATTTTTGGTTCTGTTGGCAATGAATTTAAACCATGCTTAACACAAAACGCTCCAAAATCCCTAAAGTCGGATTTGTAAGCTCTTAAAGTATTATTTGCCTTAGAACTTTTAAGATTATTTAATGTAGCTTCGTGTAGCAATTTTAGATCTGTTGTTAATTCATTCATTCTATTACTATTGATAACAATTAATTATCATTAGTAATATATTAAGTGATTTTATATGTCAATAGTTTAAATTAAAAAATTATGGGTTCAATTGATGGAGAAATACCAAATATAATATTTTTATTAAGCGCCTTAGGTTTTTGGGTTCTTGCTTATATCCAAAATAAAAAACACGGAAAAACAATAGAAACTTATTTTCTATCTATTTTAGCTATTTTGTTTTCATTAAGCTATTTTGGCTTGATATTTATGAAATAAATAACAAATTATTAGTTATCCCCACTATTCAACTGTGTTAAAAAGTTAATAAATTCAACAATTAAGTGATAACATTCAAATAAATACTTTGATATTGTTACATTAACTTAAGAGGCAACTCTTAACTGGCCAATTGAGGAAAAACCGAGAGGTTCAAGCTCAGGGGGCAGAAAACTCTGCGGAGTAGCGCTAAAATCGTAGAGTGGTAGGCATGGCGGTAGCGCATACAACGACGTGCCAAAAACAACTGTTCTTTGCACCTTAAAAAGTGCAAGGAAACAGGGGTTTTTTCTGTATTATGATTTTCAAAGGAACAAAATTTCAAATTCAAGTCTGGAAATATCTTTTAAAAATCCCAAAAGGCCAAGTTCGAACATATCTTGATGTTGCAAAAGCTATAAAAAGGCCAAAAGCAGTAAGAGCAGTAGCAAATGCTATAGGAAAGAACCCATATGCACCAAAAGTACCATGTCATAGAGTTATTAGATCTGATGGTGGCTTGGGCGGTTATTCAGGTCCAGGAGGTAAAAAAACCAAAAAAAAACTTCTTAAAATGGAGGGTTTTTCACTCTAGAATTGTTGATTTTCAACGTTTTTTTATAATATCCTAAAAATATTATAATTTTTTTTTGTTTCTCCTATCAGTTGAACTGTATATTATTTGATGCTTAAATAAATGCCTTCTATGGCCGTTTAATCGCTATATTCTATATCTGCAGAGCTGATTGTTTTTTAAGACTTTTAATTATAAATTTATCTATAAAACTTATAATTTTAGTCTTTAGATGATACACGAAGTTTAAAATATATGTTTTCTTTAATCCAAGTAATCAGAAACTTTGAAAAAGGTTTGATTTTCCTTGTTATTTTGAACTCCAGTTCATAAATTAATATAATTTATTATTAATCCTTTTATAGTTCAATAAAGTATACGAATCTAATAAAATATAATAATTACAATAGTTTAAGATAAATATATAAAGTAATACTTTATATTATAGTAAATATATGATTACTATTTATTAATAACATACTCTCTTCTTATAACATACAAACCAGAGCTAATAATTATAAGTAAGCCTAAAAAAGACCAAATATCAAGAAAGTCATCAAAAAAGTAATAACCTAAAATAATGTTAGGAATTATCTCAATATAACCAAATGGAGCCAGTTTAGAGGCATCAGCATACTTTAATGAATAGATAAGCAATATGTGCCCCAAACATGCAAATAAACCCATAATAATGAGCCACGACCACTGAATTAATGTGGGACTTACCCAAACCGTAGGAACAATAAATGTTCCAATTATAGCCCCTACTATACCCGTTAATAACAAAGTTAACAAAGGACTATCTGTTGAATGAAGTTTTCTAGTTATAATTAAATAAACACCATAGAAGCATCCTGTTCCAACAGCTGCAATGCTGGCTAAATTAAAGTCGATAAATCCAGGCCTGATAACAACAAGTATACCTATAAAACCTACTGTGACTGCTGACCATCTTCTAATACCCACCTTCTCTCTTAAAAATATTGGAGATAAAATTGTCGTTATTAAAGGAGCTACGAATGCTAAAGTTAATGCCTTGGCCATTGAAATAATAGATATTGAATAAAAAAAACAAATATTAGCAAAAAATAGAGTTAAACCTCTATAGATTTGTAACTTTGGATTTTCTGTCCATTTAAGTTGATCTTTGAAAAACAAAAACATTAAAGGTAAAACTAAAAAAACAGTAAAAAAATACCTTGCCCAAGTAATTTGAAAAAAAGGCAGAGACGCTGACAAATATTTTGCAATTGCATCCATAAAAGGAAGCATTATCCATGCAGAGATATTTAATAAAATTGCCTTCATTAAGAAAAATATTTAAGGGCAATAAATACTACTATAGGAACGGTTATAAACGACATTAGTGTAGATACTACAATAGTACTAGCAATTGAGTCGACTATCTTTTTTGGAGAATAAATAGAACCAACTAGGTACGTTAGCACTGCACTAGGCATTGAACATTGTATTAATAAGACACCTGCAGCAAAACCTCTCAAATCAAAAAAAATAATTAATAAAATACCAATTACAGGACCTAAAATTGTTCTTGTAATTGAAGCTGCAATAGCTTTATTTAGTGAAAAAACTTTTAATCTAGTAAGCGCTATTCCCAATGACATTAAGATTAAAAAAATAGTAGCAAACATTAACCATTCGGTAGTATTAATTATAAATGTAGGTAGTTTAATTTCATTAAATAAAATTAATGAAGAAAATATTATTGCATAAAATGGTGGATTTTTTGTAATAACTGTAAGATTAAATTTTCTGTCAGCCAAAAAAACACCCAACGTGAAATGAAATAAAATAATCAAAGAGGAAATAGCTGCTGATACACCGAGACCTTGAGATCCATAGGCAAATAAACATATAGGAAGACCCATATTTCCAGTGTTAGGAAGAATTAATGGCGGCAATTCTCGAACTATATCTTTAGTTTTGATCAGATATAAAGTAACAACACCCAAAATAGAAAAAAAAAAGATTGCAATTAAATAATACCAGAAATATTTTGCAAAAATATCAAAAGTAATTCCTGTTGATGTTACAGCATAAATAATCATAGCAGGTGTACCAATATTCGCTGCAAAATTAGTTATAAAAGTTGTATCTATTTTTGGATTTTTTCGACCCAAAAAATAACCAATTCCTACTACAAAAAAAACTGGAAATAAGACTTCAAAAAGTTTGATGTATATTTCCATTAAAAAAGTCTTATTAGAACAGGCTTTTTAACCACATTTTTATTTTTCTTTAATGAACTAATTAGATTTTGGGATCTAAACTCTAAAGCTTTATGAGTAATTATCACTATAGATGCTAATTTTTTTTTGTTATAAGGAGTTTGAATTACCCTTTGGATTGATATTTTATTTTTAGATAAAAGAGTTGTTATTTCAGATAAAACACCTGGTTTATCTTTGACCTCAAGTCGTAAATATAAAGAATTAGAGGAATTTTTTTCATTATAAGGAATAGGGTTTTTTCTTTTATTTGAAGGAAGTCCGAAAGGAAATTTAATATTTCCTCTTAAAATAGATAATAAATCTGACATCAAAGCAGAGGATGTAGCGCTAGGACCTGCCCCTTCTCCCTGCAGAACACTCTCTCCTACTGGCACACCTTCGACAATCACAGCATTCATCACTCCATTTACATTTCCAATATATGAGTCTTTTTTAACTAATGCCGGATGAACTCTTTCAAATAATTTACCATTTATTATTTCTGTTATTCCTAATAATTTAATTTTAAAGTTTAATTGTGAGGCAATCTCTATATCTTTATATTCAACATTTTCGATTCCTTCCATTAAACACTTTTTTTTAGAAATTTTATTATTAAACGCCAATGAAGATAATATTCTTACTTTTGCAAATGCATCATATCCATTTAAATCCAATTTTGGATTTCCAGGTTCTGCATAACCAAGATTTTGTGCTTTTTTTAAAACATTTAAAAAACTATCTTTAGACTTTTCCATTTCAGACAGAATATAATTACAAGTGCCATTTAAAATTCCATAAACTTTGTTCAATTTATTAGTGGCCAATCCTTCTTTTATAGTTCTTAATATTGGTATTCCACCAGCAACAGATGCCTCGAACTCTAAATTTACTTTATACATTTCTGCCAACCTAGAGAGATAATCACCATGTTTAGAAATTAACGCTTTATTTGGAGTTATTACGTGGATTTTATTTTTAATTGCAGTTTCAACAATTTTTTTTGAAATACCATCACTTTGACCAATTACTTCAAACAACACATCAATTGATTTATTTTTTAAAATATCTAGAGGATTATTAAAAAAAATCGATTTATTAATTTTAAATTTTCTTTTTTTGTTTTTATTTTTTGCAGATATTGCAACTATTTTAATACTTTTACCTGTCTTAAGTTCTATATCTTTTTTTTTTGTATTAAGTTCGTTAAGCAAATAGTTTCCTACTTGTCCTAAACCGATCACAGCAATATTAACATTTTTTTTAATCATCAATTTTTTAAACTTGGATAAGAAGCTTTATCAGCATACTCTATTACAGCTTTTTTAAATTCATCATATGACATGTTTTTTTTATATATATCAATTTCTAATCCAATATCATTATTATTTAAAACTTGTTTATTACAGCCAATTAATAATGAGAAAAGAATAAAAAATAACAAATATTTCACTTTAAGCCCATATTTTTTTTAAAATCATATATTAAATTTAAATTTTGTATTGCCTGACCTGCCCCACCTTTTATTAAATTATCTATTGCGGACAAAATAATAAATTGATTTTTTTGTTTTGATTCACATACTGATATTAAGCAATTATTTGTATTTATCACATCATTTGTGCTAATGAATGAATTTTTTTTGGCTATTTTTATAAACTTTTCATTTTTATAGAAAGTTTTAAGCATTAATAAAATCGAATTAATATTATGTTTCTTGGTTGAAGAACAATAAATAGTAGTTAAAATTCCTCTAAACATTGGAGATAAGTGTGGTGTAAAAGTGAATTCAACTTTTTTTCCTGTTTCTAGATCTAACTCTTGTTGAATTTCAGAATTATGTCTATGAGTTTTAATTCCATAGACACTTAACGATTCATATAAATTTTTTTTTTTATATTTTTTGTGAACACCTCTACCTGCGCCAGAATAACCTGATTTTGAGTCTACTATAATTTTTTTTCTAGAAATGATGTTAGACTTGATTAGTGGTATTAGTGGAAGCAATACAGATGTTGGATAACAACCTGGACAGCTGATTATTTTATAATTTTTAATTTTTCTTTTTTTAATTTCTGGAAGAGCATAAATGCTATTTTTAATATTTTTAACAGAAGAATGCTTAATTTTATAATATTTTAAATATAGTTTCGCTTTATTTAATCTAAAATCTGCAGATAGATCTATTAATGTATTATGATTATTTAATTTATTTGAAATTTTTTGTGCCTCGCCATTTGGTAATGCGGTAAAGATGACATCAACATCTGTGAGTAATTTTTCATTGAATTTGATTATTTTCGGTAATTTTTTATTTATAAGGGATTTATCAAAAGAACCTATATTTTTTCCAACTGATGTATTTCCACAAAGATAACGAATATTTACTTCCTTGTGTTTAACCAGAAGTTTTATCAATTCAGTACCGATGTAACCTGTTGAACCAGCAACTAAAATATTTAGCTTTTGCATAATTTATTATAACTGTTGTATTTGAAAAAGAAAAATTATCTTTTTGAAAACTGAAAACTACGTCTTGCTTTTCTATGACCGTATTTCTTTCTTTCGACAGCCCTGGAGTCTCTGGTAGTAAGTTTTTCTTTTTTTAATGTGGATTTCAAGTTTTCATCAAATTGTAGAAGAGCTTTAGATATGCCATGAACTAAAGCGCCAACTTGACCTGTTAAACCGCCTCCAGTAACATTACCTCTAACATCGTAGTCTGCAGTTTGATTAATTATTTCAAAAGGTCTTAAAAGTTTCATTTTATGAATTTCTCTTGTGAAATAATTGTCATAATTTTTCCCATTAATTCGAATTTGTCCAGATCCCTTTTTTAACCATACTTTAGCTATAGAAGTTTTTCTTCTTCCAGTTGCGTACTTGCTATCTTTAAAATTTAGTTTTTCTATCTCAGACATTTTAGTTTCTTGCAATATTTTTACTGTTTAATTTTGATAATTCTATAATTGTTGGATTCTGAACAGAATGAGGGTGGTCAGAACCTTTATATATTTTTAATTTTGTTAGTTGTTTTTTTGCCAAAGGTCCACCAGGAAGCATTCTTTTGACAGCTAATTTAAGTGCTTCGCCAGGTTTTTTATCATAAAGTTTTTCAGGTGTAGTTTCCTTAATTCCACCCGGATACCCAGTATGTCTATAGTATTTTTTATCTTGAAATTTTTTTCCAGTGAATTTTATTTTTTCTATGTTTTTAACAATAACAAAATCACCATTGTCCATATGAGGAGTAAAGGTAGCTTTATTTTTACCTCTTAATATTTTAGCAATAATCGATGCTAGTCTTCCTACCACAGCATTAGATGCATCAATCTCATACCAATTGTTATTTAGGTCATTTTTCTTAACAAATTTAGTCATGTTTGGCCGGATTAATACTGATAAATGTCATATTGTCAATTTATATTAATATTGATAGTTAATAATTAACATTTAAAAATAAGGGAAATTTATGACAGATAAAAAAAACAAAGCTACCGATCCTAAAACATACAAATTTGATACGTTAAGTCTACATGCGGGCTATCAGCCTCACAAAAATGCTGGTTCAAGGCAAGTTCCAATTTATCAAACAACATCATATCTCTTTGATGACGTTGATCATGCTGCAGCATTATTTAATCTAGAAAGAGGTGGACATATTTACAGTCGTATTTCAAACCCAACTGTTGCAGTTTTAGAGGAAAGAGTTGCGTCTTTAGAAGGTGGTACAGCCGCTCTTGCAACATCATCAGGTATGAGTGCTATTTTTTTAACAGTTATGACATTATGTGAAGCTGGAGATCATCTCGTTGTTTCTTCCCAACTATATGGTGGAACAGTAAATTTATTTAGACTTACTTTACCAAAATTTGGAATCAAATGTACATTTGTAAAACCAAGAGATACAGAAGGATTTAAGAAGGCAATTCAGAAAAATACTAAAGGTATATTTGGAGAACTTGTAGGAAACCCTGGAAATGAATTAATGAATATGCCAGAAATTTCAAAAATTGCACACGATGCAGGAATACCGCTAATTGTTGATGCCACTTATCAAACTCCATATTTATGTAGACCATTTGAACATGGTGCTGATATTGTAGTACATTCTTTAACAAAATGGATGGCTGGTCATGGATCTTCTATGGCTGGAATTTTGGTAGAAGGTGGAAATTTTGATTGGATGCAAAATGATAAATTCCCAACAATGACAACTCCCTATGAAGGATATCATGGATTATCTTTTGCGGAAGAATTTGGTCCAACTGCATTTACAATGAAGGCTCGTGCCGAGGGTATGAGAGATTTTGGACCTTGTTTAAGTCCACAAAATGCTTGGAATGTTTTACAAGGAATAGAAACATTATCTGTTAGAATGAAAAAACATTGTTCTAATGCTGAGGAAATGGTTAAATATTTGCTTGGACACGAAAGTGTTGCTTGGGTATCACATCCAAGTGTACCTGATCATCCAGATCATGAACTTGCAAAAAAACTTTTACCTAACGGTCGTGGCTCTATGATCGCATTTGGAATAAAAGGTGGTAAAGACGCCGGTGTTGCATTTATTAATAACGTTAAACTTGCATCACATTTAGCAAATGTTGGGGACACAAGAACACTAGTAATACATCCTGCTTCAGGCACTCATTCACAAATGGATGAAGCAACACTAAAATTTGCAGGTTTATCTCATGACATGATAAGACTGTCTGTTGGAATTGAAGATATAGATGATATTAAAAATGACTTTGAAGTTGGTTTTAGAGCGGCAAAAAAACCAAGACTAGTCTCAAATCAATGAAATTCCAAGTCAACGGCTCTGAAGTCTTCGCCTCTACTGGAGGACGTCCTTTTGACAAAAATAAACCACTGATTATATTTGTTCACGGGAGTGGACTAACCCATATGACATGGGTATTGCAGACAAGATATTTTGCTTTTCATGGGTACAGTGTGCTCGCGTTAGACTTACCAGGTCACGGATTATCAAGTGGTGAAAGTTTAAAATCTATTGAAGAAATGGCCGATTGGGTTAGCGATGTAATTGACTCTGTTGGTTTTAAAGAAGCATCTTTAGTTGGTCATTCACAAGGATGTCTCGTTACGATCGAATGTGCTGCAAGAAATCCAAATAAAATAAAATCTTTAAGTTTAATGGGTGGTGCGGGAGCTATACCTATGAATCCAGAACTGCTATCTTTAGCTGAGAATAATGATCCAAAAGCGGTAGATTTAATGATGGATTGGGCTCATGGACCCGCAGGACATTTTGGAGGACATCCTGTTCCAGGTTTATATCACATTAATACAGGTGGAATGTTAGCTAAATCCAGAACAATAAAAAATACACTGGGAGTAGATTTTAGAGCATGTGATAATTATAAAAATGGTTTTGAAGCAGCAAAAAAAATTAAAATACCAACATTATCAATACTCGCTACAGGTGATAAAATGTGTCCAGTAAAAGAAGGTAAAAAATTAGCAGATCTTATTGATGGAAGTGTAGTTGAAATAATAGATAATTGTGGTCACATGATGCTTTTAGAGGAAGCAGATAGAGTTTTAAAGGTACTAAAGCAATTTATTCTTAAAAATTATCCATCAAAATAAAGGGTTGTTTTCAATTTTATTAATTGATACATTTTATATGCCGATTTGTTCCTTATTGCCGGCACTCAAAAGCTAAAAAGGTTTTTCAACATATTCGGCGGGTATTTGAACTATATTGTGCGCCCTGCATAAAGCTCAAGCACTAAAAAAGGAGAAAAATATGACTAAATCAAAACATCCAGAAACAATTGCATTGCATGGAGGAGATTATCGTAAAGATCAAGCTACTAATTCAGTTGCAGTACCAATTTACAGAACAACTTCATATCAATTTGATAGTACTGAACATGCAGCAAATTTATTTGGACTAAAAGAATTTGGTAACATTTATACAAGAATAATGAATCCTACCAATGATGTTTTAGAAAAAAGAATTTCTGCGTTAGAAAATGGTCTTGCTGCCGTAACTGTTGGTTCAGGACAAGCAGCATCGACATTTGCAATTATGAATGTGTGTCAATCTGGAGATAATTTTATAAGTTCAACAGATTTATACGGTGGTACTGTAAGTTTGTTTACTCATACTTTAAAAAAATTAGGTATTGAGTGTAGATATGCTGATCCTTCAGACCCAGCCAATTTTGAGAAATTAATAGATGATAGAACTAGATGTTTTTATGCAGAGACATTACCAAATCCTTATCTAAGAGTTTTTCCAATTAAAGAGGTATCTGACATAGGAAGAAAATATAGTATACCACTTATTATGGATAATACTGCTTCACCAGTTATTTGTAAGCCTTTGGATCACGGTGCAGCAGTTGTAGTTCATTCATTAACCAAATTTATTGGTGGACACGGTACTGTTATTGGAGGAGGTATTATTGATGGTGGAAATTTCGATTGGACAAAAGATCCAAAAAGACAACCACTTTTTAATGAGCCAGACGCTAGTTATGGAGGTGTTAAATGGGGTGAAGCAGTACCTCAATTAACTGGTGCAAATGTTTCATTTGCTGTAAGAGCTAGAGTATGTCTTTTGAGAGACTTAGGGGCTCCACTTGCACCTGATAATGCGTGGGGAATTATTCAAGGGTTAGAGACAGCACCACTTAGAATGAAACAACATTGTTCAAATGCAGAAAAAGTTGTCGATTTCCTAAAGAAACATAAAAATGTTACAAGAGTAATTTACCCTACTCTTCATGAAGGAAAAATTGCCGAAAGATCCAAAAAATATTTCAAAGGTGGAAATGGAGCGTTAATTGGAATAGAAGTTAAAGGTGGAGTTGAAGCAGGTAAAAAATTTATAGAAGCTCTAAAAATGTTTTACCATGTTGCAAATATAGGTGACGCTAGAAGTTTGGCAATACATCCTGCCACAACAACACATAGTCAATTGACAGAAGAAGAGCTATTGGCTGCAGGTGTAACACCTGGGTATGTAAGATTATCTATTGGCATAGAGCATTCAGATGACATTATTGAAGATTTAAATCAAGCTTTAGATGCATCTGGAAAACCAAACTTGAAAGCCGTAAGTTAGTTCTTACTGTTTAAAAATAATAGGTAGATGCTCGAACTAACTAAAAATATAGAGCTTATTTGGTGCATAGATGCAATATAAATCTGTGCACCATGTAAAATAGTAAATACACCTAGAATAATCTGTAAAAATATAAAAGAACCTAAAAAATATACTGGTTTATAAAGATTAGTTATTTTATTTATATGAACTTTAAAAATTATATATAAATAAAATAAAGCAATTAGATAAGCTAAATTTCTGTGGATAAATTGAACCAATGATGGATCATTAAAAACAGTAAATTCAAATAAATTTGTAAAATCATTATCATTTGGAAAATAAGTTTCGCCCATTAAAGGCCAGGAATTATAAATTTTACCAGCATCCATTCCAGAGACAAATGCACCTACTACAATTTGAATAAAAATCATTATTAAAAAGATTAATGGTATAAAATAATTAATTTTATAATCTTTATTTTTACTATAATTCAATTGTAAAAAATTCCAAAAAATTAAAGATAGAATAATAAATGCTACTAACAAATGAACTGATAATCGATAGTGACTTACATCTATTCTTTGTTCAAGCCCACTTGAAACCATATACCAACCTAAAAATCCTTGAAAACAGATTAGAAAAAAAATGAAATAAAATTTTTTTAAAATCTTGGGATGAATATTCCAAGAAAAATATATCAAAGGTATTAAATAACATATACCTATTAATCTGCCTAAAAACCTATGTCCCCATTCCCACCAAAAGATTACTTTGAATTCACTTAATGTCATAGAAAAATTTTGTAATTTAAATTCAGGAATTTGTTTGTATTGATCAAAATAACTAATCCATTTATCTTTCGTTAGTGGTGGCAATGTCCCAGAAAATAATTCCCATTTTGTAATTGATAAACCTGAATCAGTTAACCTAGTCAAACCACCTATAATTATCATTAATGCAACAAGGCAAAACATAAATATAAGCCATATAGATATTTGATTTTTTATAATATTATTTTCTATATACATAGTTGGATAAATATAATAATTATTAATAATTCCAATTTAATAAATGTCGCCTGATAAATATAAAAAATTAATAAAACTTAGAAAAAGACTAGATAAATTAGATAATTCATTGATTAAATTGATTAAAAAAAGAACAAATATTGTAAACGAGGTTTTAAAATTAAAAGAATTTAAAAATCAAATTGTAGACAATAAAAGAATTAAAATCATATTAGCACAAATTAAAAGAAAATCAGTTAAACATAATATTGATCCTAAAATCACAAAAAAAATATGGTACAATATGATTAGAGCATATATTGATTATGAAAGAAGAAATTTTAGGAAAAAATAATTATTTACTGTGTGGTGGCAATTTTTTCTCCACAAATAATTCGTGCTTTCTGGTACTAGGATTATATTTTTTTGCTGATAATTTAACCTTAGCCTTTTCGCCGCCAGCTGGTTTCTTTAGATAGTAAAAAAAAGGACTATCTGGTTTTGACTCAGGTACCATTCGAATTTTTACAAAAGTTTTTTTTGCCATATTATTTTTTCAATTTTTCAATAATATTTTTAAGATTTGATAATTTATTCTTAAAATATTTTGTTCTTATAGAGGTAAATAAAGTATCGTCAAGATTAGATTTGTTTACATTTAAATGCTTTTTAACGCCTTGTATAGTCATGCCTTCTGATTTAAGAAGAAACTTAACAAATTTAAGCAACTCAATTGAATTTGAATCATAATATCGTCGATTGTTATTGAAAATTTTTGGCTTTAGTTGAGAAAAATTTTTTTCCCAAAATCTCAAAGTATGTGGGTTTAATTTAATTTCTTTTGGCTCCGCTTCATTTAATATTTTTACAACTTCACCTATCGTTTTATAAGCTGAAGATAACTTAATTGACATTATTTATTTTATTTTTTAAATATTTAGATGGTTTAAATAAAATTACATTTCTTTCTGATATAACTGACTCTTTCTTTGTTTTAGGATTTCTTCCAACTCTTGATTTTTTGTATCTTAATATAAATGTTCCGAAATTTGATATTTTTACTTTTCCTTTTGTTTTAAGGTTTTCTAATAATATTTCGAAAATATCTTCTATAATATTTTCGATTAATTTTTTTGAAAAACCAAGCTGCATATAAATTGAATTAACTATTTCTTTTTTTGTTAGGTTTTGTCTCATTAAACAGATATATTTTTTTTTATTTTATCAATTAATTTGCCCTCAACAGTTTTAACACATACATCTAAAGAATTTGCAAAACCAATATAATCTGTAGAACCATGACTTTTGATAACAGGAGTTTCTAAACCCAAAAGAATTGCTCCATTATATAATCTAGGATCTAATCTATTTTTAAACTTTTTTAGATTTGAAATATTTGCTAAAGTTGAAAGTTTCGCAATTATACCTTCGGATAAAGCTTTCTTAAGTTCGGTAGAAATAAAATTTGCAGTGCCTTCTGCTGTCTTTAATGCAACGTTACCCGTAAAACCATCAGTGACTATTACATTTACATCACCATTCATAATTTGATTTCCCTCTATATACCCACAAAATTCATACAAATCATTTTTCTTATCTTCCATAGATTGGTAAGCTTTTTTTATAATTTCGTGGCCTTTTATTTCTTCAGAGCCAATATTAAGTAAAGCAACCTTAGATTCTTCAGCTGGAAATAAAGCTTTATGCAAAGCTGATCCCATGAGCGCAAAATCCTCAAAGTTCTTTTCATCGCATTCTACATTCGCACCTAAATCTAATACTATATTCATACCAATTTTGTTTGGCCATAAAGCAGCTAATGCAGGTTTGTTAATTTTTTCAATCATCTTCATATTAAGTTTAGAGATAACGAAAAGCGCACCTGTGTTACCAGCAGAAATTATAACATCAGACTTTCTTTCTTTAACATCATTTATAGCTTGCCACATACTAGTATTTTTCTTTTTTGCAGCAGCTAAAGGAGTATCATTATTATGAACAACATCATCACATTCAATAATTTCAAAAATAGTTTTGTCAATTGAGCACCTAGATATTTCATTGTCTAAGTTTAATTTTTTACCAAAAATCCTAAAAAAAACATTTTTATTTTTTTTTAAAAAATGAGACATACCAGCAATAATTTTTTTTGGAGAATTATCACCACCCATTGCATCTACTGCAATTATTACTGATTTTGACATAAATAAAATATTATTCTTTAGGATCTAAAACTTGTCTACCTTTATAAAATCCAGTTTTTAAATCTAAATGATGAGAAAGTCTATATTCACCAGATTTTTTATCTTCGATAATATTTTTTGGTGAGACCTTTATATGAGATCTTCTCTTTCCACTTCTTGAAGGTGTAGTTTTGCGTTTTGGTACAGCCATAATTAAAATTTAAATTCTTCTATATCTTTTGTAAAAAAATTTAAAGTATTATTTTTATAAAAAGAGCTCAATTTATCAAAATAACTAGCAAAAAATGAAATATTTTTTGGATTATTAATAAGCTTTTCTAAAATCTCCTCTTTTTTATCATTATCTAAATTTTCCCATTTGTCTATTTTAATTAAGATATCATAAAAGTAATTTACATATTTTTTCATATTTTTGTTTATTGAAACATCTCCATATCCAATTTCTCTAATAGAAAGCTCAATTTGTTTAAATATGAAATCATGGATATTTTGTAATAAGTCTTTAGTGTTATTATTTTTGAAGATTTTAAGAAAAAACGATAAATGAAGTAGTAAAAAAATTAATCTATCAGAAAAAGTTTCTTTATTAGATAAATTCAAATATAACGATTTATTTCTGGTTAATTTGATTAAATTATTATAAATATTTAAATATTCGTTATGCATAAATTAATTATTTTATTTTTTATTTTTTCTATTACAATAAGTTGTTCAAACAATAAAGTAGTTAAAAACCACGGAATTTCTGCTTTAGAATTAAAATCCAAAAAAATTAAAATTTTAAATACAAATAAAAATGATGCAATGAGTCTTCTTGGCAAGCCTTCCGTTATAAGCATGTTTGATGATAGTATTTGGTACTTTATACAAAGAGAAAAAATTAATCAATCAGTGGTTAAATTAGGTAATCAAGTAATAAGTAAAAATGTAGTTTTAGAAATAAAATTTAATTCATTTGGAATAGTAGAAAGTAAAAAAATATATTTATTAGAAGATATGCAAAATCTTAAAATTGCAAAAGACCAAACATTAAAAAGTTATGATAAAAAGTCTAAAACTGATAAACTATTTAATAGTTTGATTCAAAAGATAGAAGCACCTAAAAGAAATAGAAGAAGATAAATTATCCCGCTATAACTGCTAGTAATAGTAAAGCAACTATATTTGTAATTTTAATCATTGGGTTTACTGCTGGACCAGCAGTATCTTTATATGGGTCACCCACAGTATCACCTGTTACAGCAGCTTTATGAGCTTCAGATCCTTTACCACCATAGTTGCCATCTTCAATATATTTTTTTGCATTGTCCCATGCGCCACCACCTGCTGTCATTGAAATAGCAACAAATAAACCTGTAATAATTACACCTAATAACATTGCACCAACCGAGGCTAAAGCTGCGACTTGTCCACCAATAGCGAATATTGCAAAATATAGAACTATTGGAGATAATACTGGCAGCAATGAAGGTATTATCATCTCTTTTATTGCTGCAATAGTCAACAAGTCTACTAATTTTGCATAATCAGGTTTTTGTTTTCTTTTCATTATTCCTGGAAATTTTTTAAATTGTCTCCTAACTTCAACCACAACAGCTCCGCCTGCTCTACCAACAGCTTGCATACCCATTGATCCAAATAAATAAGGAAGCATTCCTCCAACGAGTAATCCAACAACTACAAACGGATTTGATAAATCAAATGTAACTACGATACCTTCTAGATTTGAGCCAGCTATCTTTGAAAAATGTTTTATGTCTTCAGTGTAAGCAGCAAATAAAACTAGCGCACCCAATCCAGCTGAACCAATTGCATAACCTTTTGTTACAGCTTTTGTAGTATTTCCAACTGCATCCAGAGCATCAGTTGTTTTTCTGACATTATTAGGTAATTTAGACATCTCAGCAATTCCACCGGCATTATCTGTAACTGGACCATATGCATCTAAAGCAACTACCATGCCTGCTAATGCTAACATTGATGTTACAGCAATTGCTATTCCAAATAAACCAGCTATATGATTAGTTGTTAAAATTCCAGTTACAATTATAAGAGCGGGAATTGCTGTAGCTTCAAGAGAAACTGCTAATCCTTGTATCACATTGGTTCCGTGTCCTGTTGTTGAAGAAAGTGCAACACTTTTTACAGGTCTATATCCAGTTCCTGTATAATACTCAGTAATCCAAATAATTAATCCTGTAATGACTAAACCAATAACACCACAGTAATACAAACTTAAACCAGTAAATTCTTTATTTCCAATACTATAAATTTTGTCCAATCCTAAAACATAATCAGTAATTGGATACAAAACAGCTAATGAAGTAATTGCTGTAACTACAAACCCTTTATAAAGAGCTGTCATTATATTCTTAGATTTTCCTAACCTAACAAAAAAAGTTCCTAAAATTGAAGTTAATATACAGGCGCCACCAATTGTTAGTGGATAAATCATCATATTTAAATCTCCAGTAAAAAATATTGAAGAAAGAACCATTGTTGCAACTATTGTAACAGCGTACGTTTCAAATAAATCTGCAGCCATTCCAGCACAATCACCGACGTTATCTCCAACGTTATCAGCAATAACTGCTGGATTTCTTGGATCATCCTCTGGTATTCCTGCTTCGACTTTACCAACTAAATCTGCACCAACATCTGCACCTTTTGTAAAAATTCCACCACCTAATCTCGCAAAGATTGATATTAAGGATGCTCCAAATCCAAGTGCAACTAAAGCATTTACAATTTCTCTCTCATCAACATTAAAAGATAATAATAAGTAATAGTAAACTGCTATAGATAAAAGCGCTAATCCAGCTACTAACATTCCAGTAACAGCTCCTGATTTAAATGCAACATCAAGTCCTTCGTTTAAACCTTTTCTAGAGGCTTCTGCAGTACGTACATTGGCTTGCACTGACACTAACATACCAACATAGCCAGCTATTCCTGATAATGCAGCTCCAATTAAATATCCTAAACCAACTAATATACTAAAAGCATAACTAATAATTATAAGAACAACAATGCCAACAATAGCTATAGTTTTATATTGTCTATTTAAATAAGCCTTAGCACCAATTTGAATAGCAGATGCTATTTCCTGCATTTTTGCGTTTCCTGGGCTCGAGTTTAAAATATTTTTTCCAGTTATAAATCCATATACTATAGATAATAACCCTGCTAAAATTGTATAACCTAGTATTGTTTCTGAGTTCATAATTAATTTTGACCTTATATTCTTATAAATTGTTAGTTTTTAAAAAACGGACATTACAAAAAAAAATCTAAAAGGCAATAAATAATCTTATTCAAAACTGTGTATATATCCTTGATAATTGATAATTTTTTTTAATTTGTCCTTATATTTAATATAATTTTCTTTATTAGAAGTAATATTTCCTATTCGTGTGATTTTTTGATTCCACTTTATTGCCTTTTTAATAATAATTGATCTATATTTTTTTTTAGAAGTAAATAAAATCTGATAATCATCACCATTAAATAAATGATTATAATTAGATATATTATTTTTGCTAACAAATTTTTTAAAGTAATTAGATTTAGGTATTAGAGCAGAGTCTATAATAAATCCTTTTTTTTTACTTGTTATCAACTTTTTTAGATCAGTCAACAGACCATCGGAAACATCTATTGATGAAGTTGCAATTTTATTAAGCTCTTTATGAAAACCAAAAGCTAGTTTAGGAGCAAAATAACTTTCTAAAAAGAAATTTTTAGATTTTTGATCTGTTTTAATTTTTTTTTTTAAAATTTCTAAACCAATTGAAGCATCTCCGATGGTTCCAGTTACGTATATATCGTCATTTATATAACAACTATTTCTTTGGATTATTTTTTTAGAAAAACTAAAAACACATATTGTAAAAGATGATTTAGATGATTTTGATATATCACCACCAACTAAAGAAAATTTAAATTTTTTTTGTTCTTGTTTAATAGAATTGATGATTAATTTAATATTCTTAGAACTAAAATCTTTTTTTTTACCAGAAAAAGATAAAAGTATATATTTTGGATCTGATCCTTTTGAAATTATATCTGAAATTGAAGATCTAATAGCTTTTTTAATTATAAGATCAGGATATTTAAAGTCTAAATAATGTACTTGTTCGTTATATGTATCAATAGAAGCGAGTAATTTTTTTTTTTTATCAAAAAAGACATCATCGTTTAGATTTAATGCTGAAGGATTTTTAATTATTTTTTTTATATTATAGATAATATCCAATTCATTCATTTTGTTAGTTTTTTTGATAAACTATCTAATATTGCATTTAAATATTTTGTTTGAGAGGTATTTAAAAAGAAATTTGAGACGTTTAAGTATTCTTTAATTATAATTTTACGAGAAAGATTTGGTTTATACATAAATTCAAATGTGGCACATTGAATAATAATTTTAAAAATAGCATCTAAATTTTTAAGATTAAAGTTTTCTTCAATATACTTTATTTCATCGTTTATTAATTCTAATCTTTCAGTTGTTCCAAAAACAACATCTTTAATAAATTTTTTAAAACGATGTTTTTCAAAAATAATCTTTTGATCATTATTGACCAATTGTGCATATACTTTTTGAACAATTAAAACTCTTGGGTTTTTTGCTGGTGAAAATTTATATTTCATTTATTATTAAGAATCGAAATAATTCCCTGAGCTACTTCTTTACCTTTATTTTTTTTTAATAATGAAGATCTATATTTGGCTTGTTTTAAATTTTTACAAGTTAATATTCCAAAACCGATTGGTTTTTTTGACTTAATTGAAAGATGCATCAATCCATTTGTTACTGCATTTGATATAAAATAATAATGATCTGTCTCACCCTTTATAACGCACCCAAGTGCAATAAATGCTTTAAATTTATTAATATTTTTAGATATAACATTTGGAATTTCAAAGGCTCCGGAAACTTTTTTAATTTTAATATTCCTAAAACCATTTTTTTTTAGTTCGTTAATTGAACCATTTAGTAAATCTCTTGAAATATCTTTATAGTAATCTGAAATAACAATACAAACTTTCATATAATCTCTTGTTTAGTTATTGATAAATTATATCCATCTAAACCTATAACCTTCTTTCGAGACTTTGTAACTAAAATCATTTTCTTAACTTTTAGATTTTTTAATATTTGAGCTCCTAGTCCATAATTTCTTATGAGTTTATCTTTACCTTTTTTATAATATTTTTTATTTTTGTAATCTTTTAGTGTCGCAGATACTGATTTTAAATTTGGGTCTTTAATAAACACTAAAATACAGTTTTTAAATTTTTTAAAGTATGAAACCGTTTGATTAAAGGAATTTGGAATTTTGTTTCCTAGAAGGTAACTTTGCACGATATTTGAAGATATGACTCTAACACGTGGTATTACATTCCTATTAATATTTCCTTTAATAAGTGCGAAATGTTCCGATCCATCAACTTTATTTTCAAAAATTTTAATTTTAAAATTTTGTTTTCCTAAATAAATATCTGATGTTTTTTTTAATTTAATTAAATTTTCTTTTTTTAATCTATAAGCTATTAAATCTTCAATTTTACCAATGGAAAGTCTATGTTTTTTTGCAAATTTAATTAATTCGTCTCTCTTTGCCATTGTTCCATCTTCATTCATTATTTCACAAATAACAGCAGAACTATTTTTTTTGGCTAATTTAGATATATCAACAGATGCTTCGGTATGACCAGCTCTAATTAATACACCGCCATCACGAGCAACAACAGGAAATACATGACCGGGAGAAACAATATCCCTTTTTGAAACATTTAATTTAGTAGCAACCTTTATAGTTGTAGCTCTATCCTTTGCAGATATTCCAGTTGAAATGCCTTTTTTTGCTTCGATCGAAACTGTAAAAGCTGTTTGGTTTCTCGATTCATTTTTAGGTGACATATAATTAAGATTTAATTTTTTTGCTTGAACAGTATCTAATGCTAAACAAATAAGTCCCCTTCCATACTTAGCCATAAAGTTAATTTTTTCTGCAGTAATATTTTTTGCAGAACAGATTAAATCACCTTCATTTTCTCTGTTTTCATCATCAACAAGAATATACATTTTACCATTTTTGGCATCAGAAATGATTGTTTCTATAGTGTGAAATTTCAAATTCTTCATGATAAATAGTTTTTTACATATTTTGATAAAATATCAAATTCGATATTAACAACAGTATTTATTTTAATATTAGAAAGATTAGTTAATTTTAATGTATGAGGAATAAGCCAAATTTCAAACCCTTTTTTGGTTACTCTTGAAATCGTTAAGGATACACCGTTAATTAATATTGAAGCTTTTTCTATAAGTAATTTTTTATAATTTTTGTTAATATTA
Organism: uncultured Pelagibacteraceae bacterium; assembly: GCA_902574705.1. Taxonomy (GTDB): domain Bacteria; phylum Pseudomonadota; class Alphaproteobacteria; order Pelagibacterales; family Pelagibacteraceae; genus Pelagibacter. Next base: position 11,273 of record CACGOM010000010.1, on the reverse strand, counting down.
AATTCCAAAATTCTTGAGTTTCCTGTTTTAGAAATTTTTAAAACTTTTGAAGTTGTATCTACATGTCCCTGACATATATGACCTGAAATATCTTGGCCAAATTTTAATGGTAATTCTAAATTTACAATATCACCTTTTTTTGTGTACTTAAATTTTGATCTATTTATTGTCTCACGTAAAAGATAAAATTCTAAAATATTTTTTTTATAAGATACTAAAGTCAAACAAACACCATCAACAGCTATAGACATTCCAATTTTTTTTTTGCTAATCAGATTTTTAGAGTAAACAAAAATTGATGTACCTTTTTTTGTTACATTGATTTTATGAACCTCACCTTGATTATAAATTATTCCGTTAAACATCAGTTAGTAGTAGTGTATTAAATTATCTTTATCTAGAAAAGTCTCATTTATTTTAACACGATTAAATTTTTTTGATAAGTCTGATTTAATATTATTCATTTTTAAAATTCCTCTTTTTTTTAATCTTATTGGAGTTTCGAATAAATAAAATTCATTAATAAAGTTGTTATTTATTAAGTATGACATAAATGATTTACCACATTCAATTAAAACACTAGATAACTCATAATTATACAATTTTTTTAGGATAATATTAAAATTTAGTCGATTATTATATAAAGGAATATGAATAGTAATTACTTTTTTCGATTTTAGAAAATTAAGCTTATCAACTTTTTTTTTATTATAAAATAAATAAGTTTTATTATTTTTTGCATTTCTAATAATAAAAGAATTTTTTTTCACTTTGAGAGATTTATCAATTATTGCTACATTTGGTGTAAACTTTTCTAAACCCTCAACTCGACAATTAAGTTTTGGATTATCATCATTAATAGTTTTAGCTGTTGTTAAAATACAATTTACTTTACTCCTTAAAATATGAGTTGTTTTTAAAGACAGTTTGCTTGTCATATAAAAATTTTTTTTATCTTTAATATATCTATCTTTAGATATTGCTAATTTTCCATAAATATAAGGTTTCTTATTTTTTTTAGAAAAAAAATAATTTTTATAAATTGATTTTGCGTACTTTTTTAACAAATTTTTTTTAACATTTATTTTTTTTGATTTTAATTTTTTATAAGATTTGCCTGATGTACGAGGATCAATATCATTAATCGAATATACCACTCTTTGTACTTTAGAATTTATTATCTTATCTACACAGGGTGATGTTTTGCCATAGTGGAAACATGGTTCGAGGGAAATATACATCGTTGAATTTTTTTTATTCTTTTTTGACAATTTTTTTAAAGCATTATCTTCTGCATGCGGTCTTCCGGAAAAACTAGTTGATCCGAATGAAATAATTTTATCGTTTTTTACTATTAAAGCACCTACTGAAGGATTTGGCCCTGTAAGGTTAAGGGAATTTTTTGCTAAATTATTAGCAATTCTACCAAAGTATTTATCTTTTTTTATAGACATCTATTCTGTCTACGAATGTTACAAAATCTTTTTCTTCTCTAAAATTTCTATAAACTGATGCAAATCTTACATAAGCAACAGGGTCTAAATTTTTTAATGCATCCATAACCATAGTTCCAATTGTATTAGAAGAAATTTCATTTTGACCAAGTTCCTCTAAAGAACGGGATATTTTTGTAATAAATTTTTCAATAGTGTCAGTATCTATAGGTCTTTTTTTAAGAGCTATATATATTGATTTAGATAATTTATCTCTGTCAAAAGGAGATTTTCTTCCGCTTTTTTTAATAACTACAATTTCTCTATATTGTACTCGTTCAAAAGTTGTAAATCTTTCTCCACAATTGCATAATCTTCGTCTTCTGATTGATGTACCATCTTCAGCAGGCCTTGAATCCACAACTGAGGTCTCACCTTTTTTACATATTGGACAAATCATTTACTTTCTTAAATTCTTATAAATTGGAAATTTAGAACAAAGTTCTATTACTTCATCACGAACTTCACTTTCTATCTTTGAATTATCTTCTGGATTTTCTGAAAGACCCTTAATAGTTTTTGTAATCAAGTTTCCAACTTTTTTAAACTCATCTGATCCAAAACCTCTTGTTGTAGCTGCCTGAGTTCCTAATCTTATTCCAGATGTTACCATAGGACTTTCGGTATCAAATGGAATACCATTTTTATTACACGTTATATTAGCTCTATCCAAACTTTCAGCAGCTAGATTACCTTTAACATTAAAAGGTCTTAAATCAACTAGCATTAAATGAGTATCCGTTCCTCCAGAGTATATTTTAAATCCATTATGTATTAATGTTTCACTTAGAATTTTTGCATTGGATAAAACTGTTTTAATATAAGTTTGAAATTCTGGCTTAAGTGCTTCTAAAAATCCAACTGCTTTAGCAGCAATAATATGCATCAACGGACCTCCTTGATACCCAGGAAATACAGCGGTGTTAATTTTTTTTGCAAGATTTTCATGATTTGTTAAAACAATTCCACCTCTTGCACTTCTAAATACCTTATGAGTTGTAGATGTTACAACGTGGGCATAATCAACTGGATTTGGATATCCTTTGCCTGCAACTAACCCTGAAAAATGCGCCATATCAACCATAAAATATGCACCAACTTTATCAGCTATCTCTCTAAATTTTTTAAAATCTATTATTCTTGAGTATGCACTCCCGCCTGCAATTATCAATTTTGGTTTGTGCTCTAATGCAAGTTTCTCAACATTATCATAATCAATTAACTCCGATTTTTTATCTACATCATAACCTATGGCATTAAACCATTTACCAGACATAGCGATTTTTAAACCATGCGTGATATGACCACCTGAGTTTAAACTCATTCCCATAAAGGTATCTCCTGGGTTAAGTAAGGCTAAAAAAACTGCTCCATTCGCCTGAGCTCCCGAGTGAGGTTGTGAATTTGCAAATTTACAATTAAATAGTTTTTTTAATCTTTCATTAGCTAAATTTTCAGCGACATCTACATAAGCACATCCGTTATAATATCTTTTTCCCGAATAACCTTCCGCATATTTGTTAGTCAAAACTGATCCTTGTGCCTCTAAAACTGCTTGTGATACTATGTTTTCAGAAGCGATTAATTCGATATGACTTTGTTGTCTGTTTAATTCATCAGTTATGGCTTGATGAATATCAGGATCAATATCCGATAGACTATTTTCAAAAAAACTTTGGTACTGGTTATTTATATAATTACTTTCTTTTGACATTTATATTTTCCTTATTCTTTTTCGGTGTCTACCACCTTCAAACTTAGTTTTCAAAAAAATATTTATATATTTAATTGCATTTTTTTTTGAAATAAGTCTAGATCCTAATGTAATAATATTTGCATCATTATGCAATCTTGATAATTTCGTTGATTTAATATCATTACATAAAGCAGCTCTTATATTTTTGTGTTTATTCGCAGCCATAACCATTCCTTGGCCTGATCCACAAATAAGGACTCCAGTGGTATTATTTTTTGTTTTAACAATTCTCGATAACTTATGAGCAAAATCTGGATAATCAACGCTATCATTTGATTTAGTTCCAACATCTATTAACGAGAATTTTTTCTTAGTCAAAATTTTTTTGACGTACTCTTTTAAAGAGTAACCGGCATGATCAGAGGCTATAACTATAGTTTTCAATTAATTAAATTTATAATCAAGTACGCAGGCAACTAAATGAACTCTGTTTTCTTCACCACCGTTAAATGCGTTATGATATTTTGTATTGTTTGTAATCCAAACTGATCCATCTGCTGGCATATGTTTAGCAACATGGTCTATTACCATTATTGCACCAGGATTTGTATATATAGGAATATGCAATCTTGGTTCTGGATCTCTGTGCCAACTTAATGTTGATCTTGGTTCTTTTAATAATAATCGTACTCTACCTAATTTAAATTTTTTTGATAGCTCGCTGTATACATCATTAAAATATGTGTTTTTGTAATCCTCAACAAATTCAGTATATTTACTTTCATCAATTTTTGAGTCCCTTACAACTTCTTTTCCTGTTGAGTCTGGTTTGGTCCAGAATACTCCTCTAATATTATTACCTTTAATAGAGTCCGGATCTCCAGGTATTTGATTTAGAGATATACCGGCAAAATGTGGAATACCAAGACTAGTATCAAAACCTTTTATTTTTAATACTTCATTACAGGCATTTCTTAGCTTGGAAATATCAAATTTGATATCCTGTATTTGAAAATCGTCAAAGTTTAAAGGCATAAATTTTTAATAGCTCAAAAATAAATATAGTATATATAACTTTTGTCGCATAATTAAATAAATAATATTGATATGATTACTGGCAGATATCCATCATTAAGACTTAGAAGAAATAGAAAATATAGTTGGACTAGAAGATTAATCAGAGAAAATGATTTATCAGTCAATGATTTAATTTTACCCATATTTTTGACAGATGGAATAAATAAAAAAAGTATAATTAAAAATATGCCAGGCGTTTATAGATATTCAATAGATATGGTGCCAAAAGTGATTGACAAAGCATTAAAAAATAAAATTCCAATGGTAGCTTTTTTTCCACATACGCCATTTAATAGAAAAAATAATCTAGGTACGGAATCTTTAAATGAAAATAATCTTGTTTGTAGAGCTCTTAAGATTGCAAAAAAAAAATATAAAAATGAAATAGGTTTAATGGCTGATGTTGCATTAGACCCATATACATCCCATGGTCACGATGGAGTATTGAAAAAAAATTATATTCTAAATGATGAGACAATAAAGATTTTAATTAAACAATCATTACTTCAAGCTCAAATGGGGTGTGATGTAATTGCGCCATCGGATATGATGGATGGAAGAATTGGAAAAATTAGAAAAGAACTTGATAAAAATAATTTTCAAAATGTTCAATTATTATCCTATGCTGTCAAGTATGCATCTAATTTCTATGGCCCATTCAGAAATGCAGTAGGTTCAAAATCTATTCTTAGAGGTAATAAGAAATCATATCAGATGGATTTCTCAAATTCAGAGGAAGCCATTAGAGAAGTTGCATTAGATATTAAAGAAGGTGCAGATCTAATAATGGTAAAACCTGGTATGCCATATTTAGATATTATTAAAACCATCAAAGAAAAATTTAAAATACCAGTTTTTGCTTATCAAGTTTCTGGTGAATATTCGTTGATAACAAACGCAATACAAAAGAAAATAATTAATCAAAATGCAATTTTTGAAAGCCTAATATCTTTTAAAAGAGCTGGTGCAAATGCAATTGTGACTTATTTTGCTAACGACGTAGCTAATTTTCTAGACTAGAGTAATTTTACAAATTCTGTTCGTAATGATGGATAATTAATATTATTTGGTATTAATACTGATTTATTAAGAAAATCACCTACTACTTTGAGCCCATCTTTAAGAATCTCTTTGTTAATTTCAGCATCACTAATCTTTAATAAGAATGATGGAATTTTTTTTTCACCATCTAATGTAGTTACATAAAAATTATTACTTGTTATATTATTATCAACATAATCACTAAAATTAATATCATATCCAACAAGTTTTATTATGTTGAGTTCCCAAAATATGAATTTTTGTATCCATTTATCAGAATTAAGAAGTTCAAATAATTTTTGAAGTTCTTCGTAAATATATTTATTAGCTTGATTTTCAACTGTCAATATTTTTATTAAATTTAAAGAATACAATATACAACTAAGTTTAGTTTTATTTTCAAGAAAAAAAGGAGTAAAAATTTTATCAATTTCAACTTTAAAATAACCAGCTTTATTTTGACTTTTGGAAATAAATTGAACATTAAATTTATTTCCAATTAACAAAAAATTTTTAATTTTTGATGAAGTTGCGCCAAAAATTAAACCAGAGACTTTGCCATTATTTTCTGTAAAAAATTCAGCAATAACTGAATTTTCGTTATACTTATTTTTGCTTACTAGAAAACCTTTATCCTCGAACTTCATTTAATTATCCAGAGTACCTAGTAATTTTGTTGCCGCAGCTTGTTGTGCAAGTTTTTTTGATGAACCCTCCGCCTCCACAAATGAAGTGTCTTTTATTTTAACTGCAACCTTAAAATTTGGTTTATGTTTTGGACCAGTGTCTGAAATAAATTTATAAATTGGCAGGACCTTAAATTTTTTTAATGAATATTCTTGTAATTTCGTTTTAGCATCAATAATAATTGTATTTTTATCATTAATATGTGTCTCCCAATTCCTAAGTATAAACTTTTCTGCAAAATCAAATCCTCTATCTAAATAAATTGCACCTAATATAGCCTCACATGAGTCGGAAACAATTTTTTTTTCAACAATTTGTTTTTTTAATCTCAAGTTGCCAATTTTTAATAGCTTATCTAACTTTAATTGTTTACCAATTTCATAACACTTGTTTTTATTGACAAGAGATGCAAGTTTTTTATCTAAAATACCCTCTTTTTCATCTGGAAAAATTTCAAGTAATTTTTTAGAAATAACAAGTCCAAGGACTCTATCACCTAAAAACTCTAATTTTTCATAATTATTATTTTTGTCATAACTTTTATGGGTTAAAGCTTTAGTGTAGAGGTCAATTTTATTTATTTTAAAACCTAAATATTGTTCAATTTTAGTAATATTTTTTTTCATTATTTCAATTTCTTAAAAAATCTATCAAATCTAATTATTTTGGACCATTTCCATATTTCAAAAATACTTCCTTCTCTGCTATTAGATGAAAAAAATAAAAATTGAGCTTTTCCAACTAAGTTATCACGGTGTACATAACCAACTTCTGAAAGAAATCTACTATCTTTGGAACAATCTCTATTATCTCCTAAAAAAAAATAATGATTTTGTGGTACTAGATATTTATCAGAATTAACAAATGAAATATCATTTCTATAGGAGGCTATATAAGATTTATTATTTGGTAATTTTTCTTTATAAAAAGAAACATTAATTTTTTGATTACCACAAAATAAATTTTTATCATCACTGATTAAGGTTCTTAAAACTTGGTTATTATTTATATATAAATTTCCATCAATAAATTGAACTGTATCACCGGGTAATCCTATTAATCGCTTAATATAATCAGTTCTATTGTCCGATGGTGTTTTAAAAACAATAATATCGCCTCTTTTTGGAACTTTTTCAAAAATTCGATTTTTGAAAACAGGGGGGCTAAATGGAAAAGAGTGTTTACTGTATCCATATGAGTATTTTGTAACAAATAATCTATCGCCCACTAAAAGATTAAGCTCCATAGAAGAAGATGGAATATAAAATGGCTGAATAATTAAAGATCTTATAATTATTGCTATGATTAAAGCATAAAGTAAAGTTTTTAAGTTATCTAAAATAATTTTTTTATTTATCATTTTTTTTCAATGATTACATAAGCAATTGAATAATTTTTTTCATCTGAAAGGGAAAGTTTGGTTTTAAATGAATTTACTTTAAATTTTTTTTTTAAATATAAAATTGTTGTTTTATTCAAATTTATTATTGGTTTTCCTTTTTTATTATTTTCAATCTCTATATCTTTAAAATTTAAATTTTTAGAAATACCAAATCCAGTAGCTTTTGAAAATGCTTCTTTAGCAGCAAATCTTTTTGAATAGAAATTAATTTTATTTTTTAATCTATTTGATAGAATTTGCTCCTTATTAGTAAAAATTCTTGAAAGAAAGTTTTTGTTTTTTACAAGTTTTTTTAATCTATTATTATTTACTATATCTACACCAATTCCAATTATTGACATTATTTATTTTTTTAAAATTTTTATAAATTTCTTAATTACTTTTCTTAGACTAAATTCAATAGATTCTCCAATTATAAAATGACCAATATTATATTCAGTTATTTCTGGTATCTTTCTAAGAATTTTTGTTGTTTTATAGTCAAGACCATGACCAGCGTGAACCTCTAGGTTGATTGAATCCGCAAATTTTGCAGATTTTTTAATTTTGTTAAATTCATTCACATAATTCTTTTTTCTTTTTACTAGGTTTGAAATTTTTCCAGTATGTAATTCTATACATTTAGTTCCTATTGAATTTGCAAGTTTGATATCTTTTATCGATGGGTTTATAAAAAGACTTGTTCTTATATTAGAATTATTTAATTTTTTAATTATGTATTTAAGTTTTTTATTATTTTTTTTAATATTCAATCCGCCTTCAGTTGTAATTTCCTCTCTTTTTTCAGGAACTATACATACATAATTTGGTTTATATTTAAGTGCTATTTTAAGCATTTGATTAGTTGCAGCCATTTCTAGATTTAATGGAATATTTTTTATTGAAGAAATTATCTTTAAATCTTTATCATTAATATGCCTTCTGTCTTCTCTTAAATGAATTGTAATTGAATTTGCTCCAGATTTAATTGCATTTTTTGCTGCGATATATGGATAGGGATGCTCCTCACCTCTTGCATTTCTAATGGTTGCTACATGGTCAATATTTATACCTAGAGATATCATTTAATTCTTCTGCTGCCAGGAGATGTTACGGGAATTTTTTTTAAATAATTTGGTAGATTATTTTTCTTATAAGTGGGTATTTCTAATTTAACTTGTGAAATAATAGTTTTTTTAATTTTGATATGCTTTTTGTTTGATCTATCAATTATACATGCAAAACCAACTAAGGTTGATTTTGATTTTTTTATTATTTTTGTACATTCAATGCTTGATTTGCCTGTTGTGATTACATCTTCAATTATTAAAACTTTTGATTTTGGTTTTATATTAAAGCCTCTTCTTAACTTAAATTTTCCATTTACCCTCTCACAAAATATTGTTTCTATATTAAGTATTTTACCAATTTCATAACCGATAATAACACCACCCATTGCAGGAGCTAAAATAATATCAATTTTTTTAAATTTTCTTTTTATTTTTGATGCTAATGATTTACAGATTTCTGTTGCTTTATTTGGAAAACTTAAAAGTTTTGCACATTGAACATATTGAGGTGAATGTAGGCCTGAAGAAAGAACAAAATGGCCTTCTTTTAATGCTTCAGTTTTTTTTAAAACCGCTAAAGAGTTTTTTAAAGAAAGCATATTTTTTATTTTTGTGTCTTATAATTTTGAATTTTAATTCTTTTTGTTTTAGCTCACTGATTAAATTTGTAAAGTTTTTCAAATCATTAATAATCAAATTAAACCTAAAGTTTATAGTATTTTTTGTTTTTTCAACCATTTCTACGCTAGATATATTCATTTTATTTTGTCCAATTAAACTTGTCACATCACCAAGTTGTCCTGGTAAATCAGGTAAAGAGATCCACAACGTAGTATTGTATTGTTTTGATTTGAGTGCTTTATAATTTTCTCTATATTGCCAATATCTTCTGATTGCCGCCCTTGCCTTTCCAGTTTTGGTAGTACTAATCCAATGGAGTGAAGGTGATACTTTTTTTGATGTAATAATTTTAACTACATCACCATTTCTTAACAAAGATTGTATGGGACTTTCTTTTCCATTAATTTCACATCCGATAGCAGTATCACCTATTTGTGTATGAACAGCATAAGCAAAATCGATTGGTGTGGCATCTTTTGGAAGTTTAATTACAGATCCTTTTGGCGTAAAACAGAATACATTATCTTGGAACATTTGAAGTTTAGTGTACTCGTAAAAATCCTCTGGGTTCTCATTTTTATTTAATATTTCTACTAAGTCAGCAAGCCAATCATATTCTTTCCATGTTAATGAATTAACTTTTTCAGATGATTTATACTTCCAGTGAGATGCAATACCTCTTTGCGCAAATTCATGCATTGACATTGTTCTTAATTGTATTTCTATTGGTCTTTTATTTGGACCAATTATAGCTGTATGTATAGATTGGTAGTTATTAATTTTAGGTGAAGAAATATAATCTTTAAATCTGCCTGGTATACAGTTGTAGTTGCTATGGAATATACCTAAAGCTTTGTAACATTCATCTATATTACTCATTATTATTCTAAATCCCATGATATCTGTTATCTGTTCAAGTGAAGTACGTTTTATTTGAATTTTTCTCCAAATAGAAAAAGGTGTTTTTTCTCGTCCAAAGATTTTACATTTTAAATTACTTTTACTTAAAAGATTTTGAAAATCCTCCGATAATCTTTTAAAATTTAATAAATTTTTTTCTTTAATATCATCAAGTCTATCTTTGATCATTTTTTTTGCTTTAATATTTAAAACTCCAAATGATAAATCTTCAAGTTCATCTCTTATTCTATTCATACCCATTCTATCTGCCAAGGGGGCATATATTTCCATTGTCTCTTTAGCAATTCGTTCTCTTTTTTCAAAACTATCAATTGCATCGATTGTTCTCATATTATGAAGTCTGTCCGCAAGTTTGACCAATAAAACTCTTATATCTTTAGATGTTGCTAAGATTAGTTTTCTAAAATTTTCTGCTTTTGTTGTTGTATTAGCTTGATTTTCTAAAACACTAATTTTTGTAACACCATCTACTAAATCAGCAACCTCTGTTCCAAATTCTTTAACTATAGTATTATAAGTTGCATGCGTATCTTCTATAGTATCATGTAATAATCCAGTAGCTATAGTTGCGCTATCTAATTTTAATTCTGTTAAAATATCAGCAACAGCCACAGGATGAATTACATATGGATCTCCTGAATGTCTTTTTTGATCAGCATGTGCCTTTAATGCAAAATCATATGCTTTAGATAAAGTTTTTGGGTTTAAAAACTTATTATAAATTTTAATCTTATTTATTAAATCGTCAGATTTTAACATTTATATACTATAACACCAATTTCAAACAATTCTAATGTCAGAAAAGTCCTCATTTTTAAGTTGATTAATTATACTATGTATATTTGCCTTAGTTTTTGGATGAATCCAGTTCTTATTAACCTCATAAAGAGGAAATATTACAAAATTTCTATTTTGCATCATTGGATGTGGAGTATATATTTTTTGATTATTGAGCTCTTCATTTAAGCATAAGCCCTTATAGTCAATTATATCAATATCACATTCTCGTGGGTAATTTCTTAAGTTTTTTTTCCTGCCAATTTTTTTTTCAATTTTTTTTATAGATTTAAACAATTCAAATAAAGATAAATTTGTATTTACTTTGATAACTATATTATAAAACTTTGGAAATTTTCTGTTAGGCCAAGATGCTGTTTCATATACACTAGAACTATCTTTAACAAAAATATTATTTAGAATTAAAAATCTTTTTGCTTTTTCTATGTTTTCTAGTTTATCCCCCAAGTTTGAGCCGATAGCTAAATAGGTATATCTAACTTGTTTTT
>CACGOM010000009.1 GCA_902574705.1 uncultured Pelagibacteraceae bacterium | reverse complement strand
GTTGATAGTTCAAAAATAGATGAAGCTTTAGAAAAACTTAAATCCCTAATTTAATTTCTTTTTTAACCTACCATCTAATTCGTCTAAAAATTGATTAGTGGTTAAGAATTTTGTAGATGTACTTAACAAGATTGCTAAATCTTTAGTCATTGATCCATTTTCAACAGCATCAATACAAACTTTTTCTAAAATATCAGAAAATTTAATCAATTCAGCGTTATTATCTAATTTACCTCTATGTGCTAAACCCCTTGTCCATGCAAAAATAGAGGCTATCGGATTTGTGGAAGTTTCTTTTCCTTGTTGATGCATCCTAAAATGTCTTGTTACAGTACCATGAGCCGCTTCAGCTTCCATCGTTTTTCCATCCGGCGCCAAAAGTACACTTGTCATTAATCCTAAAGATCCATACCCTTGAGCAACTGTATCAGACTGAACATCTCCATCATAATTTTTACATGCCCATATATACTTACCACTCCATTTCATTGCACATGCTACCATGTCATCAATTAATCGATGTTCATAAGTAATTTTATTTTTTTCAAACTCTTGTTTAAATTCTTCATTGTATACTTTTTCAAAAATATCTTTGAATCTACCATCATATTTCTTTAAAATTGTATTCTTGGTAGATAAGTACACTGGCCATCTTTTAATTAATCCATAATTAAGACAGGATCTTGCAAAATCTTCTATAGATTTATCTAAATTATACATTGATAAAGCAACACCGGGTCCATTAAAATCAAATACCTCAAATTTTTTTTCATCTTTACCATCCGCTGAAGTCCATTTAAGTTCTAATTTTCCTTTGCCAGGAACTAAAAAATCTGTAGCTCTGTATTGATCTCCAAATGCGTGTCTGCCAATAACAACAGGATCAGTCCATGAAGGTACAAGTTTAGGAATATTTTTACAAATTATCGGTTCTCTAAATACAGTTCCACCAATAATATTTCTTATAGTTCCGTTTGGTGATCGCCACATTTTTTTTAATTTAAATTCTTCTACCCTTGCTTCGTCTGGTGTTATTGTTGCACACTTTATTCCAACACCAATTTTTTTTATTGCATTGGCACTATCTATTGTAATTTGATCGTTCGTTTTATCTCTACTCTCCATCCCTAAATCATAGTATTTAATACCAATATCTAGATAAGGAAGAATTAGCTTATTTTTTATGAACTCCCAAATTACCCTAGTCATTTCATCGCCATCTAGTTCGACGACAGGGTTTTTAACCTTAATTTTACTCATATTTTAGGTATATCTTATTAATAGACAGTGATTTATATACATGTTTAAAAAAAATTATCAACAAGGGTTATGATTAGTAAAGTTTTTCCAAAAATACACGCAGAGGGATATAAATTTTTAGTTATATTCGGAATAGCAACATTAGTTTTATATTTCATTAGTTCATTTTTAGGACTAATTGGATTTGTGCTAACCATTTGGTGCTATTACTTTTTTAGAGATCCTGAAAGACAACCGATAAACGACGAAAACTATTTAGTAAGTCCTGCTGATGGAGAGGTAATAAAAGTAGAAGAGGTAAATGGTCCAAAAGAGTTAGGACTTGAAAATAAAAAAATGACAAAAATAAGTGTATTTATGAATGTATTTGATTGTCATGTAAATAGATCTCCTTGCAAAGGGTTAATTTCAGAAATTAAGTATATACCCGGAAAATTTATTAATGCTTCCCTAGACAAAGCAAGCGAAGATAACGAAAGATGTTATTACAAAATTAAAAATTCATTTGATGAAGAAATTATAGTTGTACAAATCGCTGGACTGATTGCTAGAAGAATTGTAACAGAGTGTTCAAAAGACGATCAGCTAGATCAAGGATCGCGAATAGGAATGATAAGATTTGGAAGTAGAGCAGATATATATTTTGAAAATTATAAACCTTTAGTAAAATTGGAACAAAAATCACTGGCTGGTGAAACTTTACTAGCAAAAAGATAAATGGAACCAAAAAAAAATTTTAAAATTGTACAGCCTAGAAACCCAAGAGTATTGTTGCCAAATATTTTTACATTAGTTGGTGTATGTATTGGATTAACATCAATTAAATTTGCTTTTGATGGTAGATTTGAATTGGCTGTGATAGCTATTATAGTTGCAGGTATTATAGATGGATTAGACGGAAGAATAGCAAGATTGATAGGTGGCGCATCAAAAGTTGGGAAAGAATTAGATTCACTTACTGATGTGATAAGTTTTGGAGTGGCACCGGCTTTTATAATGTATTTTTTCGTTATGAAAGATTTAGGTAGAGTTGGGTGGTTAATTTCTTTAATTTATGTTGTATGCGTGGCTTTGAGATTAGCAAGATTTAATATTACATCAAACGCTGAACCATCATGGAGAGATAATTTTTTTGAAGGCGTTCCTTCTCCTGCAGGAGGAATTCTAGTTTTAATGCCATTAATTTATAGTTTTAGTGAAATTCAACTAATAGCATTTGACTATGATATTTTGGTGCCATCTTTCTTTCTTTTAATTTCTATTCTATTAATTAGTAAAATTCCGACTTACTCATTAAAAAAAATTGTAGTTAAAAGAAGTACAACAATTTTTTTGCTCTTTAGCGTTATATTATTTTTTGGATTACTATTAATTTTTACTTTTAATACAATTTTAATATCGAGCCTAATATATCTTTTGATAATACCAATAAGTTCAATGCATTATCTATCATTTAAGAAAAAATTTTCCACACAATTAGATGATAGTGATGATCATGAAGATATACTTTAATGAAAGAAAATACTATAGTTTCACTAGCAGACTCTAATTACTTTGAGTTACTTAATGAATTAATTGACTCGATTTTAAAATTTGATAAATCAAGATCGATTGCAATTTGTATACTTGATGCAGGACTAACTGATGAACAAAAAAAAATTCTTTCAACTAAGGTTGATGAAATTAAAAACGCAGAATGGGATATTGAAGTACCAGGATTCAAAGTAAGAGGTAAAGAATGGTTAAAAAGCCAAGTTTCTAGAGCTTTTCTTCCTAACTACTTTCCTAATTATAAAAAATATCTTTGGATTGATTGTGATGCTTGGGTTCAAGAATGGTCATCTATAGACCTTTATTTTAAAGCTTGTGAGAATGGTAGACTGGGAATAACACAAACTATGGCCCCAGGTTATAGAATAATGTCAAAAGTAAAATGGCTTTTTGGAAAATTTGCATTAATTAAATCTCAAAATTTTAAACATGCAGTAAGTTCTAAAATAGGAATTGAAAAGGCTAGAAAATTAGCTTTTGCACCACATATCAATATTGGTGTTTTTTCCTTAGAAAAAAATTCAAAATGCTGGAATGTTTGGCAGAAAAATTTGAAGGAAACCTTGAGTGCAGGTCAAATTTTTGGATCTGAGGGATTAGCAATTAATATGAGTGTTTATATTGATGAAGTAGAAACTGAATTTTTACCAATATACTGCAATTGGATAGCAAGCAATTTACTTCCAAAATTTGATGAAAATAATAATAAATTTGTTGAACCTTTTTTACCAAACACACCAATAGGCATTATGCATCTCGCAGCTGGCATATGGAGAGAGGGCAAAGATATGAGAATTGATAAGTCAATTAAAATAGATATTGAAACACTAAGCCAAACTAAAGTTTCGAAAAGCCTAAGGTACTCTAGTTAATTGAAAAAAAATAAAAAATCAAAAGAATGGATCAATAAACAACGTAGAGATATTTATGTAAGGAAATCTAAACAAGAAGGCTATAGATCTAGAGCGGTCTATAAATTACAAGAAATTAATAATAAATATAAAATAGTTAAGAATGGTTCTTTAATAGTTGATTTAGGTGCGGCACCAGGAAGCTGGTCACAATTTGTAATTGAAAATTTTAAAAATTGCAAACTACTCTCTATAGACTTAAAGAAAATGGAGCCAATCGGTAATTCATATCAAATAATTGGAGATTTTAATGAGGAAAATTCTAAAGAACAAATAATTAATTATTTTAAAGAAAAAGTAGATCTTGTTATGTCAGATATGGCTGTGAACACAACTGGAAATAAAAATTTAGACTCTGTGGTAACGGGAGAGTTATCTTTAGAAGCCCTAAGATTTTCAAAAGATCAACTTAAACCAAATGGAATTTTTGTATCAAAGATATTTATGGGCTCTACTTTTAATGAGATTGTAGGTGAGGCAAAATTGACCTTTAAAGAAATAAATATTTTTAAGCCACCATCAAGCAGAAAAGAGTCTAAAGAAAGTTTTATAATTTGTAAAAAATTAAGATAGATCACTTTTAATTATAAAAGAATCGTATATAAAATGTTATGGATCCCATTAAAGAAGCGCTAACATTTGACGATGTAACTTTAGCGCCTAAATACTCTGAAATTTTACCATCAGATGTTGATACAAGTATAAGGCTTACAAACAATATTAAACTTAAAGTTCCATTATTATCTTCAGCAATGGATACAGTTACAGAGTCAAAAATGTGTATAGCAATTGCTAACGCAGGAGGGATTGGTGTGATTCACAGAAATTTAGACATTGAACATCAAGTTACTGAAATAAGAAAAGTAAAAAAACAAAAGTTATTAGTAGGCGCAGCTGTAGGCGCAGGGGCAAATGAATTTGAAAGAGCTAAAAGTCTTTTAAAAGAAAACATAGATTTAATCGTAGTTGATACTGCTCATGGTCATACAAAAAAAGTTTCAGATATAATAAAAAAAATTAAAAAAATTAAACCAAGAAAAACTGCATTATGTGCTGGAAATATTGCAACTGCAGAAGCTGCAAAATTTTTAATTAAATTGGGTGTAGATATAATAAAAGTTGGTATAGGACCTGGTTCAATTTGCACAACTAGATTAGTAGCTGGAATTGGGGTTCCCCAGCTAAGTGCTATTATTAATGTAAAACAAGGTTTAGGGAAAAGGAAAGCATTAATTATAGCAGATGGAGGAATAAAATTTTCTGGTGATATAGCAAAAGCATTATCTGCTGGTGCAGACGCAGTAATGATAGGCTCTTTGTTTGCAGGAACCGATGAGGCACCGGGTAAAATTATTAAAAAAGATGGTAAATTATTTAAAAGCTTTAGAGGCATGGGCTCCATTGGAGCAATGAATAAAGGATCAGCAGATAGATATTTTCAAAAAAAACAAATCGATAGATCAAAATATGTTCCTGAAGGAGTTGAAGGATTTATAAAATATAAAGGAACAGTATCTAAAATTATCTATAAATTGGTTGGTGGATTAAGATCGTCGATGGGTTATCTAGGTTGTAAACAAATAAAGAATCTTAAAAATAAACCTAAATTTGTTAAAATTACAAAAGCTGGTTTCTATGAAAGTATGGTACATAATATAGATAAAGTTATTAGATAAATGATTAAAAAAATTTTTATAGTATTGGTATCTAGTATATTTTTATTTGGTAATTCTTATTCAAAAGATGATTTTTACGATGAGGCTAAAAAACTTTTTGAGAGTGAAAAATATGAAGAGTCTAAATTTTTATTTCAAAGAGATATAGTTTTTAATCCCAAAAAAATAAATTCATACTTATATCTAGCTAAAATTTTCAAAATTGAAGAAAATTTAAAAGAAGAAGAAAAAAATCTTAAGACAACACTTTTGCTGGATCCAAAAAATGAAGAAGCAATATATTTTTTAATGGATATTGAAATAGAAAGATCAAATTTTGCAAAAGTAAAAGAATTAAAAGAAAAATTTGAAAAAGTATGTTCAAGTTTGTGTCCAAAAATTTCTTCTATAAATGAGAAATTGAAAAATTTTGATACAAAAAATGAATCTTAAAGACAATCTGTCTAAAATATTAATAATAGACTTTGGTTCACAGTTTACTCAACTTATAGCAAGAAGAATTAGAGAATTTGGTGTCTACTCTGAAATTATAAGTCATAAAAAAATAAATTCAAAATTAGATAAAAACCAAATAAATGGGATAATTTTATCTGGAGGTCCCTTAAATGTTTATCAATCAAAAAAGGTTAAATTTAATAAAAAAATATTTAAATGGAACGTGCCAATCCTTGGAATTTGTTTTGGTCATCAAGTAATTTCAAAAGAACTTGGTGGTAAAGTTAAAAAAGCCAAACATAGAGAGTTTGGTTTAGTAAAACTTAAAAGATTAAATAAAAGCAAACTGACAGTTAATTTTTTCACAAAAACTGGAATAAACAAAGTTTGGATGAGTCATGCTGATGAAGTAACAAAATTAGCAAAAGGCTTTAAAGTTATTGCAAAAACAAATACATCTAACTTCTCAATAATTGAGAATAAATCAAAAAATTATTATGGAATTCAGTTTCACCCTGAGGTCTCCCATACAGAAAATGGAAAAACAATTATTAAAAATTTTATTTTCTATATTTGTAAAATGAAAAGAAATTGGTCATCAAAAAATCAAAAGCGAGCTCTAATTCAAGAAGTAAAAGATAATGTAGGGAAATCAAAAGTAATTTGTGCTTTATCAGGAGGTGTAGATAGCAGTGTAGTAGCAAAGTTAATTCATAATGCGGTAGGAAAACAATTAACATGTATTTTTGTAAATACTGGATTACTAAGAAAAAATGAAGAGTATCAAATTATAAGAATATTTAAGAATAAATTTAAAATTAACCTAGTTTACGTTAATGCCAAAAAATTGTTTTTAAATAAACTTAAAAATGTCAAAGATCCTGAAAAGAAAAGAAAAATAATTGGATACTTATTTATTAAAATTTTCGAGAAGTATGCTAGAAAAATCAAAAATGTTAAGTTTTTAGCTCAAGGAACTCTTTATCCAGATTTAATTGAAAGTAAATCAGTAACTGGAAGTCAAACTGCAAAAATTAAATCTCATCATAATGTTGGTGGATTGCCAAAAAAAATGAAATTAAAATTGATTGAGCCTTTAAGATTTTTATTTAAAGACGAGGTGAGAAAATTAGGATTAGAACTTAAATTATCAAAAAAAATTGTATTTAGGCATCCATTTCCAGGACCAGGATTAGCAATTAGGATGCCAGGAGAAATTACAGAAAGCAAAATAAAAATTTTAAAAGAGGCTGATGACATATTTATTAGCAGCCTAAGAAATCACGGTCTATATAACAAGATATGGCAAGCATATGCAGCTTTATTGCCAGTAAGAACTGTAGGAGTAATGGGTGATAATCGTACCTACGAATATATGTGTATGCTCAGAGCTATTACCTCGGAAGATGGCATGACGGCTGATTTTTTTGATTTTTCAAAAGAATTTACTCAACAAGTATCAAATAAAATAATAAATAATATTAAAGGCATTAATAGAGTAGTATACGATATAACTTCTAAACCACCGAGCACAATAGAATTAGAATAATGAATAGTAAAATAAGAAAAATAATTAATAAAAAAAATAAATCCAAAATTGTTTGTTTGACAGCTTACTCAAAAAATATTGCTGAAATATTAGATAAACATGTAGATATAGTTTTGGTTGGAGACTCTCTCGGATCAGTTGTTTATAACTATACAACTACTCGAAAAGTTACACTTAAAATGATGTTAGAACATACAAAAAGCGTAAGAATGGGTGTAAAAAAAGGTCTTTTAATAATAGATCTTCCTTACAACACTTATAGGAATAAATCTGAAGCTTTAAAAAATTCAAAAAAAGCAATTAAAGCAACTAAATGTGATGCTGTAAAAATAGAAGGTGGTTCTAAAGTTAAAGAAATAGTTCGTTATTTAGTAAGAAACAAAATACCTGTACTGGGTCATATAGGCGTAACACCACAAACTGTTAAAGGAAAATTTAAATCAAAGGGAAAAACTGAGCTAGAAAAAGAGCAATTAGTTAAAGATGCGATATCGCTAGAACAAAGTGGAGCCTTCGCGATTGTTTTAGAATGCGTCTATACGGATGTCGCAAAAAGAATCACAAAACAAATCAAAATTCCAACCATCGGAATAGGTGCTTCTGTGCATTGTGACGGCCAAGTTTTAGTAACAGATGACATTTTAGGTTTAACCGATGCTAAGATTAAATTTGTTAAAAAATATATAAATATAAAAAGAATAATAAACTCTGCTATTTCACAATTTAAAATAGACGTAAAATCAAAAAAATATCCAACAAAAAAATATTCTTATTAAAAATATTTTAAAAATTGCTCATTTATTTTTAATATTTCTAAATCAGCCAGTCCACCAATTACTAATTGCAATGCAACAATTAAGATGAATCCTAAACCAACATAAGCAATCCACAAATGCTTTTGAATATATTTTGCAAGAACAGTTGCGAGAGCTCCAGTTAAAATTACAGATAAAACAAGACCAAATATCATAAATTCGAAGTTACCTTTTGCAGCACCAACAACGCCAATTACATTATCAAAACTAATTGTGATATCAGCAAAAAGAACTTTATAGACACTTTGTATGTAAGATGGTTCTTTAGATGCCTTAGTTGGCGATTTAATTTTTTTAATTTCAAAAAGGTCCTTTCTTAGATCATTAACGATCCAAATTAAAAGCAGTCCTCCTAAAATTTTGATAAAATAAAATTTAAATAAATAAGTAGCAAATAAGGCAAATATAATTTTAAAGATTAGGGCCCCACCAACTCCCCATAGTATTATTTGTCTTCTGTTTTTTGGAACAAAATTAGATGCAATTAATCCGATTATAATCGCATTATCTGCAGCTAAAATTATATCAATAAATATAATCTGTATTATTATTACAAGTTCTTCAACCAAAGTTCTTTATTAATACTTGGATTTTTTTGTTCCTTCAATAACTTCTTTAAGTTGCTCGTATTCTTCACAATTACAACTGGATAATATATTTAGTCTTTCTTTAGCTAAATCAATTCTATTTGTAGCAACATACAGTTCACCCAAATATTCATTAATTCCAACATGATTTGGTTTAATTGCAAGACCTTCCAGATAAAACTTTTCACCGCCCTCAAAATCTCCAAGTTTTCTTGTTGTGAAACCTAGATAATTTAGTGTATCGGCTTTATTCGGAAATTTTTTATTAGACTTTAATAAATACTTTTGTGCTTTTTCGTATCTTTTTTCAGCTTTTTCAGTTTTGCCTTTTATTTCGTATTTCTTTGCTTGCTTAATTAGTTTAACAGCCTTTTCATAATCAGTAGTAGAATTTCCTCCGTCACCACTTGAACCTGCTGAGAATGATGGCTGAGAAAGTATAAAAACAAGCAAAATCGTAGTTAATATATTTTTCATAATTATTTAAACTTCTCCATTTTATTTAAAGATTTTAATATTAATCCATTTTGCTCCAAATCTAACTTGATTGATTTTGCAGTTTTTAAAGAACTAATATTATCTCCATGTATGCATACAGAGTCGATTTCACAAGGTATCTGCTTTCCAGAGAGACAATTTATCGCTTGGTTCTTTACCATTTTTAAAACGTGGGTTTTTGCCACTTCTGGATCAGTAATTATCGCGTTTTGTCTTGATCTTGAGACAAGATTGCCATTATCTTCATAATTTCTATCAGCAAAAATTTCACAAGCAATTTTCATATTTAGTTTTTTTGCAGCAATTTCCATTTTTGAGCCTGTTGGAACAAGATAAATAATATCTTTTCCAATTTCATTCACTGCTTTCGCTATGATTGTTGCTAATTCTAAATCTTCACAAGCCATATTATTTAATGCACCATGAGGTTTAATGTGGGTTACATTTTCATTATGATTAAATGCAACTCTTTGAAGAATTTCATATTGATCAATTATCAACTTTCTAACATCTGAAGAAGATAAATTCATCCTTTTGCGTCCAAAGTTTTCAGGGTCGTTAAATGATGGATGGGCACCAATACTAACCCCGTTTTCTTTTGATATTTTTATGACTTGATCCATTGTCTCTTCATCACCCGCATGATAACCACAGGCTACATTAGCCGAATTAACAATGCCCAAAAGATAGGGGTCATTTTCATTATTATGAAGTTTAGATTTTTCTCCTAAATCACAGTTGATATTAATTTCCATAGCTTTTAAAAACTGATTATAACATAGGATGATTAAAAATATATTAAATCTTGGGGATGCGGCGGTTTATTGCGACTTTGGTAAAGATGTAAATCAAGAAATTAATATTAATGTAATTAATTACTTCCAAAATATTAAAGATAAAAAAATTGAAGGAATAACAAATATTACACCATCTTATAATAAACTAATAGTATCATTTGATTTAGAAATAACGTCATATTCAAAAGTAAAAAAAATAATAGAAAATTTAGAATTAGAGAAGAAATTTGAGAAAGAAAATAAACTAATCGAAATACCAGTGTGTTGTGAAAAAGATTTTAAATTAGATAATGACAGATTAGAAAAGAAATTAGGTATTACATACGATAAAATATTAGAAATTTTTTTTAGTAAAGAATATTTCTGTTATATGACAGGTTTTATTGCCGGAATGCCTTTTTTAGGAGATGTTAGTGAAAAGCTAAGAGCTGAAAGATTAAAAACACCCAGAGTGAAAGTTCCAAAAGGATCAATTGGTTTAACAGAACAATTTTGTAATATTTATACTTATGAAAGTCCTGGAGGATGGAACATCATTGGAAATACACCTTTAGAAATATTTAATAAAGAAAACCTCATTGAGCCTGCATTAATTAATCCTGGTGATAAAGTTAGATTTAATAGGATAACACAAGAAGAATATGACAAAATTAAAAGATAATTATTTTGAGATTAAACGAGCAGGAATAAATTCTACTTTTCAAGATAATGGAAGAAAAAATCTTAATCATATTGGTATTCCAATAAGTGGAGTTATGGATAAAAGGAACTTTATACTTGCCAATGCTTTATTGAAAAATGAAACTAATACACCAGTAATTGAGTTTGCATACCAAGGTCCATTATTAGAATTTAATGGAGATAAAATATATTTTGTAATTACAGGAGATGTAAAATTTGAAATTATCAAAAATAATAACGAAAAAATTATTGGATTGCCATACAATGTTTATGAAATTGAAGATAAAGATCAAATTGATATTCAATCTACAAATAAATCAGTTTATGGATACTTATCAATAAGTGAAAATATAATTATTGATGAAATTTGGGATAGTTTTTCAACAAACACTAAGGCTAAGATAGGATCTAACAACGGCGAGAAGCTTTCAGATAATCAAAAAATAAAAATTCGTCATAAAAATAGAAATACAGCACTAACAAAGTTAAATTATATTGATAAAAAAATTGAATATATAAGAGTTATCAAAGCTACCAATTTTGATTATTTTTCAGAAAAAGCTAAAGAGGTTTTTTTTAAAGAAGAGTTTAAAGTTACGAAACTATCTGACAGAATGGGAATGAGACTAGAAGGTCAAATTTTGGAAAATGTAGTTAGCACCAATATTAAATCAGAAGGATTAGTAAAAGGAGTTGTGCAGGTGCCAAGCGATGGAAACCCTATAATAATGTTTGCTGATCACGGAACAATTGGAGGTTATCCCAAAATAGCAAATGTAATTAGTGCTGATTTCGATAAATTAGCTCAAATGACACCAGGGACCGCTATAAAATTTAAAGAAGTAAATTTAGAAGAAGCTGAGAAATTATTTAAATTTTATAATTTAGAAACAACTAATCTAATAAATCAAATTTCATGAATATATTATTAAAAGTTCCAGGTTATATTTTAGTATTCTTGGGTGCGGTAACATTAAGTTTTGGAGGTTTAATTGTAAAATCATTTGAAGGTGCAACTCTATGGCAAATATTATTTTGGAGATCTGTATTTTTTTGTTTTGTTATAATTATTTTTTTATCAATTACTTATAAAAAACAATTTTTTAAATCTATAATCAGTTCGGGAATACCAGGACTGATTGGGGGCATTATTTTAGGTTGTGGATTTTTTGGATATGTATTTGCTATGTATAACACTACTGTTGCAAATGCTAATTTTATTATTCAGACCCAAACATTATTTCTTGCAATTTTTGGATACATATTTCTTAAAGAAACTATTTCTAAAATTACATTAGCTTCAATAATACTAGCTATATCTGGTATTACGCTGATGCTGGGAGACTCTTTGACATCGGGACAAATGCTTGGAAACTTAATTGCTTTTATTATGCCGATATCTTTTGCAGTTCTTATTATTATCGTAAGAAAATATCCCAGTGTAGATATGATTCCTTTACAATTAATTGCAGGAATTGTTGCAATGATAATTGGATATTTAGTTGCTGGAAGAATAGATATTTCTTTACATGATATATTTTTAGGATTTTTGGCTGGTTTTTTTCAAGTTGGGTTTGGTTTTATATTTATAACTATTGGAGCAAGAACAACGCCATCTGCTGTTGTAGGAATCATTATGATGTCTGAAGCAATTTTTGGCCCTCTTTGGGCATGGATATTTATAAGTGAACAGCCGCCACTAATTGTCCTTATAGGTGGATCAATTGTTTTATTTGCTGTTTTCCTTCAATTCTTAAACAAATTTATATCGAAAAAAGAAGCAATTTAAAGAATTTGTGATATATTAATCATGCGGAAGAGACTACTTAAATGTAGAGCCGAAGGAGCAACCACCCCGGAATCTCTCAGGCAAAAGGACCGCACATATTAACTCTGGAAAAAGAACTAAAGTTCTTGCCGAAGGAGCAAAACTCTCAGGCCAATAGACAGATGGGGCTAATGAGTTAATATGGCAAAAAAAACGTCACTATATAATCTTCATAAAAAACATGGCGCTAAGCTTGTGGAATTTGCAGGCTATGAAATGCCAATTCAATATAAAGATGGGATTATCCAAGAACATAAATTTACGAGATCTAATTGTGGAATTTTTGATGTGTCCCACATGGGGCAACTATTTATTTATGGCAAAGAAAATCTTACAAAAGATCTTGAAAATATTTTCCCAATAGACTTAAAGAAATTGTCTGTAAATCAAAGCAAATATTCTTTTTTAATGAATGAGAATGCAGGTATTCATGATGATTTAATAATCACAAAAATTTCAGAGGGTTATTTAATTATTCTAAATGCAGCTTGTAAAGAACAAGATTTTAAAATAATTAAGGAAAAATTAAATACTGTATATGATTTGCAATTGAAAGAAGATCTATCATTAATTGCTCTACAAGGACCAGAAGCGAAAAATGTTTTAGAGGCAAAAATAGAAGGAGTAAGTAAACTGAAATTTATGAATGGTGGAAATTTTAAATTTTTAGATAAAAATATATTTATTACAAGATCAGGATATACAGGTGAGGATGGATTTGAAATTTCAATAGAAAACAATCATGCAGAAAAATTTGTTGAGGAAATACTTAAAAAGAGTGCTAAACTTATTGGACTTGGCGCTAGAGATACTCTTAGAATGGAAGCTGGTTTATGTCTTTATGGAAATGATATTGATAAGAATACAACTCCTATAGAAGCAAATCTTAAATGGGCGATTTCTAAAAACAGAATTGATACAGATTACCCTGGATCGAAAATTATTAAAAAACAAATTCAATCAGGTGTAGAAAAAATTAGAGTAGGAATAAAACCAGAGTCTAGAGTAATAGCTAGAGGAAACACGAAAATATTTAGTAATGATGATAAAGAAATTGGAAAAATTACAAGTGGTACTTTTGGTCCAAGTGTTGATCATTCAATAGCGATGGGTTATGTTGATAATAGGTATTCAGATTTAAATACAAAACTTTTTTTAGAGGTAAGAGGAAAAAAAATACCTGCAAATGTTTGTAATTTACCATTTTATAAAAAAAACTATGTCAAAGGAGAAATAAATGTCTGATGTAAAATATTCAAAAGAGCACGAATGGTTAAAACTTGATGGAGATGTAGCAACTATTGGGATTACAAAACATGCTACAGAAATGTTAGGCGATATTGTTTTTGCTGAATTACCAGAAAAAGGATCGAGTGTAGAAAAAGATGGTACAGCAGGAGTTGTAGAGTCAACAAAAGCTGCAAGTGACGTTTATACTCCGGTAAGTGGCGAAGTAATTGATGCTAATCAAATAATAGTAGATGATCCTTCAAAAATAAATGCTGACCCTGAGGGAGAAGCGTGGTTTTTTAAATTAAAAATTAAAGATGTAAAAGAGCTTGATACTTTAATGAACAAAGATGAATACGATAAATTTGCAAAAGAAAGCAGTCAGTAATGTTAGAAAATAATAAAAGTTTTTTTAGAAGACACATTGGAAATTCTGATCAAGAACAACAAAAAATGCTTGATGAGCTTGGCTACAAGAATATTAAAGATTTAATATTAAGTACTGTTCCAGGAAAAATTCACTTCAAAGAACCTTTGACAATTGGAGAGCCAAATTCAGAATATGAAGCACTTAGAAAACTTAAAAATATATCCAAACAAAACAAGATATATTCAAACTTCTTAGGAATGGGGTATTACGGAACCTATATACCTAATGTGATTTTGAGAAATATTTTAGAAAACCCAGGTTGGTATACATCTTATACACCATATCAACCAGAGGTGGCCCAAGGGAGATTGGAAATGTTATTAAATTTTCAACAAATGATAACTGATTTTACTGGCATGGATATAGCTAATGCATCACTTTTGGATGAGGGAACGGCCGCTGCTGAAGCGATGGGCATGAGTCATAGATTAAATAAAAAAGATAGTAAAATAGTATTTTTATCAGAAAATTGTCATCCGCAAACTATTGACGTTGTTAAAACAAGAGCAGAACCTCTTGGTTTAAAAGTAATAACAGGAAACAATGAAAAAGATTTAGAAAACATTGCAGGAGATATAGTCTGTGGAATAATTCAGTATCCAGGAAGCCTAGGTGAATTAAATGATCCAAGCGAGATGATCAGTAAAGTTCACAAAAAAAATGGAAAAGCCATTTTGATTTGTGATCTTTTATCTTTAGCATTAATCAAAACACCCGCTGAACTCGGGGCAGATATTGCTGTTGGTAGTTCACAGAGATTTGGTATTCCAATGGGGTATGGCGGTCCTCATGCAGCATTTTTTGCTACAAGGGACGAATACAAAAGGTCTATGCCAGGAAGAATAGTTGGCGTATCTGTTGATAGACATGGAAATAAAGCTTTCAGGTTAGCATTACAAACTAGAGAACAACATATAAGAAGAGATAAAGCGACAAGCAATATATGTACAGCCCAAGCACTTTTGGCAATAGTTGCGGCGGCTTATGCAATTTATCATGGACCCGAAGGTATCAAAAATATCGCAGAAAGAGTTTCACAATTAGCGAATAACTTTGCCAATAAGCTAAAACAGTCTGGCTACGAATTATATTCTGAAAGTTTTTTTGATACAGTAACAATAAAAACAGGTGATAAAACTGATAAAATTTTTCAAAATGCATTAGATCAAAAGGTAAATATAAGAAAAGTAAATTCAGATATGTTAGCAGTATCATTTGATCAGAAGAAAAATGTTTATAGAGCTAACCAGCTATTAAAAATATTTAATTCAGCAGAGTCTATTAAAGAAAATCCAACTGAAAGCTTACCAAACTTACCAAAAAAATTACTTAGATCATCGAGCTATTTAGATCATCCAGTGTTTAATAATTATCATTCGGAAACAGAAATGCTTAGATATTTAAAAAAGTTAGAGGATAAAGATATTGCATTGAATAGATCTATGATTGCTTTGGGCTCTTGTACGATGAAATTAAATGCTGTTGCAGAAATGATACCAGTATCATGGAGAGAATTTTCAGAACCACATCCTTTTACCCCAGTAGAGCAAATGAATGGTTATAGAAATTTATTTACCGATATGAAGAATTGGCTGAGATCTATCACTGGCTTTTCTGGTGTATCATTACAACCCAATGCTGGTGCACAAGGTGAGTATGCAGGATTGATGGTCATTAGAAAATTTCATTTAGAGAATGGCAATAATAGCAGAAATGTTTGTTTAATACCGAGTTCTGCTCACGGTACAAACCCTGCAAGTGCACAAATGGTAGGTATGAAAGTTGTAGTGGTTAATTGTGATAAAGAGGGAAATGTTGATATCGTGGATTTAAAAAATAAAGCTGAAAAATATTCTGAAAATTTAGCTGCATTAATGGTCACTTACCCTTCAACACATGGTGTATTTGAAGAAAAAATTACTGAAATTTGTGATTTAATTCATAAAAATGGTGGCCAAGTTTATATGGATGGAGCTAATCTAAATGCACTTGTTGGCGTAGCAAGACCTGGAAATTTTGGACCAGATGTTTGTCATATTAACTTGCATAAAACTTTTTGTATTCCCCACGGTGGGGGTGGACCAGGAATGGGGCCAATTGCTTGTAAAAGACATTTAGAGCCATTTCTTCCTAATCATCCAGTTATTAAAGATTGCGGACCAGTCTCTGGAATAGGATCTATTTCAGCCGCTCCATGGGGTAGTGCGAGTATTTTGGCAATTTCATGGATGTATATAAAAATGATGGGATCAGAAGGTTTAAGAATAGCAACTGAGAATGCAATTCTTAATGCGAATTATGTGGCACACAGACTTAAAGATTATTTTCCAATTTTATATAAAGGTAAAAATGGGAATGTAGCACATGAATGTATAATCGATATTAGACCAATAAAAAATGATACTGGTATAACAGAAGAAGATATCGCTAAACGACTAATTGATTTTGGATTTCACGCTCCTACAATGTCATGGCCTGTAGCTGGAACCATGATGATAGAACCAACTGAAAGTGAAAGTCTAAGAGAATTAGATAGATTTTGCGATGCCTTGATAACAATTAAAAAAGAAATAGATAAAATAAAATCTGGGGGTTACGATAAAGTTGATAATCCAATTAAAAATGCTCCGCATACAGATGTAGAATTAGTTTCAAATGAATGGAAACATAAATACCCAAGAGAAGATGCTGCTTATCCAGCTGGATACCTAAAAGAAAATAAATTTTGGCCGCCCGTTGCAAGAGTTGACAATGTATATGGTGATAAAAACTTGTTTTGTTCATGTCCTAGCATGGATGAGTTTAAAGAAGATGCAGCTTAATTTTTAATGAAAATAGCAGTTATTGGGTCGGGAATATCCGGGTTAAGTGCAGCCTATTTTTTATCAAAAAAACATAAAGTTGACCTCTTTGAAAAAGATGATCATTTTGGAGGTCATTCACACACATTAGATCTTAATATAAATAAGAAAAAAATATCAGTAGATATTGGTTTTATAGTTTTTAATTATAAAACTTATCCCAACCTCATTAATTTTTTCAAAGATAATTCAATAGAGATAGAAGAAAGCAATATGTCTTTTTCAGTGTCGGTGAAAGATACAAGTTTCGAATACTGTGGCAAAGGTATTTCAGGCATGTTTTGTAATACATCAAATCTATTTAACTTTAAATTTTTAAAAATGTTTTTTGATATAATAAAATTTTATAAAAAAAATGAAAATTTCAAGATAGATGATAATAATTTAACTCTTGGAGATTACTTAAGTAAAGAAAAATTATCTAAAGAGTTTATAGATTATCATATTATTCCAATGGTCGCTGCAATTTGGTCAATGCCACCCTATGAAGCCAGTCAAATGCCATTAAGATTTTTTTTAAAATTTTTCCAAAATCATGGTTTATTTAAATTAAAAAATAGACCTAAATGGTACACTGTTTCTAATAGAAGCAGAACATACGTAAACAAAATACTCAATAAAATAAGTGGAGAACATTATAAAAATTATAAAATTAATTTAATAAAAAGATATAAAGAAAACGTTGAAATATTTTATGGAGAAAAGAATGAGTTCTTTACTTATGATAAAGTAGTAATTGCAACACATGCAGATCAAGCATTATCACTATTAGAAAATCCATCAGAAAATGAAAAAAAATTGCTTTCAAATTTCAAATACAAAAAAAATTTAGCTGTAATTCACACAGATAAAAACCAAATGCCTAATAATAAAAAAGCATGGAGTGCTTGGAATGCAAAATTAAACAAAAATGTTATAGAAAATTCATCTATAACATATTGGCTAAATCTTTTACAAAACTTAAAATTTAATGAAGATATTTTTTTATCACTCAATCCATTCGATGAAATTGACGAACAAAAAATTCTAAATAAAGTAATGTTTACACACCCATATTATGATAAATTGGCACTTGAAAACCAAACTAGATTAAAAAAACTTCAAAACGTTAATAATACCTTATTTTGTGGGAGTTATTTTGGATATGGATTTCATGAAGATGGAATCACATCTTCAATAGATATGTTAAAATCAATTAATGATTAAGTATTCTAAAATTTATTCGGGACAAGTAATACACAAAAGGTTTAAACCTAAAAAACATCATTTTAAGTATAAAGTATTTAGTCTATTAATTGATTTAGATGAAATTAATGAAATAAATAATAATTTAAATTTTTTTTCATATAATAGACTTAATTTAATTAGTTTTTTTGACAAAGATCACGGAAATAGAGATGGAAGTGACGTTAAACAATGGGTGAAAGAAAACCTAATTAACAAAAATATCAAATTTAATAATTTTAGAGTGGAAATTCTTTGCTATCCAAGAATACTTGGTTACGTATTTAATCCACTTTCAATCTTATATGTTTATAATGAGAGCAACGAATTAATCTCAATTTTTTATGAAGTAAAAAATACTTTTGGAGAACAACATACTTATATTTTTGAAACTAAAGATCAAAAATTAATTAAAAATAAATGTGATAAAAAGTTTTATGTGTCGCCTTTTATTGATATGGAATGTGAATATAATTTTAGTGTGACAAAACCTGGAGACTCAATATCTGTTATAATTAATCAACACGATAAAGAAGGCAAGCTTTTATTCGCTTCACAAGATGGAATAAGACAAGATTTAACCTCTAAAAACCTAATACTAAACTATTTAAAACATCCATTGATGACTTTTAAAGTAATAGTTGCAATACATTATGAAGCATTCAAACTTTGGTTTAAAAAAGTAAAATTAGTAAAAAAGAAAATTAAGATTTTAAATAAAATAACTTTTGAGACAAATGAGTTTAAATAATATTTCAGACAAAATAGTTTTTAGCATGTTGAAGCATATTAAACATGGCGTACTAGAGCTTACAAATTATGATGACAAAAAATATATTTTTGGAACAGAATCGAGCGGTCTAAATGTTAATATAAAGATAAATAAACCTGGCTTCACTTACAGAATAATTAAAAGTGGAAGTGTAGGATTAGCAGAGGCTTATATGAGAGGTGATTTTGAAACGAATAATCTTTCTAACTTAATAGAATTAACAGCAAAAAATATTAATATAATTTATAAATTTTCAGGAGTATTTGATTTTTCTGTAATTAATATGATTAAGAATTTTTTGATAAAAAATACTAAAAATAAAAGCAAAGCAAATATTGCCAAACACTATGATCTAGGAAATAATTTTTTTTCTTTGTGGTTAGATAAATCCTTAACTTATTCAAGTGCAATATTTGATAATAAAAAAAAAGATTTAGAATCTGCTCAATATAATAAATATTTTAAATTAATTAATTTAATTCAACCAAAGCCGGGAGATAGCATTTTAGAAATAGGATGTGGTTGGGGTGGATTTGCTGAATATGTAGGTAAAAATTTAGATGTAAAGTTAGACTGCATTACAATTTCAAAAAAACAATATGAATTTGCTAAAAAGAGAATATACAAAAATCATTTAAACCATAAAATTAACATTGAATTAAAAGATTATAGAGACGTAAATAAAAAATATAATTCAATAGCATCTATAGAAATGATTGAAGCGGTAGGTCAAAACTATCTGGACAGTTACTTTAAAACGATTAAAAATAATCTAACCATTAACGGTACAGCTGCCATTCAAGCAATTGTAATCGATGATAAGTTATATAAAAGATATAAGACAAAAGAAGATTTCATTCAAAAATATATATTTCCAGGAGGTTTTTTGCCTTCTAAAAATAGTTTAGAGCAACTTTCTACAAAAAATGGTTTGACGCTTGATTTGATGAACTCATATGGCGAGCATTACTCTGACACTTTAAAAATTTGGCGAGATGAATTTCAAAAAAAATGGGATTTAATTTCAAAGCAAGGATTTGACTTAACTTTTAAAAAAATGTGGGATTTTTATTTGTCATATTGTGAAGCAGGCTTTAAATCAAAAAATATTGATTTGATACAATTCTCACTACAAAATAAATAAATATTTTATGAAAGTTTTTAAATTTTTTAATTTAATTTTATTGATAATTTTTGCTCAATTTATTACAAACTGTTCATCAAATAGCTCTATGAAACCAGAAGATTTTAAAGATAAAAAACCAAGATTAATAATTGAAGAATATTTATTAGGCGAAGTAAAAGCTTGGGGAGTTTTGCAAAATAGATCAGGCAAAGTCACAAGACAATTCTCAGCAACGCTAAATGGTAAATGGGATGGAAAACAATTGATTTTAGATGAAACATTTAATTGGGATGATGGAGAAGTTCAAAATAGACAGTGGAAAATAAATAAGATTGATGAACACAATTACGAAGGTACGGCAGGAGATGTAGTTGGAAAAGCAAAAGGATTTTCATATGGACCTGCATTTAAATTTGAATATGTTTTATTAGTTCCAGTTAAAGGCAAAGAAATGAAAATCACTTTTGATGATTGGATTTTTATGCAAGATGAAAAAGTTGCTATCAATAGAGCAAAGATGACAAAATTCGGAATTAGAGTTGCTGATCTAACAGTAGTTTTTGTAAAAGATTAATCTTTTTTTTGAAACTTTGTTCCTTTTTTCACTAGATTAAAATATAATTTGCTTGGCAACAATTTAAAAAACTTAAGAGTTAACGTTAGCTCTTTAGGGAAATGAATTTCAAAGTTATTTTTTTTAACTAATCCCTCAAAAATTTTATCTGCTGCAAATTCTGGAGTTTTTAAAAAAGGCATTTTAAAATCATTTTTATCAGTCATTGGTGTTTTTATAAAGCCGGGTGAAACCAAACATACTCTTACATTATGCCTTTCAAAATCAAAATATAAACTTTCTGCTAAGCTAATCAATGCAGATTTTGAAGGTCCATATCCTGTTGTATTTGGTAGGCCTCTATAGCCAGCAATAGAAGATACTATAGTTATTATTCCAGCCTTTTTATTTTTAAAATATTCTTCAACAGCTTTAATACAATACAAAGTACCAAAAAAATTTACTTTAAAAACATTTTCTATTTGCTCAACATCTATATCTTTTTCTTCTTTTGGACTCCAAGTTCCTGTTGAAAAAAAACAAATGTCTATATTTCCAAAATGTTCTTTTATTTTGTTAAATACTTCTTTACACTTAGCTTTGTTAGTAACATCTAATGGAAAAGACTTTATATTTTCATTAGATTCGGAAATCTCATTCAATAAATTTTCTCTTCTAGCTGAGATTGCGACATTCCAACCCTCATTTGCAAATTTTAATGCCAATGATTTGCCAATACCGCTACTTGCGCCAGTTATCCACACTACTTTTTTATTCATAAGTTAATATTGTATTTAATTATTAATTTAATTTATGCTAGTAATTTATTTTTATGGATGATGTTGTAGTTATAGGCGGGGGTATTATTGGTGCTTCAGCTGCTTATTTCCTTTCAAAAGAAGGTCGAAAAGTAAAAGTTATTGAGAGAGATCCGACGTATAAAAATGCCTCTTTTCCTCTATCTTTGGGAGGTTTCAGAAGACAATTTTTTCAAAAAGAAAATATTCTATTAGGAAAATTTGCTAAAGAATTCATATTTAATATATCAGAGACCTTAAAAACAGAAAAAAATCCAAATCCAACAGCAAGCATGGTTGCAAATGGATATTTATTAATGTTTGGTCCAGAACATGCTGATGAACAATATAAAGCGTTGGAAAACCATAAAGCATGTGACGCAGGTACAAAAAATATTAAAGGAACCGAACTCTCAAAATATTTTCCATACGTAAATTCTGATGGAATTGAAACTGCAACTTTTACAGACAATAAAACTGAGGGTTGGATTGATCCTTTTATGTTTCATGCAGCTTTAAAGAGTAAGGCAATTGAATTAGGAGCAGAATTTATTAAAGGTGAAGTCAAAAGTTTAAATGAAATTAATGCAAAAACAATTGTCTCAGCAGCTGGTTGTTGGACGAAAGAATTGTTAGAAGATATTCCGGTAGTTCCTCAAAAACATACAGTTTTTAGAGTAAAGTGTCCTAAACATATTCCAGAGATGCCATTAACTGGAGATTTAACCACAGGAGTTTATTGGAGACCAGAGGGAAAAGAATATTTAGCAGGATCACCTATATCAGTATTTGATGCAAATGATTTAGAACCTGCGTGGAATGATTTTGAAGAACTTGTATGGCCAGCATTGGCTAAGAGAATACCTGCTTTTGAAGAGCTGAAATTAACTGGAGGTTGGGCTGGATATTACGATTGTAATAAACTTGATAATAATGCAGTTGTAGGAAAGCATCCTAAATATGAAAATGTTTATATGGCTACAGGTTTTACAGGCAGAGGATTGATGCAAGCCCCAGGAATAGGAAGAGCTTTAACGGAGTTGATAACGACCGGTTCATATCAAACTATAGATATAAGCGCTTTTTCTGTTGAGAGAGTTTTAAATAGTGAAGTAAGACACGAACCCTACGTATTATAATTTTTTTACATATATTCCCATAACTCCATTGAATATAGAAACACCAAATATTATTAGCTGTCCTTTAAAAGTATAAAAATTAAACATTGGATAAGATCCAAGAGCTATACTTAATAAAATATATGTAATTGCAAAAGGTTTGTAAAATTTTTTTAATAAATTTACCATTTAGGTATATTTATCTTACTTCTGCTTCCTTTTCTTTTGGGGTTATTTCAGTCTTAAATTTGTTTGATATTTTTTGAACATTAACAGCAGATACTTTATATTCTGCACATTTAGTTTCTTCATCTTTGCCATCACCTGTAACCATATTAACCATATGTTCTGGAAAATGAAATGTTGTGAAAACAATTCCTTCTTTTACTTTATCAGTAACTTCAACTTTTAATGATACCTCACCTCTACCGGAATATAGCCTTGCAATATCTCCACTATTTAACTCTCTACTTTTAGCATCATTTGGATGTAGCAATAAAATATCCTCGTCTACTATTTTTAAGTTTTTTGTTCTTCTTGTCATTGTTGCAGCATTATAATGTTGCAAAACTCTACTTGTTGTTAAAATTAGAGGATATTCTTTTTTATTATTTTTTAACTCAGTGGACTCTTGCCAGTTGAAAGATTTCAGTCTTCCTTTTCCTAATTTAAATTCTTTTTCGTGTAAAATTTTTGTATCTGTTCCATCTTCTTTTACTGGCCATTGTAAACCTAATTTACCAAGTCTTTCTCGAGTAATACCTTTAAAGAACGGAACAACATCTGCTACTTCTGCTAATACTTGGTCCGCATCGTATGTAGGTTGATCATATCCTAGTTTTTGCATCATATCGGTTACAATAACTCCGTCAGGTTTAGTTCCAGGTAAAGGCTCTGCTGCTTTATTTACTCTTTGAACTCTTCTTTCTGTATTAGTAAAAGTTCCATCTTTTTCTAAGAAAGTAGTTCCTGGCAAGACAACATCAGCTAATTTTGCTGTCTCACTCATAAAAATTTCTTGGACTACTAATAAATCTAATGACTCCATAGCCTTTACAACATGAGCACTATTTGGATCGGTTTGAACAATATCTTCACCGATTATCCATAACCCTTTAACTTCTTTATTTATAGCTGCATCAAAAATTTCAGGAATTTTTAATCCTGCTTTAGTTGGATGTACTACTCCATATTTTTCTGTATAAAATTCTTGGATTTTTTTATCTGCAACTGGAAAATAACCAGCGCCTTGATGTGGTTGACATCCCATGTCAGCAGCACCTTGAACATTATTTTGCCCTCTAAGAGGATTAACTCCAACACCTCTTCTACCGATGTTTCCTGTAATCATAGCAAGGTCAGCAATAAGCATTACAGTTTTAGAACCTTGCTCATGCTCTGTAACTCCTAATCCATGAAATTCCATTGAATTATTTGCTGTAGCATATGCAATTGCAGCTTCTTTAACTAATTGTTTTTCAACTCCAGCAACACTTGCTAAATGATCAATATCTAAACTATTTATATGTTTTAAAAATTCGTCAAATCCTTCTGTTCTTTTTTCAACAAAATCTTTATTTAGTAAATTTCCTTTTACTATGAAGTATAACATCATATTAAGCACAGCTACATTTGAACCAGGTTTTAATTTAATATGATAGTCAGCTAGTCTTGCAAGCTCAGTTGTTACTGGATCTAATACAATCAATTTTTTACCCTTCATAACTTGTTGTTTAATTTTTGCTCCAGTCACTGGATGAGCATTGGTTGGATTTGCGCCAATTACGATAAATAAATCTGCATGATAAATATCTTCAGTGGAATTTGTTGCTGCTCCTGTACCAAAAGTTTGCTGCATTCCCCATGCAGTTGGAGAGTGACAAATTCTTGCGCAACAGTCTATATTATTCGTTCCAACTACAGCTCTTATCATTTTTTGGAATACATAATTTTCCTCATTTGTACATCTTGCAGAAGAAATTCCTGCAATTGCATCAGGACCGTTTTCTTTTTTAATTTTTTCTAGTTTATTTTTAATATACTCATAAGCTTCATCCCATGAAGCTTCTTCAAATTTCCCACTTCTTTTAATAAGTGGACTTCTTAATCTATCAGGATGGTCATAAAAACCAAAAGCATATCTACCTTTAATACATGTATGTCCTGCATTAACTTCTGTTTCTTTTGGTGTATCAATTGCAACAACTTTTCCATCTTTAATAGACGCTTCCAGATTGCATCCCACTCCGCAATAAGAACAAGTTGTTCTAACTTTTTTATCTACTTTTGCAGATTTTGATTGAAATACATCAGATATAGCATCTGTTGGGCATGTATGTGCGCAAGCTCCACAAGATACGCATGACGAATCTCCAAACATCATATCATTGTCCGTGGTTATTCTAGACTCAAATCCTCTTCCACTCATTGTTAAAACAAATGAACCTTGAATTTCATCACAAGCTCTTACACATCTTCCACAGTTTATACAGTTATCCAAATTCATTCTCATGTAAGCATGAGATGTATCTTTTGGAATTCCCTTGTTTTGTTTTGGATTATTGTATCTATGTTCTTTAATTCCTAGATCATTTGCTACAGTTTGTAACTCACAGTTTTGATCAACTTCACAAGTGCTACAATTCATTGGATGATCAGAAATTACAAGTTCTACAATGTTTTTTCTTAAACCTTCCAAAGTTTCATTGTTTGTAAACACATGCTGATTTTCACCTATTGGTGTATGACAAGAAGCAACAACCTTTGTGGGACCATCTTTTTCTAAAGCAACTTCTACAGAACAGACTCTACACGCTCCATAAGGAGCTAAATTCGGATCATCACATAGTGTAGGTACTTTTTTTTCTCCAAGATAACTTTTTACAAATTTTAAAATAGAAGTATGGTTTGGACCTATTTCATAAGGTTTTCCATCTATATATGCAATTTTTCTTTTTTCAGAGCTCATTAATTGTCTTTAAGTATATCATTTTTCATTTCATCACCAAAATACTTTAAGATGTTCATTATAGGCGTTGGTATAGCTCCGCAAAGTGCGCATAAACAACCTTTTTTCATAGTGATTAAGAGTTCATTTAGTAATTTTAATGGAATTTTTGATGTTCCTTTTTTCAATTGATCAAACATTTCCTTTCCTCTGTAAGATCCGAGTCTACCTGGAAAACATTTGCCACACGATTCTTCAGCTGAAAATTCAAATAAATGATGAATATACTCAGCCATACTAAAATTTTTCGGTATACTAACAACACTAGCATGTCCTAACATAAAGCCTGCAGCTGTAAATTCTTGAAAATCTAAATTTAATTTTTCAATTTCTTTTACTGGAACAATTCCTCCTAAAGGTCCACCAATTTGAAATGCTTTTACTTCTTCTTTTAATCCTCCACCAAATTCTTCAAATATTTTTTTCATTGGAGTTCCCATATCTATTTCATATACGCCTGGTTTATTAAAAAAACTATCTAGACATACAAGTTTAGTGCCTGCAGATTTTTTATTTCCTATTGATGAAAATTTTTCAGCACCATTTAATAATATTCCAGTAGCTGCTGCTAAAGTTTCTACATTATTTACTACTGTTGGTTTTTTATATAACCCTTCAGTTACAGGAAAAGGTGGTCTAACATCTACTTCAGCTCTTCTTCCTTCTATTGATGCTATTAATGCAGTCTCCTCACCACATATATAAGCTCCTTGGCCTATACATATATTTAAATCAAAAGAAAAATTAGTACTTAAAATTTTATCACCTAATAATCCTGCTTGTTTTAATGCATTAATACTTCCATTAATTGCTTCAATTGATTTTGGATATTCACCTCTGATGTAAAGTACTCCCTCATCACTTCCAATTACATAACCACAGATAATCATTCCAAATAAAACTTTTAAAGGTTGATCTTCTAATAAATATCTGTCGGAGAAGGCTCCTGAGTCTCCTTCATCTGCATTACACACTACATATTTTTTTTCAGACTTTGCTTTGCTACAAAAATCCCATTTCATTCCAGTTGGAAATCCAGCACCACCTCTTCCAGTTAAATTTGATGATAATAATGAGTTAACAATTTCCTTTTTATCAGTATTGATGAATTTATTTAAACTATCTTTAAATTGATCTAGATTTGATAATTTATCATCCATCAGAAAACTTGTAGTTGCGAAACTCTTAGAAAAATATTTTTCTTGTTTTATATTTTCTCCATTAATAATTTTATCTATTTGATTAATATCGTTTCCAGCATAATTCTCCCCATCATAATGAAACGCATGATTTTCATAACAATGACCTAAGCAAAACATCTCTCCAACTTTATCTTCACCAAGTTTTTCTTGTAATTTTTCCTTTAAAGTTTCTTGTGTGCCAGCACACATACATGCACTACCATTACAAACAAATGCTTTTTTTTCCCTATGAGATGGTCTTAAAAATTCATAAAAACTTTCAGCTCCATGAATTGTGGAAACGCCCATCTTATATTCATTAGCAATTTCCTTCATACCATTGTCATTTTTTGATTTAAGTGATCTTTCTGATATTTTTTGGAACAGGTTATTTTTGAGACCAATTCTCCCAGATAGATTGCTTATATTTTTTGACATATTTTAATTTAGCTACTTAATATAATTCTTTTCTTATTACTATAAATATTAAAGCTACTCTCTTTTACAAAACCTAATAGAGTCATGTCAAAACGTTTAGCAAGATCAATAGCGAGACTCGTAGGCGCACCCACACCAGCCATAACCCCAATATTACCCATTAAACCCTTCTGAACTAATTCAAAATTCAACCTTCCAGAGCACGCAATGAATTGTTTCTCTGGATTAAGTATTTTTTTAGAGATCGAATGACCAATAAGCTTGTCCAATGCATTGTGTCGACCAACATCCTCCTTGATTGCAATGACATTTCCATTCACATCAATTAAAGCACTAGCATGTATGCCTCCTGTTTTTGAAAATTCGGATTGTTCATTCATCAATAATTTAGGCGACCTTAATATAACTTTTTCATTAATTAGAGGGAATGTTAAATCTAGTTTATTCTCTTTA
This sequence comes from uncultured Pelagibacteraceae bacterium, assembly GCA_902574705.1. Taxonomy (GTDB): domain Bacteria; phylum Pseudomonadota; class Alphaproteobacteria; order Pelagibacterales; family Pelagibacteraceae; genus Pelagibacter. Next base: position 15,808 of record CACGOM010000009.1, on the reverse strand, counting down.
ATTACTTGAATGGCATCTAGTGAAGTTTTTCCACATACCCCACATGAAGAATTTGTAACAAAATTTCTTTTCAATTTTCCTATTTCTATATTATCGATATTACTAATTGTTGCTTCAATTACATTTTGCAAATTATAGTCACCTGAAACTTCCCCTTTATGTTCTATGGACTCAATATCATAAATATTTGTAATTATTTGCTCATTAAATAAAAAACCTTTAATTAAATCTTCATCATTACCAGGCGTTCTCATTGTAATTGAAATATTTTCTACTTCCCATTTATTATTTTTTTTATATTTAAGACGCATTTCTAAAGGTTCTTCAACAGAAACAGAATCCTTTATATCTTCTAATTTTGAATTTTTTAATTTCGAGACGCTATATTTAATATCCATTTTATTTAGGGTATTTTTTTTTTAATACAAATCTATTTAATACTACTCCAAATACTAAAACAATAATTGAACCAAGTATAATAGGACTAATTAAATATTCAAAAGATACACCACCAATAATAACAATAATAGGATTTCCACCAGCAGGTGGGTGAGTTACATTTAATAAAATCATAAAACAAACTCCCAAACCTGTAGCTATAGGTATTGTAATATATATAGGGAGAGGAACAAATTTTAAAACTATTATACCTATAAAGGCAGTTAAAAAATGTCCAAAGAAAATATTTTTGGGCTGTGCAAATGGACTCTCTGGATAGCCATACAATAAAACCATAGATGATCCAAACGATGCAATTAAAAATAAACCAAAAGATGTTTTATAAGTAAGATATGTTAAAGCACCAATTGTAATAGTTGAAAAAACACCTGCCAAAATTGATTTGAATAAATTATCTTTTTCCATTTTATGATTTTAAAGCTTTTGTAACAGTTTTGAAAGGTAATAGAATACAATCTTTTCTTGAAATATTTTTCTTATCAAAAAGTTTTTCAAAAGCTTTCCATTCTTTAGAAAATTTTACATTAGTACTTTTAAAAAAATTATTTACAAAATCACTTAGTTCTTTGATTTTTTTCAATGGTTTATTTATTGATAATTTAGATAATAAGCTTGCAGATGCTTGACAATAAATACAAGATTTACATTGGTACCCCATATCTAGAATTTTCTGATCTTTTATTATTAGGCTTATTTCAATCTCATCACCACATAATTGACTTTTAAATTTTGATTTATGAGTAAAATTTTTAATTTTTTTATTATTTTTTGTGTCAGCAGCTATTTGTAGAATTTCAATATCCATTTATAAAACTTTAATTAAAAAATTATTTGATTTATATTTCTTTTAATGAAAGAGCACAATATTTTAGGCGTCATTTTAGCAGGCGGCAAATCGTCAAGATTTGGCAGTAATAAGTCTTTATCTAATTTATCAAATTCCAAATTAATCGACCATGTAATTAATAAATTGAGTAAATATTTTAATGAAATTTTAATTGTTTCAAATGATAGAAAATTGAGAATAAATGAATCAAAAATTAGCGTTATCAAAGATTGTATTGATGGACATTTGGGCCCACTGGTTGGTGTTTTGTCAGCAATAAAGTTTGCAAAAAAAAATAAAAATTATAATTGGATAATGACTTTCCCATGTGACACTCCATTTTTTGATGAAAAAATTATTGAGACAATGATAGAAAAAAACAATTTCTACAAAGGAAAAGATTTTTTTTATCAAGGATAAGCATCAAAGACATAATATTTTTGGCACGTGGTCAGTAAGTTTAGAGAAAACTTTAGAAGAAGACATTAATAATAATTTTAGAAAGGTTGATTTGTGGGCTGATAAAATTGGCTGTAGTTTAATTGAAAAAAATATAAAAAATGAAAATGAGTTTTTAAATATAAATACAAAGGAAGAGCTAGCCCTAGCAGAAAAGATATATAACAAAAAATGATTTCGTATAAGGAAGCAATTAAAAAATTAAACAAATCTTATCTTTCGATAAAATCGGAAACTATTTTTTCTAAAGACTCTTTATACCGAATTTGTTCCAAAAATATTTATTGTAAATTTGATTATCCTGCTGCAAACAATAGTGCCTTTGATGGTTTTGCTATTAACTCCAAAGAAACCAAAAATGCAAATAAAAATAATAAAATTAGATTAAAAATATTAAAAATAATTGCAGCTGGAGACAATCCAAAAATTAAAAAAATTCCAAAAAACTCATGTATTGAAGTAATGACAGGCGCAATAATTAATAAACCTTTTGATACAATTATTCCTTACGAAAAATCAACTTTAATAAATGTTAAAAATAGCAATTATTTAGTTATTAATAAAAAAATATCAAAATTTAATAATCTAAGATTTGCAGGTAGTGATTATAAAAAAGGTCAAATAGTTTTGAAAAAAGGAGATTTAATAAAACCTTCGGATATTTTAGCTTTAAAAACTTTAGGTATAAGAAAGATTCAGGTTCACAAAAAAATTCAAATTGTTTTTTTTGCTACTGGTAACGAAATATCAAATAATCAAATAATTCCTAATTGGAAAGTAAGAAATTCAAATGGTAGTTATATTAAGTCTTTTTCAAAAATATTACCTTTAAAAATTAATGAAAAATCAATCTTAAGAGATAATGATGAAAAAAAATTTTTAAGAGAATTAAATAAAAATATAAAAAATAATACAGACATAATTATTACTATCGGAGCTGTCTCTGCGGGTAAATATGATTATGTTCCAAGAATAATTAAAAAACTAAACCAAAAAAAATACTTTAAAGGTGTAAAAATAAGACCAGGAAAACCAATATTATTTTCAAAACTAAATTCAAATACTGTCTTTTTTGGATTACCAGGGAATCCTATATCTACTGCCGCATGTTTTAGATTTTTCGTTTTGCCATTTATATTTAAGTGTCTTAGTTATTTAGGCAACACCCCCATTAAAGCAAAATTAGTAAATAATTTTGAAAAGAAAAAAGATTTCACACGATTTATAAAAGGAAAAATAAAAATTTCAAAAAAAGGATATGCTGAATTTGAAATTTTAAAAGGTCAAGAATCATTTAAAATAAAACCTTTAACCAAATCAAATATGTGGGGACATTTCAAATATGGACAGGCCCGCTTTAAAAAGGGCGATCTGATTGATTGCTATACAACTTTTGGTGTTAATTTTTTATAATTTTAAAATTAATTTTGTTGTTAAAAAAATTAATAAATAATAGAAATTGGCATGCTCGATATAAAAGATGCAAAAGTTGCAATTCCTATAGTATTAATAGCCGGCCTTTTATGGTCATTTGGTCCTTATGTAGTTAGACATATTGATGGAGCTCAGCAAGTGCCTTGGCAGTATTTATTTACTAGAGGTATTGTCATTTTTATAATCTTAAACTTATTTTTATATCTAGAAGAGGGAAAAGAATTTTTAGTGAATTATAAAAAAGTTGGTATCTCTGGATTAATTGGTGGTGTTGGACTTGGAATTGCAATGATCTCTTTTATTTATTCAATAACCAACACTTCAGCGGCTGTTACATTGCTATGTTTAGCGGCCATGCCTTTTATAACCGCATTATTAGGTTTTATGTTTTTAAAAGAAACTATTTCTGCCAATGTTTGGGTTTCAATATCAATAGCTGCAGTTGGAATCTTGATAATGTCAATTGATAATACTGGTCAAAATACTATCTTCGGTCTCGTTTTTGGACTTCTTTCCTCAATAGGTTTTGCAGTTTTTTCAATAACATTAAGATGGCGAAAAGAAACACCAAAATTTACAACAGTTTCTATAGCTGGCTTATTTTGTTGTATTTTTTCAGGGATAATGATCATTGTTAATGATTTGACTTTCTTATCTACTGGAAAAAATCATGCTCTGTTTGCTACACATGGAACTTTAGTTTGTCTTGGTTTGATTTTATATTCAATTGGATCAAAACATATACCTGCAGCTGAACTAACACTTTTATCTTTAACTGAAGTAATAGGTGGTATTTTCTGGGTGTGGTTACCTTTTTTAGGAATTAATGAAGTTCCGACACAAAGTACTATAATTGGAGGGTTTTTTATATTTCTTTCAATTATCTATTATAGTTTAATAATTAGATCCAATAGAAGATTTATTGGGCTGAATTAAATTAATATGGAAAGACCAGATTTTTTCGAATTAAAGAATGGTGAAAAAGTAAAACTACCATTCACAGAAAAAGAATACCAAAATAGATTAAAGAAACTAAGAGATGTTATGTCTGAACAAGGTATGGACATGGTAATCTTAACATCAATGCATAATATAGCTTACTATACGGGATTTATTTATTGTTCATTTGGCAGACCTTATGGATGCGTAGTAACTCAAAAAAAAATTGTAACAATCTCTGCCAATATTGATGCAAGTCAACCATGGAGAAGATCACATTGTGATAACGTTATTTATACAGACTGGAAACGAGATAATTTTCTAAGAGCAATCGTATCAATTATAGGTAGAGACAATCCTCCAAAAAACATTGGCATTGAAAATGACCATATAACTTTAGATATAAAAGATAAATTAAATTCTATATTTTTTAATTCACTATTTAAAAATATTGCAGATCATTTAATGAAAATAAGAATGATTAAATCTGATGAAGAAATAGAAATTATTAAAAATGGAGCAAGAATCGCAGATTTAGGAGCAGAAGAAATCGTAAAACATATAAAACCAGGACAAACAGAAATTGAAATAGCTATTGCTGGAAGAGATAGAATGGAAAGAGAGATTGTAAAAATATATCCAAATGCAGAATACATGGACACGTGGGTATGGTTTCAATCAGGAATTAATACAGATGGTGCACATAATCCCAAAACAAATAGAGCTTTGAAAAAAGGAGACATATTATCATTAAATACTTTTCCGATGATATCAGGTTATTATACTGCTTTAGAGAGAACATTATTTGTTGAAGAAATAGACGATGACTCCCTTAAAGCTTGGGAGGCCAATGTTAAAGTTCATAAAAGAGGTTTAGAATTAATAAAACCCGGCATTAAGTGTTCAGAAATTTGTGAGGAATTAAACGATTTATTTGCTCAACTCGGATATCTTCAATATAGAACCTTTGGTTATGGCCACTCATTTGGAATGCTTTCTCATTTTTATGGAAGAGAGGCAGGTTTAGAACTCAGAGAGGATATTGATACTGTACTTGAGAAAAATATGGTTATATCTATGGAACCAATGATAATGATACCAGAAGGAAAACCAGGTGCGGGCGGTTATCGAGAGCATGATATCTTAGTAATCACTGAAAAAGGTGCTGAAAATATTACCAAATTCCCATTTGGACCTGAAAAAAATATAATTAAAAATTAAATGTCAGAAAAAGCAAAAGTTAATAGTTGGAATGAGTGGGATCCTTTAAAACATGTAATTGTTGGAAGGGCAGATGGAACTTGTATTCCTGCACCTGAACCAGCGTTAGATGCAAAAGTTCCAGAAGACTCTGATATGAGAGGTCAGTATGGACCAAGAACTAAAGATACTGTTGATAAAGCAAATGAACTTTTAGACAACTTTTCATCCATGTTAGAAAAACGTGGAATAAGAGTTGATCGACCAACACCAATTGATTTCAACCAACAAACCTCAACTCCAGACTGGAAAGCAGAAACAATGTTTGGCTGCATGCCTCCAAGAGATGTTCTTTTGACAGTAGGAAATGAAATTTTAGAAGCAACAATGAGTTATAGATGTAGATGGTTTGAATATCTGTGTTATCGACCTTTATTAAAAAAATATTATAACGAAGACCCCAACATGAGGCATGAAGCTGCTCCAAAACCAAGATTAACTGATGCTGATTACAGAAAAGATTATCTATCGGAAAAAATTGGAGTTCAAAAAAGATTAGAATGGACAGAAAAAAAGTTTTTTGTAACAACAGAAGAGGAGCCATTATTCGATGCAGCAGACATTTTGAGATTTGGTAAAGATTTGGTCGTACAACACGGATTTACTACAAATTTAAAAGGTATTGATTGGATAAAAAGACACTACAAAGATCATAGAGTCCATGCTGTTAATTTCCCAGGTGACCCTTATCCTATTCATATTGATGCAACTTTTACCCCAATTAAAGAAGGTTTAATCATAAATAATCCTCAAAGAAGATTGCCAAAAGAACAGAGAAAATTATTCGAAGATAATGGATGGAAGATAGTGGACTCAGCTCAGCCAGCTCATAATTCTCCACCAGCTTTATGTTATTCATCTGTTTGGTTGTCAATGAATGTTTTAGTTTTGGATCCTAAGACAGTATGTGTTGAAAAAAGTGAAATTTATCAAGCTGAGCAATTAGATAAATTAGGAATGGAAGTTGTTCCTGTAGAACTTAGAGATGCTTACGCATTTGGAGGAGGACTTCACTGTTGTACTGCTGATGTTTATAGAGAAGGCAATTTAAAAGATTATTTTCCAAAACAACCCTAACTTGGATTTTGTTTTAAAAATTCAATATAACTTATAACTTTATCAAACTTGTCGTCGGGTATATCTTTATAACTTGCATTAAATTTATCTTTAACGCAGATAGCTACATGGGCATATGGATTTCTACCTTTTGGATGATTTGGATGATTTGGTAATTGTCCAACCAAATAATCGCCAGCTTCCTGAATAATTTTCCAGAGTTTACTTGCGTTTTCTTTGTTCATTAAATACAAAAATTTTACTTTATTTACCTAGTCTAGAAAATAGTTAATTTTTAATTTAATGTTCAGATGTTTTATCTACATCAAAATTTTCAAGTTTAGTGCTTAATTCAGTGTTAATATCGTTTTCGTTATTAGTTAAATTCAACTCTGTTAATTCTCGTTGTTTTAATCTTTGTTCTTTGAGAACTTCTAGTTGTTCCTTCATTTTTTGCTCTCTATCAAATTTCTCTTCCCATTCTTTAAGTTTTATGTTTTCCAATTTAAGTTTTTCTTCTTCTTTGATCATCATCTCTTTTAAAAATTTTTCTTTTTTCCTTTTTTCTTTGCTTTCTTTTCTATTTTGCTCTTCTTCTCTTGCCTTTAAATCTATGTCTTTCCTAAATTGTTCCTCACTTTTTAGCTTTAATTCTTTTTCTTTTAACCTTAAATCTCTATCAATTTGACCCAAATCTTCGTCTTTTCTAACTAATCTTTTATTTTCAATTTTTTGTTGTTCCTCTTTTAACTTAATCTCTTTTTCTTTTAGTCTAATTTCTTCATCTCGAATTTTTAATTTATAACTTTCTTTACTCAATCTTTCTTCCCACAATCTCAATTCTTTCCTATCTTTTAGAATTTGATTGCTCTCTGCCAAATTCTTTGACTTTAATTGTTTAATTCTTTGTTGTTCTTTATTTTTTTTAAAATTACTAAATACTTTTTTTAAATTAGAGGATGCTAGTGTTAATCCGTTTGATCTATCTTTGTTATTTCTTTTTTTTAGTTTACTCATTATATTATTAATTTGTATTTTTTTAATTTGATCAAAGAATTTAATTTTTTTCAATGATGCTTTTTTAAAATTTAAAAATTACAGTGACTATTTTGAGTTCAACTAAAAATTGTTTTTTTTAGATTTCTTTTAATATATTTTTTCTAAAATTCAAAAAATGATTAAAATGGGTAAATTTTCTACTTGCCTTTTTAGCTTTTACTAATTTTCTATATAACAATTCGGCTTCTTCATTGACCATATTGTCAAATTTAAACAAAAAATCTTTTGAGTTATTTTGTAAATATAAATAACCACGCTCATCATCTCCAATAAATTCTTTTCTACCAGTCGGACAATCGCTACAAAGTATCGGTATACCTAAAACAGCTGCATCAATCATTGCCAAACTAGAACCTTCCCATTCGGAGGTAGAAACGTAGTAGTTTGAGGAATTTAAATAATTATAAATGTTTTCTTTATATTCAAATATTTTTACATGCTCTTCTAAATCCAATTTCTTAATTAATCTTAATAACATTTCTTTTTCTTCCCCATCTCCAATGATTATTAATTTAAAATTACTATATCTTTTATGAATTTCTGAAAAATTATTTATTAGAAAAGTAAAATTTTTTTGTTTAGTGAGTCTTCCTATAGATATTATTATTTTATTACTTTTATAATAATCTTCTTTAATTATCTCAGATTTTAAAATATTTACTTTTTTGATGCTTAGATGCGGGTCTTGAATAACAAATATTTTTTCTTCATTAAATATATTTAGCTTTATTAAATTCTTTTTTAGTTCGTCTGAAGGACAAATTATATGTGATACTTTTTTTGATATCATTTTCCAAAAAAATTTCCTTAAAAAATTTAGTCTTGGTTGACCTGCTATACTTAGAACAAGTTTTGTTTTAAATTTAAATAAAAAAAATAAAGTTAGGGGCAAAGAAGTAATTAGATAGCAAAATAAATATTGGGGTTTTTCATTTTTTAATAATCTTATTAAAGGAAAAAATGAAAATAAAAAAATTATAATATAAAACAGTCTACTTTTTATAAAACCATCTTTTTTCCAATTTAAAAATCTATTTGAATAAAAAAAATCATAAAAATTAAATTTTTTATCTTTCAATTCTTTTTTGAAAAAATTCCATTCACCAAAGGAGTTAATAAAGGAAATATTAAACTGCTTTTTTTTCGAATACTTTGCTAAACCACTAGTGAAATTTACTACATTTTTTACTGTACCTATTTTTGACGCGAATGGAGACCAAATAAAAATTTTGTTATTTTCTTCCATTTATATTTTTATAATATTTTAGTTTATAAATTATAATGAACATTAATATAATTTCGATCAACTGTCATAAAATTATTAAACTATAGCACTTTAAATAATATTATTAATTAAAAATTGATAACAATTAAATTTTATCGGTCTCAATTGAATCATTATTTAATGTATCTGGTGTATCTGGATCTAACTCTAATCCAGCAGGAGTAATGGTTGCAGGCATTGGAGTAAATGTAGAATCTGGATTTTCTGCTGTTTCTCTTACTCTCATTCTGTATAATCCAAAAATTCCTATAAAAGCATGAATTAAAATAAGAAAAATAAAAAAACCATTTAAATCAAACCATCCTATGAATACTGAACAAATAATAGGTCCACTAATTGCACCTATTCCAAAAATTAATTGTAGACCTCCGCCAGCTGCTACAAATTTTTCCTTGGGCACAAAGTCGTTAGTATGTGCAAGGTTTAGTGAAAATAGTGGCAAACATAAGGATGTGTAACCACCAACAAATAAAAAAAATAAAATTTTTTTAAATGAAAATTCATTCATGTAATAAGTATTTTGTAAAGGATCACTAGATGATAAAATTGATAAAAATGCTAAAGCAGAACCTGCAAAAGTTGTAAACACTATTACTTTTCTTCTATCATACATATCTGAAAAATATCCGATTGGACCTTGACCGATAACCCCAGCAATTGTTGCAATAAATAAAAGAACTGATGTTTCAAGAAGAGTAAAACCTGCTTTTGTTGCATATACAGATATAAGGGAAAAAAACGCAGCATGAATCATACCAGTTGCAAAAGAACTTACTGACCCTAAAGGAGATATTTCATAAAGTTCTTTAACACTAATTGTTCCAATTTTTTTAAATTTTGGAGCAGGTCTTTTTGTTAAAAGTATTGGCACTAAAGCCAAAGATAATAATACAGATACCAAGATAAAAGGCTCATATGCTCTAGGTTCGCTGACGTTTAATAATAGCATTCCAATTGATAATCCTAAATAAAGAACTATCATGTAAGCAGATAACAATTGCCCTCTATTCTTATTTGTTGCTCTATCATTCAGCCAACTTTCAGAGACAACGTAGCAGCTGACTAAACTAATTCCAGTTATAAATCTGCTTATTGTCCACATGAATGGATTTACGTATGCTACAGCAACTAATGCACTAAGCGATGCTAAAGAAGCAAAAGCTGCAAACACTCTTATATGTCCAACTTTTTGAACCAAATTAGGTGTTGTTTTAGATCCTATAAAATATCCAACATAATATCCTGACATAAAAATACCTGTAGTAAGAACACTAAAATCTTCCAACACAGATCTAATGCCCATGATTTGCATTTGAAGACCATGTGCGATCATCATTGTTCCTATACCAAGGAATAAGGCCCAGGATTTTTTAACTTCTTTTTGCATATAAATAAATTGACGGCTAATTAGATTTTAATTGTGTTTTTTTAATGGCCAAGAAAGAATGGACTGCAATTGTAAGAATGATAACAGCTCCACCTTGAATAGTTTCTAAAGAGGGCTGTTCTTTAATTATCAACCAAACCCAAATTGGACCAAAAATAGTTTCTAATAAAAAGAAAAGATTAACTTCTGCACCAGTAATATATCTTGGTGCAATTGTTACCAAAACAAAAGGTATTGCAACGCAAAGTATACACATAGCTGGTATAATATAAATATCATTATTTTTTAATTCGAAGTTATCAATAAAAAATAATGCAACTAATGCGACAACCAGTTTACCAACTACTGCAGATGGAACGAGACTAACTTCTTTTCCAGCCCTAATAATAGTTGCACCAGCAGCTAATCCTGCCGCAGTAACAAAACCTAATACGTCTCCAAAAATATTTCCAATCTTTATTGAGTCATAAAAGATATATAATACACTTAAAAATGTAATTACGATTGCAACAATAGTATTTTTGTCTTGTTTCTCCTTTAAAAATATAGATCCAAAAATTGCAGAAAGCATTGGCGCCAATGCAATCATCACTAAAGTATTTGCAACATTTGTGTTTTGAATAGATAATACAAAAGTTATATTAGTTAGGGAAAAAGTAACTATATAAGCTGCGCCATAGAAAGAATTACCTATAAGTTGTTTAAAAAAACTTAATCTATAAATAATCAACATTCCAAGCAATACAACAACAAAGGGTATTGCTCCTCTGTAAAATACCAATCCCCAAGTTTCTAAATTTGATAGTCTTATAAAAAGAGAGTCTGGAGTTATAAACATCACAGCCACAAATGCCATCAAAGAACCCTTTTGTTGATTAGTTAAATTATTCATTTTCTAATTTCTTTCCAAAATATTTTTGCCAAATTAATACCAGTTAAGTCAAAGTAATTTTTTAATCCTGTTGGGGAAGTAACATTAATATCACCATTAAGCTTTTCTGATATAAAATCTATACCTGCAAAAAAAATTCCATCTTTTTTTAATTTTTTTGCAATTATATTTGATATCAATTTTTCTTTTGTTGTAAGTTTTGAAGCGCTAACCATTCCTCCCTTACTCAAATTACTCAAAAAAGATCCTTTCTTTGGAACTCTTGAGAATGATCCCGCAACTTTACCATTAATTATTAAAACTCTTTTATCTCCATTCACAATTCCGACTAAAAATTTTTGACACATAACATAACCATGTATTTTTAAGTATTGTGTTAATATTTTCTTTTTAATTATTCCCTTTAAAAGCTTAATATTGTTTCCGCCATGGCCATTTATAGGTTTAATTATTGATAATTTATTTTTTTTTACAAAACTAATTACATCTGAAATTCTTGATGTAAAGATTGTTGGTGGCATAAACTTTTTAAATTCATAAGAATATAATTTTTCAGATATACTTCTAATTGATGTTGGATTATTTATTATTTTAACAGTCTTTAACCTATCCAAAAAATAAGTTGTTGTTATATAATTCATATTAAAGGGAGGGTCTTGTCTTACAAGTAAATAACTAGACTTTTCTAAATTTATTGTCTTTTGACTAAGTACTTTATAAAATTTTTTGCGATTAAAAATTTTTAAAAAGTTTCCATCTGCATATATTTGGTTATTTTTAATAAATATATTTTTTGGCTCATAGTAGAAAATTTTAGATCCTTGTTTTTGGGCTTCGTACGCTAAAAATATCGTTGTATCATTATTATAATTAAGTTTTTTTAAATTATCTCCTTGGATGGCTACAATTTTATTTTTCATTTATATTAAAGAAATTTTTATCTTTTTGATATCTAGCTATAATTGCTTCTGCATTAGTACTACTGGTATCAATAATAGTTTTAATATGATTTAAGAACTTAACTTCATTTTGTTTTTTGGTATTTAATTCATTTCTATTTTCCAAACCTTTTTTTGATATTTCAAACAAATCTTTAGACCAATCCAAAATTGATTTTTTTCCCATAACTGTTTTCAAACCATTTTTTGGTGACTCCCTATAGGCTGAGATTATCTCATCTATGTTCCACCTTTTTACAATATCGAATACTTCATCAAGGTTTCCATACAATAATCCAATAAAAAATGCAGGACCAGCGCACAAGCAATCCCATCCACAAGCATCCATAGAACGAATTTCTATATATTTTTTTAATCTATTTTCGGTAAAGATTGTGCTTAAATGATCAGCAACATCATCCTCTTTTGGAGAAACTTTTTCAATATCGCCATCTATAAAATTTTGAAATGTTTTATTTTTAGCATCTATATATTTGTCTTTTCTTTTTATGAAAAGCATCGGGTAATTTAAACTAAAATCTGCATACTTTTCGAAATCCATATTTTCTAAAAATATTTTTGGTAAGCCACCCCTATAAGTATTTTGCCAAGCATAAGATCTATAAGACAAGTAACCACTCTTATTTTTTTCAACAATCCCTGAATTTGCAAATAGAGCTATAGTGATTGGAACCAATCTATTAGCTACAAAAAATTTTTTACTAAAATCTTTTTCAGAAGTGTAATCAATATTTATTTGAGTACCACACGTTCTATACATCATATCTAAACTTAACTTCCCAAAAAGCGGCATTATTTTAGTCATTAGCCCATATCTATTTTTTGGATTAGATGGAACTTCTTCAATTTTAGATATTGGGTCAAATCCAGAGCTAATTAAGTTTAATTTTAACTTTTTTAATGATTGATTTAATTCAAATAAGTATTCTTGAGACTCACCACAAGTTTGATGGATACTTCTTAATTTTTCACCAGATAATTCGATCTGATTTCCCGGCTCTAAAGTGATATTTTTATTTCCTTTCCTAAGCGCTATTGTATTGGCGCCTTCTCTTACAGGTTCCCAGCCAAATTCATAAAGTTCCTGAAATAAATTTAATATAGATTGATAATCAACTCTTTTATTTTCTGAAAATACAAATTTTTCATGTTCAATACCAACTCCACAATTATTTTTATCTTTAATGCCAGATATGAAATAATTTATAAAACTTTCTTTTGTTATCATAAATTTTTAAAATAATTTTCTACCTCTTCCAAATTTATCAATTTTGGTGAACATGTTTGTTTCTTACAAATTATAAAATAATCTTCACTACTATCTTCTTTATATATAATTGTAGCTTTATCCATAAATTTTTTAATCGTTTGTTCTCTAATTTTTTCAATAGTATCAGAATTATTCGAATTAATTGTTACTGAAATGTTATCTTCACATATATCTAAAATTTTAATGTAACTAAACATTTGAGTAAAATTTGAGTTTATATGTGAATGAAAAGATTTAGATAATATATCAATTCTTTCGTGCCATTTATTTTCAGGAACAATATTATTCAATTTATTAGACACAAACAAATAAATACTATTTCCGTTCGGTATATTATTATCATTAAGATCAATAGGTTCTACAAACAGGTCGTTAGATTTAACTTTGTTCTTTTGCAAAACCTTCTCATCAGAATTAAAGAAATTACTCCAAGCCTCATCCATTAACATTTTACATTTTTCTAATGAAGATTGATTTTTTGTAAACTCATAGTTGCTTAATAAAAGCAATGAAAAATAAACATAATCTTCTAAAAAAACGTCAATTTGCTTGTTATCATTGTAACAATGGAACAATTTATTTTCATAAATCTGGTTAAGATTTTCAATATTTTCTTTTGATTTTTCTAGTAAAGATTTATCATTTAGTATTATTGACGAGTATAAATTTACATATATCCAAAATGCATTTAAATCAGTTTGTGATTTATCATCAAAAAAAGGTTTGTTCCTTTTTTTTCTGATTTCTAAGAGCTTTTGCTCTATTTCTAAAATTTTTGGGTTATGGCTGATAGTTGGCTTTATAGTTTCAACTAAAATATTTGATCCTTCAAAATTTCCTTCTTCTGATATTTGGTACTTATTTTTAAGTAAGTCTAATTCACTACCTAAAATATCTTTTAATTCCTGATATTTCCAAACATAATACTTTCCCTCAATTCCATCACTATCGGCATCATAAGCAGAACCAAGCAAACTATTTTTTACTAAAAATTCAGAGTTAATAAATTTAATTGTTTGTTTTAATTTCTGTTTTAAGTAATTACTTTCTATGTTGCTTAAATAATTATTTAGCAAATTTACAAACTGAATATTATCATATAACATCTTTTCAAAGTGAGGAACTATCCATTTTTCATCTACAGTGTATCTTGAAATTCCACCCTCTAAATGATCATAGATACCTTTCGAAGAAAGACTTAGTAATAATTTTTCTACAACATCTAGATATTTTTTATTATTTGTTTTTTTATAAAAGTGAAGAATTGTATCAAAAATATAAAACTGTGGAAATTTTGGAGCACCCTTAAAACCTCCATTAATTTCATCTGTATAATTTATTATTTTTTCAACATATGGTTCTAAGTCTTGTTTAAGGACAGAGTTTTTTTGGTTAAGATTTCTAAAAACTTCTTTCATTTGTGTTGCTTGATTTAAAATTTTGTCTCTATTTTCCCTGTATACTTTTGATACATTTTCTAAGACACTATTAAAGCTAGGTCTTCCATGAAGTTCTTTTGGAGGAAAATAAGTACCACCAGTAAATGGAACTGCATTTTCATCTAAAAACATTGAAAGAGGCCAGCCTCCTTGTGCTCCAGTCAAAATTGCTAAACTTTTTTGAAATATAAAATCTAGATCTGGCCTTTCTTCTCTGTCAACTTTTATATTTATAAAGTTTGTATTCATAATTTTTGCAGTTTCATTATTTTCAAAACTTTCATGAGCCATAACATGACACCAATGACAGCTTGCATATCCAACACTTAAGAATATTGGTTTTTTTTCTATCTTAGCTTTTTCTAAACTCTCTTTGTTCCATGCTAGCCAACTAACAGGATTATCTTTATGTTGTTTTAGATACGGACTCTTCTCATTCTTTAATATGTTTTTCATAATATTTTTTATTATAACTTAAAATGTATAAGGTTTTCTTGAAAAAATCCTTTTTACCATTGGAGCAAAGTGTTCAAGGGGTAATGATTTATAATTAGGATCAAAACATCCTTGATCATAATTTTCACAGAAATCTATTGTAGCTTGGTAATATTTGTGATCTTTGAATTGTTCTCTTTTATATCTATCCCCACCTAAATGATGGGCATAGTAATACGTCTGAAACAAACCATGCATTTTAATTATCCAATGTATTTTTTCAGTCACATAAGGTTTTAAAATTGCGGCCGCATATTCTGAATGATTCATTGGAGCTAGCTCATCTCCAATATCGTGAAGTAGTGCTGCGACAACCATTTCTTCGCTTTCTCCATTCTTAAAAGCTTTAGTCGCACTTTGAAGAGAATGCTCAAGTCTTGACACTTGATAACCTTCAAGGGTTTCGTTTAGACCTGACATAAATTTAAGAATTCTATCTGCAGTTTCTCCTGCATATTTTCTCTCATGTTTATCTAAGAATAGATAATCTTCCTTAGTTCCATGTTTCATTTCTGTAAAACTAACTTTTTTCATACTAATTATTTGATCCTGTGCTCAATAATGATAGTTGAGTTATTTTATTTTCTCC
>CACGOM010000008.1 GCA_902574705.1 uncultured Pelagibacteraceae bacterium | reverse complement strand
GCTGGACATAACGGAATTAAATCATTAGATAAGTTTATTGGAAAAGAATACTCAAGAGTAAGAATCGGAATTGGAAAGCCAGACAAAATTAAAGTTAATGATTTTGTTTTAGGTGATTTTAGCGACGATGAAAAAATTCAACTCAAAGAAATTTCAAAAAAAATAGTTGAGTCTTTAAGCTTGTTAATTGACAAAAAACTCGATTTATTTTCAAGTAAGATAAATAATTAACCATGGGTTTTAAATGTGGAATAGTTGGATTGCCAAATGTTGGTAAATCAACTTTGTTCAATGCTCTAACAAACTCTAACAAAGCTCAAGCAGAAAATTTTCCATTTTGTACAATTGATCCCAATTTAGGAATTGTTCCTGTGATTGATGAAAGATTGGATAACTTAACAAATATATCAAACTCAAAAAAAAAAATTTATACTACAATTTCTTTTGTTGACATAGCTGGTTTGGTTAAAGGAGCTTCTAAGGGAGAGGGATTAGGGAATAAATTTTTATCGCATATTAGGGAGGTAGATGCAATTATCCATATGCTACGTTGTTTTGACTCTGATGATATACAAAATGTTAATGACAATGTAGATCCAATTAGAGATTTAGAAATTATTCAAACTGAAATGAAATTGGCTGATATTGAATCTATTCAAAAAAGGTTGGACAAAAAAAATAAAAAAAATATTTCTGACGAACAAATTCAATTATTGGAAACAGCGTTAAATTATATCAATAATGAAAAAAATATTTATGAAATATGGAATTTATATGAAAAGAAAGAAATAGAAATGAGTGGATTATTGTCTTTAAAACCAAATTTATATGTTTGTAATGTAGATGAAGAAAGTATTGCAAACGGAAATAAATATACACAGAAATTTATCGAAAAGTTTAGTGACAAAGATACAATAATTATTTCAGCAGAAATTGAAAATCAACTCAACTCATTAGGTGATCAAGAAAAGAAAAATTTTATGGATCTACTTGGAATAAAAGAAGCTGGTATAAAAACACTCGCAAAAAAAGGGTATAATTTATTAAATCTTGAGACATTTTTTACCTCAGGTCCTGAGGAGTCTAGAGCCTGGACTATTAATAAACAATGTTTGGCTCCCAAAGCTGCAGCGAAGATTCATACTGACTTTGAAAAAGGATTTATAAAAGTAGAAACTATTTCATATCAAGACTTTATAGACAACGAGGGATGGTTGAATTCAAAAAATAATGGCAAAATGAGATTAGAAGGTAAAGAATATATTGTTAAAGATGGTGATGTGTTAAACTTTCGTTTCAACACGTGACCATATCTTTTTCATAGTAAAATATACAAGTATTGAAAGTATAATTAAATAAACAATAACTCTAAAACCGGTTTTATGTCTTGTTTCTAAATGAGGTTCCGCAGACCACATTAAAAAGGTTGTTATATCTTTTGCCATTTGTTCTTTTGTAGCTTTAGTTCCATCACTATATTCAATTAGGTCATCCGATAGAGGTGCTGACATTTTTATTTTATTTCCATACATATATTTATTATAATACACCCCATCATCTAATTTGATGTCAGCTGGAGGGTCGTCGTATCCTAGAAGAAGAGAATAAATATAATCTGCTCCGCCCTTTCTAGCTTTTGCCAAAACTGACATATCTGGTGGATAAGCTCCTCCGTTTGCAGCCTTTGAAGCTTCAACGTTATCATATGGCATAACAAATTTATCAGATAATTTAGCAGGTCTCATAAACATTTCTCCATCACTATTTGGACCATCTAGTACTTCGAAACTTGCAGCTATGACTTTTACTTCTTGTTCTGAAAACTCAGGCCCACCTGGTTCAGCAAGATTTCTATAACTCAAGTATTGCATCGAATGGCAAGCTGCGCAAACTTCTGTATAAACCTGATATCCTCTTTGTAAAGAAGCTCTGTCGTATTTTCCAAAAAGACCTTTGAATGTCCACTCCGTTTTTAAAAATTTGTGTGTTTCTGCCGAAAATGAATGATTTTGAATTAGTAATATTGATATAATTAATATTAATATATTTGCTATTTTTTTCACCCAAGACTCTTTAAATTATTTTCAATTTTATCTTTCTCTAAACTTTTTGTTGCCATTGCTGATCCTGCCAAAACTGGTTCCGAAATACTCAAAGGGATTGGATTGGTTTTTTCTGTTAAACCCAAAACTGGAAGAATTATTAAAAAATGTATAAAATAATATGCAGTAGCTATTCTAGCTATAAGTAAATACAATCCCTCTGCGGGCATTGCTCCCACGTAACCTAGAATTAAAACGTCAATCACAAGGATCCAATAGAACTGCTTGTAAAGCGGTCTAAATATTGCAGATCTAACCTTAGAAGTATCAAGCCAAGGTAAAGCTGCTAGAATTAAAATTGCAGAAAACATTGCAATTACACCCATTAATTTGTCTGGCACTGATCTTAGTATTGCATAAAAAGGTAGCAAATACCATTCAGGAACTATATGTGCTGGAGTTACAAGTGGATTTGCCTCAATATAATTATCTGCATGTCCTAAAATATTTGGTGTATAAAAAACAAAAAATGCAAATACTATTAGAAATAGCAATAGTGCGAATGCATCCTTTACTACTATGTACGGATGGAATGGCACAGTATCATTAGATGGTTTTTTTATTTCAATTCCCGCTGGATTATTATTTCCTGGAACGTGTAATGCCCAAATATGAAGTACCACTAAACCTAATATTAAAAATGGAATTAAATAATGAAGGGCATAAAATCTTGTTAGAGTTGGATTATCAACTGAGTAGCCTCCCCATAGCCAAGTCGTAATCCCTTCCCCAATAAATGGGATTGCACTAAACAAATTAGTAATAACTGTTGCTCCCCAATAACTCATTTGACCCCAAGGAAGAACATAACCCATAAACGCTGCTGCCATCATCAAGAGATAGATAATTATACCTAGTATCCAAATAATTTCTCTTGGAGATTTATACGATCCATAAAATAAAGATCTAAAGATATGGATATAAACTGCTAAGAAAAACATTGATGCACCATTTGCATGAACGTACCTAATTAACCATCCGTAGTTTACATCTCTCATAATATGTTCAACGCTGGCAAAAGCTAACTTGGTGTCAGCAATATAATGCATAGCCAAGACAAGTCCTGTTATAATTTGCGTTATAAGACAAAAAGTTAATATCCCTCCAAATGTCCACCAATAGTTTAAATTTTTGGGAGTTGGATAATCTGTTAAATGGTTCGCAAGCGTTAATAATGGCAACCTGTCGTTAAACCACTTTCCTATTTTTGAGTTTGGTGTGTAATTATTATCGCTCATATGAATATTTTTTATCCAATCTTAATTGTGCTCTCATTTAAAAAAACATACTCTGGAATTTCCATATTTATAGGTGCTGGACCCTTTCTTATTCTTCCAGAGGTATCATAATGTGATCCATGACATGGACAAAACCAACCATCATATTCACCTTTATCGGATAAAGGAACACATCCAAGATGTGTACAAATACCAAGCATAACCAACCACTCTGGGTTTTTAACTCTATCTTCATCTTTTTCAGGATGTTTTAATTGATCTAAAGATACTGATCTTGCTTTGTCAATTTCTTCTTTGGTTCTTCTTTTAATAAAAACTGGCTTTCCTCTCCAGACAACTGTAATTGATTGTCCAGGTTTAACTGAGCTAATATCTACTTCTGTACTTGCTAAAGCTTTTACAGATGCATCTGGATTCATTTGGTCTACTAATGGCCAAACTGCTGCTCCCACTCCTACGGCTCCTGCTGCTGCAGTTGCTGTAAATATAAAATCTCTTCTATTTTTTGGTTTTTTATCTGACATTAAATGTTTTATCTTTTGACTAATACATGATTTCATATAATAAAAAATATATTTTTCTATTGCAGAAATGACACATAAAGCAAGTTATATAGGCCCAAAAATAGCCCTTTATCAACCAGATATACCTCAAAATACCGCAGCAATAATTAGGACATGCTCATGTCTTGGCGTTAAACTTGAAATTATAGAACCTTGTGGCTTTTTTTTATCAGATCCAAGGTTTAAAAGAATTGTTATGGATTACATGGATATATCTTCGATTAAATTCTATAAAAGTTATGAGGATTTTGAGGGAGCTAAGAAAAATCAAAGAATTATTCTAGCAACAACTAAGGCAACAGAAATTTATACTAATTTTAAATATAAGAAAAATGATACTTTATTATTTGGTAGAGAAAGCTATGGTGTTCCTGATAATTTACATAAAACTATTAATTATAAAATTAAAATACCAATGATAGAAAATAAAAGGTCTTTGAATCTTGCAACATCAGCAGCTATAATTATTTCAGAAACATTAAGACAAACCATATATTAAAAATGAAAATCAATTTAAAACAAGAGCTTGTAACTCAATGGTTTAAAAACCTTCAAATAATTATTTGTAAAAATATTGAAGAGATTGAAAATAATAAAGTTTTATTTAAAAGCAAAAACTGGTTACGAAATAAAAAAAAAAATGAAGGTGGTGGAGTATCTAAGTTATTAAAAAATGGAAAAATTTTTGATAAAGTCGGAGTAAATTTTTCTGAGGTATATGGAAAATTTCCTAATGAACTAAAAGGTAAAATTCCAGGAACTAAAGAAAATACAAAATTTTGGGCGACTGGTGTCTCTATTGTAATGCATATGCGTAACCCTCATGTGCCTGCTATGCATTTCAATACTCGATATATAATAACCAATCATGGATGGTTTGGAGGGGGTATGGATGTAACTCCCTGTTTTAAAGATAATAAATTAAAAAAATGGCTTAATAAAAATCTTAAAACTATGTGTGATAGACATAACAAAAAGTATTTTAAAAATTACAGTAAATGGTGCGATGAATATTTTTATTTACCACATAGAAAAGAAATGAGGGGCATCGGTGGAATATTTTTTGATTATAAAAAAGATAATTGGAATAAAGATTTTAATTTTGTAAAAGATGTAGGATTAGAATTTATAAAATTATTTAATGAAATTATCGATAAAAAAAATAAAATTAAATGGACTAAAATGGATAAAGAAACCCAATTCTTAAAAAGAGGAAGATATGTTGAGTTCAATCTTTTATATGATAGAGGAACAAAATTTGGAATACAAACGGGTGGCAATATAGATGCGATTTTAATGTCTTTGCCTCCTTTAGCTAAATGGAATTGAAATAGATATGGATAAAGAGCCAATTACAACTATAGGTCTAGAGAAATTAAAAGAGGAACTAAAATTTTTAAAGGAAAAAAAAAGACCAGAAATAGTTAGTGCAATTGCTGAAGCCAGATCCCACGGTGATCTAAAAGAAAATGCAGAATATCATGCCGCTAAAGAACAACAGTCTCATAATGAAGGAAGAATTCAAGAAATAGAAAATAGTATTGCTACTGCAAATGTTGTTGATGTAACAAAATTAGATAACGATGGGAAAGTTATATTTGGTTCAACAGTATATTTAAAAAATTTGGATACTAATGAAAAAATTATATATAAAATAGTTGGTAAAGATGAAGCAGATCTTAAGCAAAAATTAATTTATTTTAAATCACCAATTGGAAAAGGATTAATTGGAAAAAATAAAAATGATCTTGCTGAAATATCAACACCAAATGGTATAAAAAATTTTGAAATATACGACGTTAAGTACGTTTAGATTTAACTATAATTTCAATTTGATCATTTGATATTTCAAAGTTGTTATTTGTCCATTGTTCCTCTATTTCATTTAAAATTGACCCTAATAACTTGCCCTCTTTTAAATTAAATTTATCTTTTAAATCTTTAGCTTTGACTGGCATAACTGGTATTTCAAAATTAGTAAAAAAATTTTTTAAATCGATAAAAATATTTTTATTTTTAAGGCTTGTTAAAATTTTGAAGTCTAAAATATCAATTAGATTTTCTTTTCCATGTTTAAAAATAACTTTTAACAAATTTTCTCTAGTAAAATAATCTTTTTTAAGCTCTTGAGTAAATATTGATTTTAAAAAATTAATTTTATCTTTTTCTTTATTGGATAGGTTATATTTATAAATAAAATAGTCACAATCTTCACTTTTATCAATTAAAAATAAAGAAATAATAAATTCAAACTTTTTCTCAGCTAAAATTTTAGAACTAATATTATCCAGCTTTGCTATTCTGCTAATGTGCTTGAGTTCTGGGAAAATTAATAAAAATAGCTCCTTAGATACCTTATCAGAATTTATTTTATTAAAATTTTTAATAGAGATAATCTTTTTTAATTCTTGTAGTTGCCTGTTCTTTGATACATGTATTAAGCCAATCAGATTTTGTTTTATTATTTTAAAAACATTTTTGTTATGTTGTTTTTTACTGTACCCTAAGAAAAATCTTATATATCTCAAAATTCTTAGGTAATCCTCTTTTATTCTTTTTGTTGGATCACCAATAAAATTAATTGAACCATCTATTAAATCTTTTTTTCCATTAAATGGATCGAAGAGGTTTCCATGTTTATCTAAATAAATAGCATTTATAGTGAAGTCTCTTCTAGATGCATCTTCTAGCCAGTCGTTTGTATACTCCACTTGGGCGTGTCTGCCGTCAGTTTTTATATCTTTTCTTAGAGAGGTTATTTCAAAAATTTTTTTGTTAACAACTGCTGTGATTGTGCCATGATTAATTCCTGTTTCATGAAAGTTAATATTATTTTTCTTTAATACTTCAATTATATCTTGTGGTTTGAGATTTGTTGATAAATCAATATCATCAACTTCTTCATCAACAATTAATTTTCTTACACAACCTCCAACAAAACGGATTTCTGCTTCATTGGAGTAAGAATTAAATGACTCAAATAATTGCTGTATCTCGTTACTTGAAATAAATTTTTGAAAATTAGCTTTACCTATAAATGTATTGTTTTTTGATTTAAGTAAATTTTTTAAAAATTTAATCATAACTGGCTGGGGCGCTAGGATTCGAACCTAGGAATGGCGGTACCAAAAACCGCTGCCTTACCACTTGGCTACGCCCCAAAATTATTTTTGATATATCACAAAAAAAAAGCTTTATATAGTTTTTGATAAAATACTCCAATAATTTTTAAACTTTGTCTTTAATAATTTTAACGCATTTTTAGCAGATTTTTTGTTTGAAAAATAAGCAACAATAGCTGATCCAGAGCCCGTCATTCTTACAAATTTGACTTGTTCAATAGATAATAAATAAGTCTTCAATTTTCTTAAAATTGGATAAAGTTTAAATGCTGGTTTTTCTAAATCATTTTGAGCATTTTGAAGTGATTGTATTTTAAATGATCCTTTAGATAATTTTATTCTATTTTTAGAAAAAATTTTGAATTTTCCATATATTTTCTTAGTTGAACAGCCTATTTTAGGTTTAATTAAAACTGTATGCAAACCCAGCTTATTATTAAACTTTTTAATAACATTATTTTTTAAAATCAAATTTTTTGGAGCTAAACCAAGCATTACGTCTGAGCCAATTTGATTGCAAATACTTAAAATTTCATTTTCTTGCAAATAGATTTGCTCCCTTCTCAAAAGATATACTAATATAGTTGCCGCGTTCATAGAGCCGCCTCCAAGACCAGATTTTTGTGGAATATTTTTTGTAACTTGAATTTTATATTTGTTTTTTAATAATTTTTTTTTATCTAAGATGCGTATCAATTTTAAAATAGTATTATTCTTGAGGTTTTTTGAAAAAAGACCGTTAAATTTAATAATATGTTTTTTGCTTTTTATGTTTTTTATAAAAATTCTGTCGTGTAAGTTTATGAAAGAAATTATACTTTGTATATTATGTAAATTATTTTTATTTCGTCCCAAAATATCTAATGACAGATTAATTTTTGCATAAGATTTTAATAGTTTGCTTTTCATCAAAACTAATTTTTTAATCCAAATATTAATTTATTACTAATATCATGTTTTAAACTCTCTTCTGCTTCATTTGAAGATAGTGCCGCCCTCCAATAATAATTTGCTTGTAATTTCATATTTAATTTCCAGAGTACATCACCATAATGGTCATTTACAATTGGATCTTCCGGCATAATTAATAATGCATTTTTTAAATATCTTTCTGCAGATAAATAATCTTCGGTTAAATAATAAGCCCACCCTACTGAGTCAATAATATAGGGATCATCTTGTCTTTGATTATATGCTTTTAATAACATTTCCATTGACTCATTAATTTTTATTTTTCTCTCTAACCAACTGTATGCTAAATAATTTAGTACATAAGGTTGATTAGGACTCAATTCCAATGATAATTGTAAATCCTTATCAGCTTTTTCATAAGCCTGCATTCGCTCATAGCTTCCTCCTCTTCTATAAAGAATATCTGCATAAGAGTCGGATTCTTTACTTATCTTTTTAAGAGCTATGTTGTAATTTTCAATTGACTTTTCATATTCTTTAAAACTCTTGTAAATATTTCCTAGATCAAAATATATCTTTGAATCTTTATTTTTTAAATTTTTAATATTTGATTCTAAAAAAATTAAAGATAATTCTTTTCCTTCTTTTTTAATTCTATACCAATAATAAATTCCGTCTTTTTCGTTAAAATTTTTTAATATTTTTTCTAACTCTATTTTTTTATTCATTAAATCATAATTTTCAGAAACTAAAGACAAATTAAATTTAAATTTCGGATTTAGATAATTAGAAATGTTTAAATAAAAATTAGAAGCTTCATAATCCTCTTGAGAAGAATAAAGATTTGCAAGTAAAAAAAATATTTCAGCTAAAATATCATTTTCAGATTTACAAGAAAAAATTTTTGAGAAATTTTCAAAATTTGATTGATCGATCCAGCTTTTAGACTGTAATATTAAAAGAGTACTGGTAATAGGTTCTATTTTTAAGGATATTTTTTTAACTAATTCAAATTCTTTATTATTAATTAAATTTGATAAATAAAAAAATAGATATCTTGAATAGTCTACACCATCTACATTTATTAAGTCAGCAAAGTATTTATTGGTTTCTTCGTTGTCTAAATAACAATATTGAAAAGCTAAAAGAATTTTACTTAATTGACCATAATTTTCTATTTCAGAAATTTTTTTTGTCATAAATAAATCATTATAAGACTTTAAAATTTGAAAAATAATTTGCTCGTATGTACTCGGGATTAATACCCTATTCATATTAGTTAATTGATTATTTATTTGTTTAAAATTATTTTTTTTAAATCCATCCACAATTAATAATAAAGTTGTTTGAAAGTTATCAACTTTATTATTTGATTTAAAAAATTTAATTTGATTGATAGCCTCGTTTATGTTTCCACTCAAAACAAGACTTTTAATATATTGATCAAAATAATTAGGATAATCTCTAAGTATACTTTTTGTTTTGCCAAAATATTTTATTGCTAAATTATTATCACCATTTTTATGTGATACCAGAGCAGAAAAATAATTGGATAAATATCTATGGTTGAAATTTTTATTTTCTACAGTTTTTGAATAAGCTAATGAATGATATAAAAAGATAGAGGATATAATTAAAACTTTTAGAATTTTAAGAAACATAATTTTAATATATGGAAATAGAACATAAAAATCAAAACTACAATATTCTTAAGGATGCTAAAGATTTATTTGAAATTGAATATGTTTATGAAAATCAGCCTATAAAAAGAAGTTTTAATAAGCCTAGTTTAAAAGATAGACAATCTTTACTAGAAAAATTAAAGACAAAAATTTCAGAAATTTCTAATTGTGAACTAAAAGAAAACGCGAAACAAATAGTATTCAGTGATGGTAATCCTGAAAGCCCGGTAATGATTATAGGTGAAGGTCCTGGTCAGAAAGAAGACGAAGTAGGAAAACCTTTCGTTGGAGATGCTGGTTTACTTCTAAATAAAATGCTAGATGCAATTAATATTAAAAGACCTAAAGTTTATATAACTAATGTAGTAAACTTTAGACCGCCAAATAATAGAAAGCCAGAAACCTCAGAGATAAATAGATATGCTTTATATTTAAGAGAACATATAAATATAATTGATCCTAAAATATTAATACTTATGGGAAGCACTGCTATGGAGGCTCTATTTGGACAAACCTTGAAAATTTCTAAAGAGAGAGGAAAATGGAAAGAATTAATTGTTAATCAAAAAACATATCAGACAATTTTAACTTTTCATCCAGCTTATCTGTTAAGGCAGCCAGACCAAAAAAAATATTCCTGGAGTGATCTTAAGACAATTAGAAAAAAACTAGATGATCTAAAAATAACCATATAATGAAAAAAATTATTGCTGGAGTAGATGAAGTAGGAAGAGGAAGTCTAGTTGGCCCAGTTTTTGCTGCAGCTGTGATATTCAAAAAAAAAATTGATAAAAATAAAATAAAAGACTCTAAACAGCTTTCAAAGGAAAAAAGAGATGATCTAGAAAAATATATTAAAAAAAACTCCATCTGGAGTATTGGCTCAGCCTCAACAAAAGAAATTGAAAAATTAAATATTTTAAATGCAAGTTTATTAGCAATGAAAAGATCTATTAAAAAGTTAAAATTAAAACCCTCAATAACCTTAATAGATGGAAATAAGTTACCGAACTTAAGTGGTTACAATCTTAAGTTTGTAATTAAAGGTGACCAAAAAATTTCAGAAATTTCTGCAGCATCAATAATTGCAAAGGTTGCAAGGGATAAACTAATTACAAAAATGTCAAAAAATTTTAAAAAATATGCTTGGGATAAAAATGCGGGATACGGAACTAAACAGCATTTAAAAGCCATTAAGAAATTTGGAATAACCAAACATCATCGAAAAACCTTCGGTCCAATACACAACATCTTGAGTCCAAACTAAATCATATAACAAGAAGAGTCCATTTATTTCAATCTCTGGTTGACGTAGAATCTTGGCTGGAGTCTAATTAATTTTTTAAAAATGATTACAAAAAATTTAAACAATAAAATTATTAATGGCGATAGCTTAAAAGAACTAAAAAAGATTCCTAATGAAACATTTGATCTAATTTTTGCTGATCCACCATATAATTTACAATTACAAAATAGCTTAATCCGGCCAGATAGATCAAAAGTTAATGCTGTTAATGATAAATGGGACCAATTTGAAAGTTTTCAATCTTATGACAAATTTACTTATGAATGGTTAGAACAATGTAAAAGAATATTAAAAAAGGATGGATCGATTTGGGTAATAGGCAGCTATCATAATATTTTTAGAGTCGGTAAAATAATTCAAGACCTTGGTTTTTGGATTTTAAATGATGTAATCTGGAATAAAAATAACCCAATGCCGAATTTCAGAGGCACCAGATTTACAAATGCTCATGAAACATTAATTTGGGCATCAAAAAATAAAAAATCTAAATACACTTTCAATTATCAATCAATGAAATCTTTTAATGATGATTTGCAAATGAGATCTACATGGAACTTACCGATATGCAATGGAAAAGAAAGGCTTAAAGATAATGGAACAAAAGTTCATTCAACTCAAAAGCCAGAGGCATTACTGCATAGAATAGTATTGGCATCTTCAAATAAAAATGATTTTATTTTAGATCCTTTTTTAGGGTCGGGGACAACTGCTGTAGTTTCAAAAAAATTAGGACGATCCTATTTTGGTATAGAAAAAGAAAAAAAATATTTTGAGGCTGCAAACAAAAGATTAAAAAATACCCATATAATTAAAGATGAGTTTTTAGATGTAGTTCAAAATAATAAAGCAAAACCTAGAATACCTTTTGGTTCATTAATTGAATTAGGAGTAATTAAACCTGGAACAGAAATTTATGATCAAAAAAAGAAAGTTTTTGCAAAAGTAATGATTGACGGAAGTATCAAACACAAACAAAATGAAGGTTCTATTCACAAAGTTGCAGCTCAAATATTAGGAGCTGAAAGCTGTAATGGTTGGACCTATTGGCATTATCAAGTGGGAAATAGTTTGAAACCTATTGATGAGCTTAGACAACGCTTAAGACCAGAAACTTAGTAATTATAGATTTTACCCAAATAATTTCCTAAAAAACTTTTATTTTTAGACATACGCCTCAAAAAAATATTTCTAAAAAAAACACCTAATGGATTAGATAAATGAAAAGCAAAATGATTAATTGAAGATCTAGAATTAATTTGTTTTGTCCTTAAAATTCTTTTTTTATAATAATTTGATGAATTATCTTTTAAATGGATAAAAAGATCGTTTGCAGCTTCGATTGATTGAGATGCTCCTTGTGCAAGTGAGGGTGAAAATGAAAAAAATGCATCACCAGTTAAAAAAATATTTCTAGACTTTGGTATTGATATTTTTTTGCTTACAAAGATTGGAAAGCATTTAATTTCTTTAACAATATCTGTTAAATTTAAATTAGATTTTGAAGAAATCTGACTTATCAAATTATTTGTAAAAGTCTTGTCATTAAACAAATTTCTATTTGAAATCTCAGTTTCAATTAATTCTTTTCTTATTATCGATATAAAATTAAACTCCTTATTTTGATTAATAGGATAAATAACAAAGTGAAAATTTGGTCCTAAATACAATGAAATATCTAAATTTTTAAAGTTATTAATAGCGCCTCTTAAAGCTATTGAATTGAAGTATTTAGGTAGACCATCTTGTTTAAATAAAATTTCTTTTGTTCTAGAATAAACTCCATCTGCAGCTACTAAATAATCAAATTCCTCTTTGTTATTATCTCTAAATGATAAAGTTAATTTCTCTTGTTCATTAATTTTAATAAGATCTGAATTAAAAATTATTTTTTCTTTAGGAATATTGTCCAATAAAAATTCAATTAGTTTAGACCTTTTTAATGTTGTATATCTATTATTCTCAAAGTTAAATTGGGATAAATCAATATCACATATCTTTTTTAGCATTTTTGCATCAAAGAAGTTTACTTTTTTTGGAAAATAAACATCGCTTACGTTCATATTTTGAAAGCCGATTTTATTTAATAGGTTAATGCTATTTATAGATAATTGTATTCCATATCCATCGCTTAGGTCTAGTGAAGATTTTTTTTCAAAAATTTTATAAGAGAAAGATGAATTTTTTTCTAAAAGATTTGCAAGAAACAAACCTGAAATTCCTGCGCCAACAATTGCAATACTTTTCATTTTATTGTGATATCGAATTAAATATTTTTTTTGTAAATGATGGTAAAATATATTTATTAATATTGGATTTATCCAGCAAAAGACTATCCTTTATTTTTTTTATTTTATTATTTTTATTGATGATAATTTTCATATTCATATTAGACATTTTTACATTTATTTTTTTATATACTGAATATTGAAATTTTTTTTGGTTAATTTCTATCATTGGAAAAATCACCAAATTTTTTAAAAAATTAAATTTTTTATTTTTTACCAATAAAAACTTATTTTTATAACTATATATACTTGCCTCGAAGTATTTTGTTTTATTTAATTTATTTTTTGACCTAATTAAAAAGTCTTTTCTCTTAAAAGCTTTGCAGTTATCTGTAAGTGGACAGGAGGTGCAAGATGGTAATGAAGGTTTACAAATTAATGCTCCTATCTCCATAATGGCTTGGGCATAATCACTCGATCTTTTAGAAAATCCAAAAAAAGATTTTTTTTTATAAAGGTTATCTTTTGAAATCTCATCATTTGTTTTAAGTAAAAAAATTCTTTTAAGGATTCTCTCAACATTACCATCCATTGGTATATAGGGTTTATTATGTGCAATTGCTAAAATTGATCTTGAAGTGTATTCACCAATTCCTGGCAGAGATTTCAGTTTTT
Organism: uncultured Pelagibacteraceae bacterium; assembly: GCA_902574705.1. Lineage (GTDB taxonomy): Bacteria > Pseudomonadota > Alphaproteobacteria > Pelagibacterales > Pelagibacteraceae > Pelagibacter. Next base: position 41,615 of record CACGOM010000008.1, on the reverse strand, counting down.
CAATATCTTTTGGCAACTTACCCTCAAACTCTTTTAGTAGTTTAATTGCAGTTTTTTTCAAATTTCTTGCTCTAGAATAATAACCAAGGCCTTCCCAATATTTTAAAACTTTTTGTTCACTTGATGTAGCCAATGATTTTAAGTTTGGAAAATTTTTTATAAAGTTTTCAAAATAAGGAATTACAGTTTTTACTTGTGTTTGTTGAAGCATAAACTCACTTACTAAAGTAAAATATTCTCTATTTTTAGTTGATGTTTTTTTTCTCCAAGGGAGTTTTCTTTTATTATTATCGTACCATTTTAAAATTTTATTTGATATGTTTGATTCTCGCATATGAATTCAAAAAATTATAACAAGAATAACAGAAAATTTATACAAGGTCTTAGATCATTTAAAGACATTTTACCTTCTAAATTAAAAAAATTGATAAATAAGAAAGGTCAAATTTATTCTGAAACGTTAGATAATTGGAGATATTTCGTTGGAAATGATTTATTTGATATCAGTTTTCCAAAATCCTTTAAAAATGAAAATAAGCTTGGATCTAGTTGTCTGACCGTTATGGTAAAAAGGGGTAATGAGGTCAATTTTGAATATTCAAAGAATTTAATTATTGAAAAAATTAATTCCTTTTTTGGTTATGATGCAGTCCAAAATATAAAATTAGTATCTTTTGAAGAAAAAAATGAGGAATACAAACAAAAGCAAAATTTAAATGATGTGACAAAAAATAAATATAAAAAACAAATTTCTGACATTAAAAATGATAAAATAAAAAATTCATTACTAGAATTAAGCAAAGTATTTAAAAAAAAATGAAAAAACTATTATTTACACTTTTAATTTTTGTACTATCCTTCAGTAATCTAAGCGCAGAAACTAATATTAAAAGAATTTATGAAGGTAAATTAGACTCAAAAATAACAATTTTGGTATTTGAGTCCTTAACATGTTCACATTGCGCAACTTTTCATAAGGATATTTACCCTAAAATTAAAAAAAATTTTATTGATAAAGGTTTAGTAAAATTAGAATATAGAAACTTTCCATTAGATTTGGCAGCTTTTAATGCCGCGAAAGCTGCTCACTGTAGAACTAGCAATGGTGAAGAAATATTACATTTTTTGTATAAAAATCAAAGTGACTGGGTAAAGGGAAATTCCATTGAAGAATTAAATAATAATTTAAAAACTATATTAAATTCTCAAAACTTTGGCATAGATTATAATAAGTGCATAGAAGATAAAAACATTGAAGATTTCGTTTTAGAGGATCGAATCGAAGGAGTAAAAAAATACAACGTGAGCGCTACTCCAACTATTATAATCAACGAAGAAAAGTTTGAAAAACCATTAACATACAAAAATTTAGAAAAAACTCTAGAAAAACTGTTATAAGTTAATGCATGGAGTTTAAAAAAATCCAATTAAATGGATTTAAATCATTTTCAGAAAAAACAACCTTTTTAATTGAGAAAGGATTAACTGGTATTGTAGGTCCGAATGGTTGTGGTAAATCAAATATAGTTGAGTCTTTAAGATGGTGCATGGGAGAAACTTCGGCAAAAAGCATGAGAGGTTCTGGAATGGAAGATGTTATCTTTTCAGGAACATCTAATAAACCATCTAAAAACATTGCTGAGGTAAGTATAAATATTTCAAACCCAGAAAAATCTGGATCATTTCAATTTAAAGAAATGGAGGAAATTGAAATTAGAAGAAAGATTGAAAGAGACAAGGGTTCTCGTTTTTTTTTAAACGAAAAGGAAGTTAGGGCAAAAGATGCTCAGATGTTTTTTGCAGATCTTTCGACAGGTGCACATTCTCCTTCTATTATCAGCCAAGGACGAATTGGATCCTTAGTTACAGCAAAACCACAAGACAGAAGAGCAATATTAGAAGAGGCAGCCGGAATTTCGGGATTACATGCAAGAAGACACGAAGCAGAATTAAGGTTAAATGCTGCAGAAAATAATTTAAAAAGAGCAGATGAGTTAAGAAGACAACTTGAGAAACAATTAACTAGTCTCGAAAAACAAGCTGAAGAAGCTACAAAATATAAAAGTATATCTGATGAAATAAAACAAGTTGAGGCTGGTTTGTTCTTCTTAAAAGTCAGAGAAATAGAAAATGAAATTAAGGTTGAAAATGAAATAAATGCAGATGCTGAAAAAGAATTTTCGTTATTTAATAATAAAATTTTAGACTTAGAAAACACTATTAAAAAAATAGAAGATGAACTTCTCCCAATTAGGGATATTAATTTAGAACTTATCTCAAGAGTTCAAAGATTAAATTTAGAATTACAAAATCTAGATGAAGAAACAGATAGAATGATTAATGAGATTAAAACAACAAAAATATCACTAAAAACTATTGATGAAGATGAGGATAGGGAAAAAAGTATAGTTATTGATGCTAATTCTAACCAAAATAGATTAAATGATGAAAAAATTAAATTAGTAGAGATAGACTCAAAATATTATGAAACAGAAAAAAAGTCAGATCAGGATCTGGATGTAGCAAAAATTAATTTAAAAAATGAACAAGAAAAAATTGATACTTTGCTAAAATCTTTAAGTGCAGGAAAAATAATAGAACATAAAAATTCTCTTGAAGAGATGAGAAAAATTCTAAATGAGTCAATTGAATGTATTGATAAAAATCAATTACAGCAAGCAAGAGAAAATTTGAATAATATTAATGTAAATTTATCTTATGTAATTCAAAAAATATCAGAAGGAAATGATGATGAAGGGATTACTAAAATAACTTCAAGGAATGAAACTGTAAAAAAATTACAACATGAGTACACGGTAACCTATAGTAAAAATCAAAGCATTAAGGAAGAATCCTCAAAAAGAAAAGAAAGAATTAATAATATTGATACTGAAATTGAAAGTTGGAAAAATTTACTTGTTAATTCTGAAAAAATGATAATTCAATTAGCTGACAGAAAAGAAAATTTAAATAAAAAATTAATAGATTTAGAGAAACAACCTAATCTTAATGCTGAAAAAAAAGGTCAAATTTCTGAAAACCTAAGAATATCTGAAAACGAAAAAATAAATAATGAAAACAAAATAAATGCTTTGGAAAAACAACTTGAAGAAAACAAAATTAAATTAAATGAAATTAAAGAGAGTTCAATTAGTGTAAGAGAAAAAAGAGCAAGTGCAAATGCCACTATAGTTGGATTAAATAAAAGGAAAAGTGACTTAATTGAAAGAGTTGAAAATGAATTAAGTATCAAAGAAGCAAATCTTTTAGAATTTTCTAATTTAGAAAAAGAAGATGAATTCCCTGACACTGTTACTCAAGAAGAGTTATTAGATAAAAAAAAGAGAGATAGAGATAATTTAGGATCAGTTAACCTCAGAGCTGATGAGGAAACTGGTAAATATAAAGATGAAATTATAAAAATGGAAAAAGATAGAGAGGATATTGTTTCAGCTATTACCAAGCTTAAAGATAGTATTAATGAATTAAATCAAAAAGGAAGGGAAAGACTTTTAGATGCCTTCGAAAAAGTAAATAGAAAATTTAATGAAGTTTATACAAAACTTTTTAATGGTGGTAGTGCAAAACTAGAGCTTGTTGACTCGGAAGATCCTTTAGATGCTGGATTAGATTTGTTAGTAAGTCCACCTGGAAAAAGACTTCAATCAATCACACTTTTATCTGGAGGCGAACAAGCTTTGACTGCTTTATCACTGATTTTTGCCGTATTCTTAACTAATCCAGCTCCTATTTGTGTTCTAGATGAGGTTGATGCTCCGTTAGATGATGCGAATGTTACAAGATTTTGTAATTTGCTTGACGAATTAACAAGAATAACAACAACTAAATTTATTATTGTAACTCACCATGCATTAACTATGTCCAAAATGGATAGGCTTTACGGAGTAACAATGCCTGAGAAAGGTATAAGCCAGCTTGTTTCAGTGGATTTGCAAAAAGCCGAAAGCTTAGTTGCTTAAAATGTCGAATGACCTAAAAACTCGCTTAAAGATTGCAAAATCAAAGTTTAAAAAAAAGAACCCTTCCGATGAGGATGACAAAAAATCTAGCTTTGGTAAGGCTTTTCAACTGAGTACTGAGCTAGTATCTGCGGTATTAGTAGCCACAATTATAGGGTTTATTTTAGACAATTGGTTTGATACTAAACCGTGGTTAATAATAATATTTTTTTTTATTGGTGTGGCTGCAGGAATAATAAATGTGATCAGATCAGCAAAAAAAATGCAGAAAGACTAAATAAACATGGCAGCAAATCCAATGTCCCAATTCAATGTTTATAGAATTGGACCTGAAATCAAAATAGGTGAAATAGATATTTCGTTCACAAATGCAAGTTTGTTTATGGTAATTAGTACAATTACAATCCTTTTAATATTTAATTTAGGAGCAAAAAAAAATTCTATTATTCCAACAAAAATACAGTTGCTAGGCGAACTAAGTTATTCTTTTATATCGAAAATGATAAGTGATACAGCGGGCTCAAAGGCAAAACCTTATTTCTCATTTATATTTTCACTCTTTATGTTTGTCTTGTTTTGTAACATGTTAGGAATGATACCTTATACATTTACTGTAACTAGCCATATTATCGTAACATTTGTATTAGCATCATTTATTTTTGTAGGTGTAACCATAATAGGATTTATTAAACATGGTCTAGGTTATTTAAAATTATTTGTACCGAGTGGTGTCCCAATGGTATTATTACCATTAATAGTAGTTATAGAGATAATTTCATATTTAAGTAGACCGATAAGTCTTTCGGTAAGATTATTTGCCAACATGATGGCGGGTCACACAATGATGAAAGTATTCGGAAGCTTTGTTGTAAGCTTAGGAATAGTGGGAGGATGGCTTCCGCTTAGTTTTTCAGTTGCACTTACTGGTTTAGAAATATTAGTAGCATTTCTTCAAGCATATGTATTTGCAATATTAACATGCATCTATTTAAATGATGCATTAAATTTACACCATTAAGATAATAAAGGAGGATATAATGGAACTAGAAGCAGCAAAAATGATTGGAGCAGGCTTGGCAGCTATAGCTCTAGCTGGTGCAGGAGTAGGAATAGGAATTATTTTTGGTAATTACCTATCTGGAGCGATGAGAAACCCCTCAGCAGCACAAAAACAATTTCCAAACCTACTGCTAGGTTTCGCATTAGCAGAAGCCACAGGTTTATTTGGATTAGTTGTTGCATTAATTATTTTATTTGCATTTTAATTAATGCTAAAAAAAATAATACTAAAAACTTTAGCTGTATATTTTTTATCAATAAATTTTATACAAGCAGCCGAAAGTGGAGGCATGCCTCAGCTTGATCCAGAATTTTGGTTTTCACAAATATTTTGGTTGGTTATTACCTTTGGAATTTTGTATTTAGTTTTGTCTAAATTAATTCTTCCCAAAATCAGTGATAATCTTGAAACCAGAAAGTCTCAAGTATTAGATAATTTGGAGCTTGCTGAAAAACAAAGAAATGAAAGTGAGGCAAAACTAAAGGAGTTTGATAATATTATTTTAAAATCAAAAATTGATGCAAAAAATCTATTTAATGAGTCTAGAAAGAAATTATTAGAAGAAATCAATAATAAAAGACAAAAACTTGAAGAGGAAATAGATAGAGAGGTAAAAATAGTAGAGTCTGAAATCAAGGAGTTAAAAAAGAAATCTCCAGAAAAAATAAATAAGATTGCAATTGAAACTTCTTCAGATTTAATTAATCAATTAATTGGTGCTAATGTTAATAACAGTAGTATTACTGCAATTGTTAGTGACATCGCCAGTAAAAATAAAAACACATGACTTTTGACGCAACATTCTGGGTAGCTGTATCATTTTTTATTTTTTTTGGAGCATTAATCTATTTAAAAGTTCCAGGTAAAATAAATGAGTTATTAGCTAATATGATTACAGGTATTAAAAAGGAAATTGATGAAAGTGAAAAGTTAAGAGCAGAAACAAAAATTATATTAGATGAAGCTCAAAAGAAATTGGAATCGGCAGATAAAGAGGTAAACAAGATTTTAAAACAAGCAAAAGACGATAGCGAAAAGCTTGTGCTAGAAATGAATGAAAAATTTCATATTTCCTCTGAAATCAAGAAAAATGTTGCTCAACAAAAAATCAATCAAATGAAAGAAAATGCTATCAAAGATATAAAAAACGCATCAATTAAAATTGCAGTAGAGTCGGTGAAAAAAATCATCTCGACTTCGGTGGATAAATCAAAACTCGACAATCTTTTTGATAAAAATTTAGAAGAAACTAAAGCTGAATTAAAAAAAATTAATTCTTAAAATTTAGCCTATATAGGTTAAATTTACATTTTATGAATTCAATAATTATAGGTTCTGGTTTTGGAGGTATTGCAGCTGCACTCCGTCTAAAAGCAAAAGGACATAATGTTACATTAGTTGAAAAACATCATGATCTCGGTGGTAGAGCAAGGGTATTTAAAAAAAATGGTTTTATCTTTGATGGAGGACCGACGGTAATAACAGCTCCATATCTTATTAATGAATTATTCGAATTATTTCAAAAAGATCCAAAAAATTATATTAACTTAAAACCACTTGACACTTGGTACCAGTTTGTATTCGAGGATAAATCTAAATTTAACTATTCTGGCAACGAAAATGAAATGAAAAATCAAATTGAGAATATTGATCAAAAAGATGTTGAAGGATATAAAAAATTAGTCAGTTTTACTAAAAAAATTTTTGATAAAGGTTTTACTGAGCTATCTGATGTACCATTTGATAAACCATTAGTAATGATCCAACAACTACCAGCTTTATTAAAATTAAAAAGTTACAAATCAGTATACTCTTTGGTTTCTTCTTTTGTTAAAAATGAAAAATTAAGGAGAATTTTAAGTATGCATCCTCTATTAGTTGGGGGCAATCCGTTCACAACTACATCAATTTATGGATTAATTTTATATTTGGAAAAAAAATGGGGAATTCATTATTCAATGGGTGGAACGGGGAATATTATAAATGGACTAGAAAAATTAATGAAAGAGGTTGGAGTAGAAATTATCAAAGGGCACGAAGTAAAAAAAATAGTTTTAAATAATAAAAAAATTACTGGTGTAGAATTAGATAATAATGAAATTATAAATTCAAATTATATTGTTTGTAATGCTGACCCTCCAGCTGTTTATGAAAAATTATTAGATGGAAGTCAGAATAATTCTTTTTTATTTAATTGGAAAAAAAATAGAATGGAATACTCGATGGGATTATTTGTCTATTATTTTGGAACAAAAAAAATTTATAATGAAATTGAGCACCATACAATTAAGTTTGGAAATAAGTACAAAGAGCATTTAGAAGATATCTTTAATAATAAAAAATTAAATAATGATATAAGTTATTATTTACATAGACCATCAGCAACCGATAAATCAATGGCTCCCGATGGTCACGATTGTTTTTATGTTCTCGTTCCTGTTCCTAATAATCAATCTAACATCGATTGGAAGATTGAAGGGGAAAAAATGAGAAATTTAGTTATTGATAAAATGCAAAATGACTTAATGCCAAATCTTAGAGAGAATATTGTAGAAGATTTTTATTTAACCCCAAATTATTTTGAAAATGATCTAAATACAAAATTTGGTTCAGGATTTTCAATTCAGCCAAAATTTTCTCAGTCTGCTTATTTTAGATTTCATAACAAATCAGAAATTTATGATGGACTATATTTTGTTGGTGCCGGGACGCATCCCGGTGCAGGAGTTCCTGGTGTTCTCTCGTCAGCTAAAGTTTTGGACAAAATAATTTGATGAAAAATAAAAACTATTTAGCACTTTTTGCGAAATCTTTTAATTGGGCTGGTTTTTTTTTACCTAAAAATATTTATAGCGATTGTTCAAAATTATATGCATTTTGCAGAGTATTAGATGATCTAGTTGATGAACATATAAGTTTAGAATTAAGAACAGAAAGATTTAACAAAATTAGAAATTATTTTGAAAGGAGTTATCAACAACCCAATTTCGATAAAAAATTATCAAATCAAAATGAATATAATTTAATTGTAAATGAAATGATTGTTGTTGCAGATAAAAATAGTATAAAAAAAATTATTTTGGACGATCTTATAGAGGGAATTGGTTCAGATTTAAAATCAAAAGTTTATTTAAGATCAGTTAAAGATTTGCTCGTCTATTCATATAGAGTAGCTGGAACTGTTGGTTTAATGATGGCTAAAATACTAAATGTAAATGATACAAGATCTTTAAAGGGAGCCATTGACCTAGGTATCGCAATGCAACTTACAAATATAGCACGAGATGTAATTGAAGATAAAAAAATGAACAGACAATATATCAAGCCAGATTTCGAAAATATTAATGCAACCTTAAAACTTGCTGACATGTTTTATGATAGCTCGTTTAGTTCTATTAAAAATATTCCTTTTAGATACAAATTTGCAATTCTTGTAGCTAGAAGGGTCTACAGACAGATTGGTAGAAAAATTATGAAAAAAAAAAATATGAAAACATATGAAAAATCAGGGAAAATTTATGTAAATAATTTCGGAAAAATGTATCAAACATTTTTATCTTTTTTTGATTTAATATTACTTTATTTAAAAGATATGGAGTCCCATCAAAGAATTAAGGAACATGAAATTATAAGTGAGGATATAAATCTAGATGAAAGAATTTGATTACGTAATTTTAGGTGGTGGTTGTGCTGGCTTATCTTTGGCCTATGAATTAGATATTAATAAAAAAATTGAAAATAAATCATTAGCAATTATCGAAAAAAGAGACGAATACAAAAGAGATAAAACATGGTCTTTTTGGAAAGTTAATGATCATAATTTTGATGATTGTATAATTAAAAGTTGGCATAATTTTTCTATAAATTCTAAATCTGGATCTTATGAAGTTTTAAACAAAGAATATCCATACCAAACAATAGATAGTGGTTTATTTTATAGAAAAATTTTAAATCAATTAAAACAAAATAAGAATATTGAGTTTTTTAAAAGTATAGATCAATTAAATTTAGAAAATTCAATTGTATTTAATAGTATCCCTGTAAAAGAAAATTACGAAGGTAAACTTTGGCAGCACTTCAAAGGTATAGAAATTGAAACCCCTGACAATATTTTTGATGACAAAATTTTTAATTTAATGGACTTTGATTGTGATCAAAGAGATAACGTTCACTTTTTTTATACTTTGCCTTTTTCAAAAAATAAGGCTTTGATTGAGACCACTTGGCTATCTAAAATGAATGATAAAACATTAAGAGATTACGATATTCAATTAGAAAAATATATTAAGGAAACTCTTAAAATAAAAAATTACAGAATTATTTATCAAGAAAATGGTGCAATTCCCTTATTCTATCAAATAAGTAAAAACGAAAAAAATAAAATTAATATTGGATCTGCGGGAGGTATGACACGTTTAAGTACTGGGTATACTTTTCTTAATATACAAGATCACAGTAAATATATAGTTAATAATTTAGAGATAATTCAAAGTTCAAAACCATATCATATTAGAAGAAAATACGAATTTCTTGATAATGTATTTTTAAATGTTTTGAAAAACCATCCAGATAAAATGCCACAAATATTCTTAAATATGTTTAAAGCACCTTCTAAAACAGTTATAAAATTTCTATCTAACAAAAGTAATATTTTTGAGGACTTAAGAATTATTTTTAAAATGCCAAAATGGATCTTTATTAAAAATATATTTTAATTTTTATGAATAAAATTAATCTTTATCATTCACTTATTTTTTTTAATTCATGTATATTTTTATCTGCTTTTGAATATTTTAGGAATAACAACTTTCTTATTTTATCTTTATTCTTGATATTAAGCTTAGGAATATCACATGGGGCACTAGACCATATCAAGGGACAAAAATTGATAAAAATACTTAATTATAAGTCAATTATAGCATTTTATATTTTATATATATTAGTTGGGTTTAGTGTAATTCTTTTATGGCTAATTTTTCCTAAAGTTTTACTGTTCACTTTCTTGATTGTTGCATCTTTTCATTTTGGAAAAGAAGACTCTGAGTTTATTAATGAAAAACCAAATCAAGAACTAATTTACTTTTTTAAAGGTTCTATTGTAATTACAGCTCCATTGCTGTTCCATAAAGCCGAAACTTTGGAAATTTTTAACAATTTGAACTTTAATATTTCACAAAGCTTATTAATCTATGATGAGTTTTTATATTTTTTAGTAATGATTAGTTTTATTGCAAATATTTTTATTTCATCTAACAGAAAAATTGATATCAAATCACTTCTTATGATGGATTTTATATCTATCTTACTGTTAAACTATTTTTTTAACCCAATTCTAGCATTTTCGTTTTATTTTTGCTTTCTACATTCAATTAGACATTCATTTAAGTTGTCAAATGAACTTAATAGAAATAATTTTGTTAAGGGATTTAAAGAATTTATAATAAAAGCAATGCCATTAACAATTTTAACTGCTATTTTATTCATAATATCTTTATTATTTTTAAAAAATTATTTCTTTATAGATAGTGCTATATCAAAAGTGATATTTATTGGTTTGGCGTCCCTGACATTTCCACATATATTGCTTGAATATTTAATTGAGAAAAATGAATAAGCATAAAATAAAAATACTACTAGCTGCCCCAAGAGGTTTTTGTGCTGGAGTAGATAGAGCAATTGAAATTGTAAAAAAAAGTATAGATAAGTTTGGAGCACCAGTTTATGTGAGACATGAAATAGTTCATAACAAACATGTAGTTGAAAGTTTAAAAAAAATTGGAGCTATTTTTGTGGAAGAATTAAGTGAGATAAAAGACAAGTCTAGACCAGTGGTTTTTTCAGCTCACGGTGTACCAAAATCGGTACCTGCTGAAGCTCAAGGTTTAAATATGACTTATGTAGATGCAACATGCCCTTTGGTATCAAAGGTTCATCGTGAAGCGGAAAACTTACATAAAGCAGGTAATCATATTTTGTTAATTGGTCATAAAAATCATCCAGAGGTTATTGGAACAATAGGGCAATTGCCAGAAGGCTCTATTGATCTTATTGAGTCTATTGAGGATGTGGACAAATACGATAATCAAGAAGAAAATATCGCTTATGTGACACAAACAACTTTATCTGTTGATGACACAAAAGATATTATTAAAAAGTTAAAAAATAAATTTCCTGAAATTAAAGAACCAAAAAAAGACGATATTTGTTATGCAACAACAAATAGACAAAGCGCAGTAAAAAATATTGCTAAATTATGTGAGATGTTTTTTGTTATAGGAAGTAGAAATTCGTCGAATTCTGTAAGATTAGTCGAAGTAGCAAAGAATTCTGGTTGTGAGAAATCAACTTTAATACATTCTGAAAGTACAATTCCATTTGATGAAATTGATAAATGTCACACTATTGGAGTCTCATCAGGGGCGTCTGCGCCTGAAATTTTAGTAAATAATTTTATAAATAGTCTTCGAGAAAAATATGAAGTAGAAATTGAAGAAGTAGAAATTATAAAGGAAGACATAACTTTTAAAATTCCAAAAAAATTAAATTAATGGCTGTTTATACAAAAGTAACTCAAACTGAAATAAGTATAATAGAAAATAATTTTAACATTGGTAAAATTTTAAGTTTTTCAGGAATTAAAAAGGGAATTGAGAATACAAATTATCTTATAAAAACTAAAAAAAAAAAATATATTTTAACAATTTTTGAAAAGCGAGTGGACTCAAAAGATTTGCCTTTTTTTATGAAGTTAATGTATGGATTGTCAAAGTTGAAAATTAAATGCCCGGAGCCAGTAAAATCAATTAATGGAAAACATCTTATAAAACTAAAAAATAAAAATGCTTGCATCGTTAGCTTTCTAAATGGAAAAGATAAAAAAAATTTATCACCTAAAGATTGCTACATTGTTGGAAAAAATATAGCTAAATTACATAATGCATCAAAAAAACTTAAACTTTATAGAAAAAATGCTTTGGCAGTACCTAAATTAAATAAACTTCTCTTTAGTATCAATAAAAGAATAGACAAAGTTCAAAAAAATATTTTATCTGATATGAGAAATGAATATAAATTTTTAAGAAAAACTTGGCCTAAAAATCTAAATTCTGGAATAATTCACTGTGATTTATTTATTGATAATATTTTTTTCTATAAAAGAAAATATTATGGATTTATAGATTTCTATTTTTCTGCAAACGATTTTTTAGCTTATGAACTTGCGATTTGTATTAATGCTTTATGTTTTACTAAAAAAGGAAGAAAATATTTTTTAAATAAAAGTAAATCTACAAATTTGATTAAAGGGTATGAAAGTATTCGGAAGCTAAATAATAACGAGAAAAAACATTTTAATATACTTTGTAGGGGTTCGGCGCTGAGATATTTATTAACAAGAGCATATGATTATTTAAATACTCCAAAAGATGCTTATATAAAAATTAAAGATCCAAGAGAGTATATTCAAAAATTAAAGTATCATCAGAACATAAACAATTTTAAGGATTATCTGAAATAATGATAAAAATTTATACAGACGGTTCATGTATAGGAAATCCAGGTAAAGGAGGTTGGGCAGCAATAATAATAAATGATGGAAAAAAGATTGAAATAAAAGGAAGCAAAAAAGATACAACAAATAATCAAATGGAATTATTGGCACCTATTAAAGCTCTAAAAAAAATTCCTAAAGGCAGCAAGGTTCAAATTTTTACAGACTCTAAGTATGTAAAATCAGGAATAACAGAATGGATTCACAGTTGGAAAAAAAATGGATGGAAAACTGCTAGTAAACAAAAAGTTAAAAATAAAGATCTTTGGGTGGAGTTAGATTTGCTTTCAAATGAATTTGATATTAAATGGAGTTGGGTAAAAGCGCATTCAACTGATAAGTTAAACAACGAAGTTGATTTAATTGCTAGAGGAGCTGCAAACTTGTAAGTGAGGCACCTGGCAACAGAACGCCCCCTAAATAGTTTTATGCAAATATCCAGGCAATCAAAAAAATTATTGACATTAAAATTGCATAGAGAATCCATCTAGAAACAGGTTTATTGGGAGATACTTTAAAAACTTTTCGGTACATATATTCTAGACCAATATAAATACCTGGTTTAATAACATAAAAGAAAATACCATAAAAAATGAGAAGACATACAAACCAAAAAATATAAATAAGAATTGTTTCCATTATTTAAATATCATCCATTTATTTATTTCTATTTTTTTTCTTTTCTATTCTCCAAAGAATAAAAAATAAGAGAATTAATGCTGGTTGCAATATTACGAAGATAACAATATTTGCCAAATTGTATCCCATACCCGTAACAGTACCGATATACTGCAATACACCAACACACCACCAAAAAAATTGATCAATCATTCTGCCAAAAGTGATTATGATTATTTTTCATTAAAATTTTAATTATTTCACCAAGTTTTTTTTGATCACCATCCAAATTGATAGGTAAATGTTCTGCAAAATGTGAATGAGGTACATCGCTTAAATAATGAGTATGACTTTCAATTGCGTTTGCAATACTAATAAAACTATTTTTGAATAAATGAACATTTATTCCAATTAAACAAACCGCTATAACTGATAAAACAAATTTAGAATATTTATCCATATAAACCTCCTTAATTAAGTTTAGTCGAACACCTATAATTTTTCAACGAAGTCCAAAGGCAAACCTTGGACAAAATAAGGAGATCTCTCAACGAAGTTTTCAACGAAGTAGTTTTAATAAGTAAGCAATTATGCTATTTTCAAATCTAATGCCGGGCAACAGAACGCCCCTTCTCATTTGTTAATTTAGTTTGCAGTATCAACGTTATTTAAAAAATACAACCGAGGGATTCGGCCTGTGTTCGGAATAAAACTAATATTCGGTTATTAAAATAATTTTTTATTAACCTTACACTTATGCTTAAGTTCAATAATATAACTTAATGTTTTTTTAGGTTTGCTCCCATCATTAAAATATTTGACATCGTAACTTTTGATTTCTGAAGAAATATAGCCTTCTACTCTGTCTAAAATATATTTTGACTCAGTTCTATAACCTATTGTAGCCTCAATTTCATTAGTCCACATAATGCTATCATCTGTCCAATATACTTTTGCTGGTGGGTAAGAACCAATATCAGGTCCTTTAATCATCTTTTTTAATTCTGGATTTACTCTGATATCATATTCTTTGCGCCAACTTGTTAATGAAGGCTTCTCAACTTTCACAACCTTGTTGTTTTTATATCTCGATAGTTTTCCTTCATCTATCAAAACACATTCTAACATAATGGTTTCCCCAAAAGCGTTTCCATTTAATAACAAGCTTAGAACTAAGATCCCTAAAAGTTTTTTCATTGATTGTTTAATTCGTATAGCGTCTTTCCTTTATACATCCAAAATTGAGGGCCTGCTATTTTATTCCACGTATATCCCATCTCTTGAACAATTTCTAAAGCTGATTGCGAAAGCGACATGGGTCTTCCTTTAAATTCAATTAAATCATTTTCTAAAACTTTAGCTTTTATTGATTTATCTTTTTTAAATTCTAACTCCTCACCTACTTCAATACCTATTTGGGCAAAATTAAATCGATTTCTATTTCTCTCTTTATCTAATGCTGTTTTATCACTTGTGTTTTCAACTACGTCTTCCCTTGGAGTTACGTCTTCTCCTTCAGCAATATCTAGTGCTGCTTTTGCTTGTTCGGGAGACATTCTAAAAAATTCTCTATTGTCTCTTATTCTAAATTCATCAAACGCCTCATGCATTTTCTTTTCTACAAATTCAGCTTTATCTATACGTTTTGCGTAATAACACTCAAATGGAATAGGTGTTGAAGTTTTGTCTAATTCTCTCATCCTTTGCTCTACTGAGTTGTCAGTGAAACCAATCTTAATTATTCCAGGCATTGCTTGATTGGTTAAGATGTATACAGTTTTCATGATCCAAGATTATCAAATCATGAACCATGAGTCTAAAATATTGATCTATTCCGAACGTTATTTTGTTCGGAATCTATTCGGAATTATTCTATAATTTACGTAATTTGATTATTGCTAAGTGTTGCAATATAAGGATTTTTGAAACAAAGTTCGGGGCACCTGGCAACAGAACGCCCCTTCTCATTAAATAAGTTAAATTTTAAGTATTTCTTGAGTAATCAAAATTAAAAAAATCCAAATAAGAGAAAAAAACCAACTATTCCAAAATTCTTTTTTATTAAATTTAAACTTATTCATTGCCAACACCCCAAACAGAGCACAAAGAGTAGACCAAACATAAACATATCCAAAAGCACCACCCACTGAATAAGCAATGTCCTTAGTATTTGCATAAGTAAAGAAAAATGCAAAAATTGTCAAAATTATTACAAATATTAATGTAGGTGTTTTGGATGTAAAATTTTTTATTAATTTGTTTTTTCTTGAAATAAAAATTCCTAACACGGAAGTCCCAGTAATTATAAGCACGACTCCCACAATCAGCATAAATATTAGCATAATTAAATTTTTAATTTATAAATTGAATTAAGTAAAGCAAGCTGAAACCAAAATACTACTAAATTACTATGTACCTAACTATATACCTTTTCAAAAAGTTATATTTCATGGTACTATCTGACCGAGGGCGTGAAATAGAACGCCCCTAAAGAAAGGAGTAAAAATGGAAAAAGAAATGCTTGCAATAGCGAGAATAAAGTCTGGTGAAGGAAAATTTGAAAAGTTTATGGGATTTATGCAGTCAGAAGAGGGAATGGCAGTAAGAAAAACAATTGCCCATGTTGAAAAAACAGTTCCTGGAATGGCGCCAGATAAAAGCTATGTTATGTTTAAAGTTTCAGTTCATAATGAAGAAGAAATGAAGAAATTTGCTTCGGGCAATAATCCTATAGCAAAACCTATTTTTGATGAATGTATCGAAATAGTTCAAATGTATGAATTGAGCCCAGTTAAACTTTAAATTTGAAATATTAAATTAAAGGATATCTAAAATGCTTTCTGCTGAAGTCAGGCTGCATTGTTTAGTTTCTTTTTCAACTTGAATTTTTAGAACTTCTAAATTTTCAATGACCATTGCATAACGATTTGATCTAATACCCATTCCTTTTGAATTTCTATCAACTTCTGCACCAATTGCTTTTGTGAATAATAAATATGGGTCAGATAACATTTTGATTTTATCTTCTGTATTATTAGCATCTCCCCAAGCACTCATTACGTAAGGGTCATTTGCCGATATACAAAATATATTTTCTATTCCTCTTTCTTTAATTTTATCAGCGTTTTTGACAAATCCTGGAAGATGAAGTTTTGAGCAGGTTGATGTAAATGCTCCTGGTAATCCAAACAAAATAATTTTACCATTGCCTAAAATCTCACTTAATTTATTTTGTTTTGGTTCTCCATCAATTAAATGAAAAATATCAGTATTTGGTATTTGGTCTTTTATTTTTAGTTTCATATTGAATTCATTACGTAGTTTTTTACTTTTTCTAGATCGTTTGGAAGAACTTCAAATTTTTCTTCTCGATCATTAACATATTTTAGACTATCTGGTAAATTCTCAGTTTTTGAAATTGCATCCTCTATTGCTTTTGGAAATTTGCAAGGATGCGCGGTTGACAATACAACGCAATTTTTTTCTAATCCAAGTTTTCTTACAGCACCAATACCAACTGCAGTATGAGGATCAACTACTATTTGGTTTTCATTATTAATTGTCTTTATCATTTCAATAGTTTCATTTTCATCAAGCATCTCGGATGTAAAATTTTTTTTTATCTCATCTAAATCACTTTTGTCGATTTTGTATGTATTGTTTTTAATTTTACTCATTACATCCTTTGTAACCTCTGAATTGCAATCTTTTACATCATATAAAAGCCTTTCAAAGTTACTTGCTATCTGAATATCCATACTTGGTGTATTTGTTTCCTCAACTTTCTTTTGACTATAATCTCCTCCAGATATTGCTCTGTGAAGTATGTCATTTTTATTTGTAGCTACGATTAATTTATCAATCGGAAGACCTAATTTTTTTGCTAAATAACCTGCATAAATATCTCCAAAGTTTCCTGTTGGAA
The DNA here is from genome assembly GCA_902574705.1 of uncultured Pelagibacteraceae bacterium. Lineage (GTDB taxonomy): Bacteria > Pseudomonadota > Alphaproteobacteria > Pelagibacterales > Pelagibacteraceae > Pelagibacter. The sequence goes on along the minus strand of CACGOM010000008.1, from coordinate 24,483 downwards.
CAGAAAAAGATATAGGCTGGCCGTTTCCAACTTTAAAGTAAGCATAAAAATAATAAACAGCCTGAGCAATAATTCTTGCCCAGTTGATTGAATTTACACCTGACATATTAATTGTTTTAGAAAATTTTTCGTCATTAAACATTGCTTTAACCAAATTTTGACAATCATCAAAGTTACCCTCTACTGCAATATTAAATACATTGCTGTCCTCGTGTATTGTCATTAGTTTTCTTTGTACTGGTGAAATTCTATTATTTGGATGTAACACAAACACATTTAAATTATTTTTTCCTTTCAATGCATCAATAGCGGCTGCACCGGTATCACCTGACGTTGCCACTATTATATTAATTTTTTTTTGATTGTGTGCTAAATGATATTGATAGAAATTGCCTATTAATTGCATTGCAATATCTTTGAAGGCGAGTGTTGGCCCATGAAATAGTTCTAAAATTTTTAAATTTCCTAAATCAGAGATTTTTACAACATCATTAGATCTAAAATTTGAGTAAGATTTTGATATTGTAGAGATTAATTCATCTTTGGACATGAAATCTCCAATAAAGGGATAAATTATTTCAGCTGCTAAATCATTGTAATTAAGACTTTTTAGATTATTTAATTCCTGTTTATTAAATGATTTAATTGATTTTGGTACAAAAAGACCCCCATCATCTGCCAAACCTTTAAGAAAAACCTCCTTAAAAGTGAAGTTTTTTTGGTTATTTCTTGTGCTTATATAATTCATTAGTAATTTTTTTTTCTAAAATATAAATATATTAAAAAAATTGAAATCGCTAATGAAAACCATGTTAGTGCGTATTTTAAATGATTATTTGATAAATTTGCTGAAATATTTTTTGGTTTAGGAATTTTTGTTAAGTTTGAGTCGTTTAAATAAATAATATACTTTGAAAATATTAACCCAGTATATTTCTCCAAATCATTATCTTCCAACTTAAACCAATAATTATTTGGTAAATCATTATCGGGCTTAAAATAGCTTGATTTTGATTTTTCTCTTAGAATTCCTATAAAATTTTCACTGTTAGTAATAAAAGGTTTGTTTTTATCATCCATTTTTACCCATCCCCTGTTTATAAGATAATTTCTGTTTTGTATATTTATTGGATTGATAATATCAAAGCCAGGCTCACCTTCTTCGTTTAAACTATATAAGTATATTATCTTTTCGTTATCAATCTTTCCTTTAAAACTAACCTTTTGAAAGTTTTTAATTTTATTTGAATTAAATTCAATGGGTTCGCTTGAAATTGCATTGTTTATTTCTGAAATTAGATTGAGTTTCCATTCAAGTCTATATAGTTGCCAAACCCCTAATGTGATAAATATTAGAATGAAGGTATAGACAAATATTGAAAAAGAAAGTTTATGTTTCAAATTAGTATGTTTTAACTACCCCAAACATATATGGCTGCAAATAAGAATAGCCATACTACATCAACAAAATGCCAGTACCAAGCAGCAGCCTCAAATCCAAAGTGATGGTCTTTGTTAAAATGACCTAATCTTCCTCTCCACAAGCAAACTGCTAAGAAAATAGTTCCTATGATCACATGGAAACCGTGGAAGCCAGTTGCCATATAAAAAGTAGCACCATAAATATGATTAGAAAATCCAAATGTTGCATGTTGATATTCATAGGCTTGTAGCGCAGTGAAACATACACCTAGAAAGACTGTCCATGATAAACCTTGGATAAAACCTTTCCTATCATCCTCTAGCAGAGCATGATGGGCCCACGTTACTGTAGTTCCTGATAATAATAATACCAATGTATTTATTAATGGAATATCCCAAGGATCAAAAACTTCTATATCTTTTGGAGGCCAAACATTTCCAGTGAATTCACTCGGAAACAGACTAGCATCAAAATAAGCCCAGAACCAAGCAACAAAAAACATTACCTCAGATGCAATGAATAAAGTCATTCCATATCTGTGATGGATTTGGACAACTGGAGTGTGATGACCTTGATGTTCTGCTTCAATTACTACATCTCTAAACCACATAAAAGCTCCATAGCAGACAAGAGCCAAACCAAGAATCATTGCCCACATTACTTTTGAGTGAAAATAGTAAATAGATCCAATAGCTAAAACTAAAGTTGCAAATGAAGTATAAATCGGCCAAGGACTCGGGTCTACAAGATGATAATCATGTTTTTTTTCACCAGCCGACATATTAATTAACCTTTTTACTTTGTTTATAATAATCTGACGAGAAAAAAGTATAGGACATAGTTACATCCTCTACTCTCGCAGTTTTAGGATCTTTTACCAGTTCTGGATCTAAATAGAAAACCAAATCATAGCTGGCTTTTTCTCCAGGATTTAATGTTTGTTTTTCGAAACAAAAGCAACCGATTTTATTGAAATATGCACCAAAAGAAGAGGGTGAAACATTATAACTTGCAACGCCTGATGATGGTTCGCTACCTAGGTTTTCAACATTAAATTTAATTTTATAAACTTTACCTGGCTTAACTTCCATCGTATTTGCCTCTGACTCAAACTTCCAATCCAATTGTGAATTAACATTTGTATCTAACCTTACGTTTATTGTTTCATCTAATACTATTTTTGGTGCTTCTTTTGATATTTGTGTTGTTCCACCAAATCCAGTTACTCTACAAAATAGATCATACAACGGAACAGCTGCAAAAGATAAGCCTAACATAAAAACAAATATTCCTGATAATATCAGTGGGGTTAATATTTTTTTTTTGATCATAAGGGCCTGTCGAATACTCCTACGTTATAAAGTGTAAATATAAATAAAAAAACTATAAAAATAATTAATCCTAAGGCTGTCTTCAAATTCCTCTTTTTCATTTTATCGTCTTTAAACATTATTATACTAATCTATCTACTAAAAATAATACAAATACCAAAAATAAATACAAAATTGAATATCCAAATATTTGCTGCGCCTTTTTTATTTCAAATTTATTTTTTTTAAAACGATAAAGTTGGTAACAAAGGTAGTTATAATAAAAAGTCAAAACCAAACCAGCTACCAAAAATATTTCCTTAACAAAACCAACATAGTATGGCAAAGCAATAGCTGGCACCATTAGTAATGAATATATAAATATATTTTTCTTTGTGGTTTCGATACCATTTGTAATTGGCATCATTGGGATATTTGCTTTTTTATAATCTTGAACTTTGTACAAGCTGAGAGCCCAGAAATGAGATGGAGTCCAAAAAAATATAATTATAAAGAATGTGATAGGCTCTATAGAAATACTATTTGTTGCTATTGTCCATCCAATTACTGGGGGTAAAGCACCTGCTGCACCACCTATTACAATATTTTGTGGAGTTTTTCTTTTTAACCAAATCGTATAAACAAATACATAAAATAATATTGTAAATAATAACAATGAGGCTGAAAGTAAGTTTGTAAAATAATAAAGAGTAATTACAGATAGTATAGATAAAGCTGTTCCAAAATATAAGGCTTGATTTTTTTGTAAACTACCTCTCGGTATCGGTCTTAGACATGTTCTAGTCATCAGTTTATCAACATCAGCCTCATACCACATATTTAATGCACCAGCTGCTCCGGCTCCAACTGCAACTATCAAAATACCTAATGCTGAAGTTGTAAATGAAACTGAATTTGGTGCAGTTAATAACCCAACAGCACATGTAAATATCACCAGAGACATAACTCTTGGTTTCATTAACTTTAAAAGTTCAGGAATAATTCCTAGATCAAAAGATGATTTTTTTGATTTTGTAAAGACTGTAGACATTTTACCAATTTTATCTTTTTAACTAGATCTAACTACCAGATTTTTCTGCAGTTTCATACTCCTCTTCAAACTTAGGTAATTCATCAAATGTATGAAAATTTGGTGGGGACGGCACAGTCCACTCAAGTGTTGTTGCTCCTTCGCCCCAAGGATTTTGAGCTGCTTTTTCTTTCTTAATGAATGCATAAATTATATTTACAAAGAAAACTCCTAAACCTACAACCGATATATATGATCCAATTGATGAGATATAATTCCAATCAGCAAAAGCATCTGGATAATCTGCATATCTTCTTGGCATACCTGCTAATCCTAAAAAGTGTTGGGGAAAAAATACCAAGTTAACTCCTATAAAAGTTAGCCAGAAATGAAGTTGCCCTAACCATTCAGAATATTCATATCCCGACATTTTACTAAACCAATAATAAAATCCTGCAAATATTGCGAAAACCGCCCCAAGTGAAAGCACATAATGAAAGTGAGCAACTACATAATATGTGTCATGTAATGCTGTATCTACTCCTGCATTAGCAAGAACAATTCCTGTAACCCCACCAACTGTAAATAAAAATATGAATCCTAGCGCCCAAACCATAGGTGTCTTAAAAGAAATTGATCCTCCCCACATTGTAGCAATCCATGAAAATATTTTAATTCCCGTAGGTACTGCAATAATCATAGTAGCTGCTAAAAAATATGCTTTAGTGTCAGTATCTAATCCAACTGTGTACATATGGTGAGCCCAAACTACAAATCCTACAACTCCAATTGCTACCATTGCGTAAGCCATTCCTAAATAGCCAAAAACTGGTTTTTTTGAAAAAGTTGATACAATATGACTAATCATTCCAAAACCTGGTAAAATTAAAATATATACTTCCGGGTGGCCAAAGAACCAAAATAGATGTTGAAATAAAGTTGGATCTCCTCCAGTTTGTGCCTCAAAAAAGGCTGTCCCGAAATTTCTATCAGTTAATAGCATTGTGATCGCTCCAGCCAATACAGGTAATGAAAGCAATAATAAAAATGCAGTAACTAAAATCGACCATGCAAACAATGGCATTTTATGCAAAGTCATGCCTGGGGTTCTCATATTTAATATTGTAGTTATAAAATTTACAGCTCCTAAAATTGAAGAAGCGCCTGCAATGTGTAAGCTTAAAATTGCAAAGTCCATAGCTGGTCCAGGTTGACCTGCTTTTGATGATAAAGGAGGATAAATAGTCCATCCACCACCTACCCCTTTGGCTCCTGGAGGACCATCCATAAATATCGAAGCGATTAATAAAATAAATGAAACTGGTAATAACCAAAAAGAAATATTATTCATTCTTGGAAAAGCCATGTCAGGTGCACCAATCATTATTGGAACGAACCAATTTCCAAATCCACCAATCATTGCCGGCATAACCATGAAGAAAATCATAATTAATCCATGTCCCGTGACTAATACATTATAAAGATGATAGTTGCCGTTTAAAATCCCATCACCTGGGTGCATCAATTCCATTCTCATAACAACAGAAAAAGCCGTACCTATAACACCTGCAATGATTGCAAAAATTAAATACATTGTTCCTATGTCTTTATGATTTGTTGAATATGCCCATCTCTTCCAACCAGTTGGAGCATGATGATCGTGTGTGTGTATTGCTTCTGTGCTCATTATTTGTTACTCGCTATTAATTTATTATCTTCAAAAATTTCTTCTTTAGCAAACTTAATTTTAGCCTCATCAAGCCAAGATTGGTAATCCTCTTCGGAAACTACTCTTACTTCAATCGGCATAAATGCATGTTTTATTCCACAAAGCTCGGAACACTGTCCATAAAAGGTTCCTACTCTCTCTGCTTTAAACCATGTTTCATTTATACGTCCTGGCATTGCATCTCTTTTAACTCCGAATGCAGGTAGTGCCCAAGCATGCAAAACATCATTCGCTGTTATTAAAACTTTTACAACTTTGTTTACTGGAACAACTACAACATTGTCTACTGCCAATAATCTAGGTTGACCTTCCTGAAGATCTTTTTCTTCAATCATATAAGAGTCAAAAATAATATTTTCATCTGGGTATTCGTATCCCCAGTACCATTGGTATCCTATCGCTTTAATTGTTACGTCTGCTTTTGGAATTGTGTCTTGAGAGTATAAAACTTTGAAAGATGGCACAGCCATTACTATTAAAATCAAACATGGTACAAGCGTCCAGATAATTTCAATTAAAACATTATGTGTTCTTTTTGAAGGATTAGGATTTCTTGATGCTCTAAATCTTACCATTGCATAAAGCATTAAAAACAAAACAAATGCACTTATGGCTACAATGATTGGCATTAACATATAATCATGGAACCAAACAATGTCTCTCATAGTTTGAGAGGCTGCATCTTGAAAGCCTAGCTGCCAATTTTTAGGTTGGTTAGCGAAAACTAAAGATGGTTGTGCAATTATTAGAGAAATAGTTGTTAGTATTTTTTTCATTTCTAAAACTTATATATGACCAATTTAGAAAAAATACACTTTAATATTCGCGACAATTTATCAATTTATCAGATAATTTATAATAGATAACGAGGATATTACGGCAGTTTCTGATCTTAAAATATTATTATTCAACTTAATCGATTGAACTCCATTAAATTCAAGAATCTTTGTTCTCTCTGCTTCAGAGAAATCTCCCTCTGGACCAATTAATACAGCAATTGGTTTAAAAGGATCATTTAATTCAATTTTTTTATTTTCAGTATTTAGATCTCCAAATACCAAATTAATATTTTTATTCTCAATTAAAAATTTTTCTAACTTTTGAATTTTTTCAATTGATGGAACAGTTAATCTGTTACTTTGTTCTGCAGCCTCAATTAAAATTTTATTTGATCTATCTTCGTTAATTTTTCTTACTATTGTTCTCTCAGTAGTTATTGGGAAAAGTTTTGTTACTCCAATTTCAGTTGCCTTCTGCAACATAAAATTAAAATAATTTGATTTAATAGGTGCAAACACTAACCATATTTCTCTTTCTTGAATTGATTTTCTCAATTGATTTTGAACTTCAAATTCCACAATCCCTTTATTTATTGATAAGATTTTTGTATTCCATTCACCTGATTTATTAAAAAGAGAAAATTCTTGATTGGTTTTTAGACGCATTACTGAAGTTAAATATCTAGACTGATCTTTATTTAATTTTCCACTAAAATTATTGGATAAACTTTCTGAATAAAATAATCTAATATTAGACATATAATTAAATTAAAAGTTTTATGAAAAATATCAAAGCAATTATTTTTGATGCATATGGAACACTTTTTGATGTTAATTCAGCTGCAGAAAAATGTAAAAATAAAATTGGAGAAAAATGGGAGCCATTTGCAGATTATTGGAGAACAACTCAGCTTGAATACACATGGCTAAGAAGTCTAATGGGGAGACACGAAGATTTTTGGGAAATTACTGAACAAAGTTTGGATAAATCAATGAAAGTTTTTAAAATTGATATATCTATGAGGGATAAATTATTAGATCTTTATAAAGTTCTATCAACTTTTCCTGAAGTCGAGGAAACTTTAAAAAAACTTAAAGAAAAAAAATATAAACTTGCCATTCTTTCAAATGGAACGCCGTCTTTGTTAAAGCAGTTAGTCAGTAATAATAATTTAGAAAGTATTTTTGATGATGTTTTATCTATTGAGGAAGTAAAGATATATAAACCTCATCCAGATGTTTATAACATTCCAATTAAAAAATATCAGATTGAAAAAAATCAATTTGTATATTTAAGCTCAAACACATGGGATGTATCTGCCGCTGGTAACTTTGGATTTAATGCAATTTGGGTAAATAGGAATAAAAATATATTTGATAATTTAGATTATAGACCAATAACAGAAATTAATATTTTAAGTGATCTAAATAATTTGCTTTAATTACCAAGAAGAGTTTGGACCGTTTAAAAACTTAATTTCTTCATCAGTTGATTGTCTTCCTAAGATTTTATTTCGATGTGGATACCTTCTAAATTTTTCAATTGCCCGTGTATGATCAACCCAAAATTTTTTAATATTTTTGATATCTGGATGGTTTTTTAAATATTTATCTGACAAAGCATATGCTCTTTCATGATCAATTAATTCTTCGCTGTGGATTAGAGGTAAAAGAAAAAATAATCTTTCTGTTTCATTGAGCTCTTGTAAGTGACCTAAATATATTCCTTGATTTACAGCTAATCTAGCTTTGTGGTCCTGATCGAATGCCTCTTTTTTATCTCTAAACAAATTTCTTGAAAACTGATCAAGCAGTATAATTAAGGCCAGACATTCTTTTGGAGTATTTAGCCAATCTTCATATTCACCAGATTTAGCTAAATTATGATCTTCCATAAAATTATTTTTTATTTCAAGATCAAAAGCTTCATCCTTTTTAAATCTTTTCTCAGATGAGGTTTTTATAAACCAAAAGTCTATAATAGTTTTTGCCCTAGAATTCATATTCAAAGTCTTGATTAAATAATATAAGGAATTATATAAAGGCCATGTCTGAGATTCAAGTAAATCAAATTATTGATCCAATTACCGCAACAGATGGTGCAGGTGTAAAATTAAAACGAAGCATTGGTGTAGAACCAAATTATTATGATCCATTTTTAATGTTAGATGAATTTGGATCTGAAAATAAAGATGATTATATTGCAGGTTTTCCTTCCCACCCGCATAGAGGAATTGAAACAGTTACATATATGTTAGCTGGAGATTTTGAACATAAAGATAGTACGGGGGGAGAAGGAAGAATGACAGCGGGAGATGTTCAGTGGATGAAAACGGGAAGTGGAATTATTCATTCAGAAATGCCTGCTATGAAAGAAGGAAAGCTTCACGGTTTCCAACTGTGGATTAACATGCCAGCTAAAATGAAAATGAGCAAACCAGAATATCATTACATTGATGCTGACCAAATGGCAGTACACAAAGATGCTGATAAACAAATTAAAGTGATAGCGGGCAAGTTTGAAAAAGCAGAAGGCCCTATTAGAGGACATAATGTAGAGCCAGTATATTTTGATATCGAACTAAAAAAAGGGAAAGAATTTACTTTTGAAATTCCATCTAGTCACAACTCATTTATATACTTAATTGAAGGTGAAATAAAAATTGGAGACAAAACTCACGATAAAGTTACTGACTCGACCTTGATATTGTTAACAAAAGGAGAAAATTTGAAAGTTTCGGCTTTATCAAATGCAAAATTTCTATTAATTTCTGGAAAACCAATTGGTGAACAAATTGCTAGGGGTGGACCATTTGTAATGAATACAAAACAAGAGATACTTCAAGCTATTGAAGATTACCATAGTGGCACATTTGTAAAATAAATGAAAGCAATACAGATTTTAAAAAATGGGGGGCCTGAAGTATTAGAATTAAAAGATATTTCCCTCGAGAAACCAAAATCAGATGAAGTAACAATTGAGCATAAAGCAATTGGTTTAAACTATATTGATACCTATCATAGATCAGGATTGTATCCTTTGAAACTCCCAGCAGGAATTGGAGCCGAAGGAGCTGGAGTAATTACTGATGTCGGTTCAAATATAAAAGATTTTAAAGTTGGTGATAGAGTTTCATACGCCGGAATACCTTTGGGATCTTATTCTACACATAGAAATTACCCAACTAAAAATTTAGTAAAAATTCCTGACAGTGTTGATTTTAAAGTAGCTGCAACTTTAATGACAAAAGGTTTGACTACTTTTTATTTATTGCACAAAACATACCCAGTAAAAAAAGGCGAAACAGTTTTATTTCATGCTGCTGCGGGAGGTGTTGGACAAATCTTTGGTCAATGGGCTAAAAGTTTGGGGTGTGTGGTTATAGGAACAGTTGGTTCAGACAATAAATTAGAAAATGCTAAAAGTAATGGTTACGACCATGTCATTAACTATAATAAAGAAAATTTTGCAAAAAAAGTTTTGGAAATTACAAACAATAAAGGAGTGCCAGTTGTTTATGATGGTGTAGGGAAAAATACACTCGAAGGTTCTCTGGAATGTTTAAGTATAAGAGGAATGATGGTTTCGTTTGGAAATGCATCTGGTCCTTTGTCAGATATTAATGTTCCAAAATTAATTCAACCAAAAGGGCTTTATTTAACTAGACCATCTATGCAACAATATCTAAGTACAAAAGAGGAAATTAATGAGGCATCCAAAGTACTATTTGAAAAAGTGACTTCTGGAAAAGTTAAAATAGAAATTTTTAAAGAGTACAAACTTGAAAATTCTGTCGATGCACATAAAGATCTAGAAGGAAGAAAAATATTAGGACCTGCGGTTATTATTCCTTAAACTGTTGATCCATATCAGATATATGAAGTCTTAAGGCTTTCGTAGAAATTTGAATTTCTCTTATAAAAAAAATAATTGATATCATTACTGATAAACAACACGATCCAAATATTATTCTAGCTATAAATAATTCATCTAAATACAGAGCAAATACTGTAACCATATTAAATAAAAAACCGAACGCACCAAACATTATGGAGTATTTTAATACATCAATTCTATCATTTAAATTGTTAAGCTGATCTTTCCATTCAGGTGGTGTATGCTTTTCAAAAACATACTCATCATGAATTTTTCTAATTAGCGCACTCAAAGTATGAAATCTTGTTGAATATACGTTCATAATTAAAGGAATAGCTGGAAACATTAGTGCTACTACTGTGTAATCAATGTTCATTACGATTAAATTTGCTTAATAAAAAATCTTTGTTATTTAGTATTTTATATGTCTCATATAAGTATCTTCCTTGAATTAACAAGGTTTAAAAAATCCATTGGTTATATGTTATTGTTTTGGCCTTGTTCTTGGGGGCTATCATTAGCTTATGGGTTTCAAAACGGAATTGGTCTATATTTGTTTTATATCTTATTATTTTTATTTGGATCAATCTTAATGCGATCAGCTGGATGTATTGTTAATGATATAATCGACAGAGATTTTGATAAAAATGTTGAAAGAACAAAAAATAGACCGTTAGCATCAGGATCAATCTCAGTAAAGCTCGCTATAATTTATGTTATTGTCTTATGTTTTTTTGCTTTTCTAGTTTTAATTAATTTTAATAATTTAACAATTTTATTAGCTCTAGGATCCATGCCTTTAGCATTTACTTACCCATTGATGAAAAGATTTACTTACTGGCCCCAATTATTTTTAGGTATAACATTTAACTATGGAATAATCTTGGGTTGGACAAGCATTTATTCAAGTATAAATATTGAAATTATTATATTTTATTTAGGTGCCATATTTTGGACATTAGGTTACGACACTATTTATGGATTTCAGGATATTGTGGACGATGAGATAATAGGTGTTAAATCTACTTCAATAAAGTTTAAGAATAGTCCTAAATTGTTTTTATCAATATGTTATTCATTATTTATAATATGTTTTTTGGCTGGTGGAATATTTTTAGGATTAAGTAAGTTATATTTTATTGTAATGATTGCATTAGGTATCCATTTATTTTACTTTCAGATCTCTAAGTTTGATATGCTTAATCCAGAAAACTGTTTAAGAATATTTAAAAGTAATAATATACTTGGTGCAATTGTCCTTGTATCAATATTAGTGAGTAAAATAAATTAATGTCAAATTACAATACATTAAAGAGATTATATAAAGATTATACAAAAAAACATATTCCTAAAATATTAATATCCGTTTTATTTTCTATTATTGTTGCTGGTAGTACTTCAAGTATTGCTTGGTTACTTGATCCAGCTATAAAAAAGCTTTTTATAGAACAAGATAAAACTCTCATATTTATAATTCCTGGAGCGGTAATATTAGCATTTGCGATAAAAGGAATATCTATTTATTTTGCTAGAGTTATATTGTTAACAGTAAGTAATGAAATTACTAAATCTTTAAAATCAGATATTCTCAAATCACTTGTTCTTGCTGACACTGATTATGTTGAAAAAAAACATTCTGGCAAGTTTATCACAAACCTTGAATTTGATGTGGGTTTAATAAAAAATTTCTCTAGCAACGTAATTTTAAATTTAACTAAAGATTTATTGACTTTAATCGGACTAGTAGGCGTTATGTTTTATCAAAATTGGCGTTTAAGTATTTTTGCTTTGATTATGATACCTCTGGCATCCTTTGCTGCAAGAAGTCTTGGTAAAAGAATTGGTAAAGCTACAACTAATGCGGCTTTAAGTGCTGGTCAAACAACTAGCCACGTTTTGGAATTATTTAAAAATCATAAATTAATAAAAATTTTTCAAAGAGAAGAATACGAATTCAAGAGAACTGATAATTACCTAGAAATACAAAAAAATAGAGGAATTAAATTCGATACGATACTTAATAGAGCATCTCCTATTATGGAAACCCTTACTGGTTTTATGATTGCTGGATTAATTTTCTATTCTGGTATTTTGATTTCTGATGGTCAATTGAATGTAAATAATTTTTTTTCTTTTTTAGCAGCTATGATGTTGGCTTATCAACCTGTTAGAGCTCTTGCTACATTAAATATGGGTATAAACCAAGGCCTATCCGCAGCATCAAGAGTATTACCAATAATTGATGTAGAAAATGAAATAAATGAAAAAAGAGGATCTGATAATCTTATAATTCAAAATGGTAAAGTTACTTTTGAAAATGTTGGATTTAAATATCACTCTAAAGAATTAATAATTTTAGACAATATTAATTTGGAGTTAGAAGGTGGAGAAATGACTTCACTTGTTGGACATAGTGGAGCTGGTAAGAGTACAATTATGAATTTAATCCCAAGATTTTATGATTGTAATAGCGGGGATATTAAAATTGATAACCAATCAATCTACAAAACAAGTTTATCTTCTTTAAGATCAAATATTTCAATTGTTAATCAAGAAGTTACTTTATTTGATGATACAATCAAAAATAATATTTTATATGCAAATTTGAATGCTTCAGATGAAGAGGTTTATGAAGTGGCTAAACTATCACATTGTTTAGAATTCATAGAAAATTTACCTCAAAAATTTGATACAATTATAGGAGAAAATGGTTACAGATTATCTGGAGGAGAAAAACAAAGACTTTCAATAGCAAGGGCTATGCTTAAAAAAGGAAAAATTATTTTATTAGATGAGGCTACTTCTTCTTTAGATGCCGAAACAGAAAGTAAAATTCAATCTGCAATGAGCTTATTAACAAAAAACAGAACCACTTTAGTAATTGCTCATAGACTATCAACTGTTGTCAATTCTAAAAATATATATGTTATAAATAAAGGATCCGTTGCAGCAAAAGGAAATCACAAAAGCTTATTAGATTCTTCAGAAACCTATAAAAATTTTTATGAAAAACAACTTAAGAAAGATTAATGTATTTTATATATCGATGTTTAATTAATTTTATTTTTATACTATCTCCCATTATAATTATTTATAGAATTTTAAAAGGTAAAGAAAACTATTTAAGAATTTCAGAAAGATATGCATTAAGTTTTAAAAACAAACCTAATAAAAGATTAATTTGGATCCATGCATCAAGTATTGGAGAATTCAATAGTATGTTGCCCTTAATTGAGAAATTTCAAAAAAATAAAAATATCGGATCAATATTAATTACTACAAATACTTTAAGTTCAGCTAAACTAGTTGAAAAACTTAAACTTAAAAAAACTATTCATCAGTTTTTTCCTTTAGACACAAATCTGGTTATCAATAGATTTCTAAATTATTGGAAACCATCTGCATTAATTTTATGTGAATCTGAAATATGGCCGAATTTAATAAATAATATAAAAAAAAGAAAAATTAAATTAATATTGATAAATGCAAGAATTACACCAAAAGCATTTAAAAATTGGAATAAAATTTCATCATTCGCAAAAAATATTTTTGGTAAAATCGATATTTGCTTATCTCAAAACTATGAAACAGAAAAATATTTAAAAATGCTAGGCGCAAAAAATATTTTTAATTTAGGAAATTTAAAATACGCTACTAGTAAATCTTATTTTAGTGAAAAATTAAATAAAAATTTGATAAATTATTTTAATAAAAAAAAAATTCTACTTACCTCGGCAAGTATACATTTAAATGAAATTGATTTTTCTTTGCTAAATCATATGCACATATCGAAAAAATTAAAAATAAAAAACCCTATATCAATTATAGTTCCAAGACACATTGAGAGAGTTAAGGAAATTATAAGTAGAGCTGATAAATTAAAACTTAATTATCATCTTCATAGTAAAAAATCGAAAGTACCATTAAATACAGAGGTTTATATTGTTGACACATACGGTGATTTAAAAAAATTTTATCAAATATCAAGTTTAGTATTTATTGGGGGATCTTTGATAAATCATGGAGGTCAAAACCCTCTTGAAGCTGTAAAATTAGATTGCAAAGTTATTCATGGACCAGACGTAGGAAACTTCAATGATATTTTTAAGACTTTAAAAAAAATTCAGTTAAGTTCAAAATTTATCACATATCAGCAAGGTTTTAACTTAGTTGAAAAAAGTTTGAGAACGTCCAAAAAAGGTAATAATTCTAGGAAATTAATAAAATATGGAAATAAAGTGTTAAAAGATGTCCATAAAAAAGTGTTAAAAAACATAATTTAAAGTGAATTTAATAAAGCCAAAATTTTGGGATCAAGAAAGACTAAGTTTTTTATCTTTTGTTTTATTGCCCTTAACTTTAATTGCCCATGTATTTAATTTCTTAAGAAAAAATAAAAAAAAAGTAAAATCTAAAATAAAAACTATCTGTATAGGAAATATTTATTTAGGAGGGACAGGCAAAACTCCTTTAACAATTAAACTAAAACAATTGCTGTCCAAAAAATATAAAACTGTTTTAATTAAAAAATACTATCCAGAGCATGAGGATGAAATAGAGTTATTAAAGAAATACGGAAAATTAATTACAAGCAAAAATAGACTTAGTTCAGTTAGATTAGCAGAAAAAAATTTTAAATTGGCATTATTTGATGACGGTCTTCAAGATCCAAATTTAATTTATGATTTTTCTATAGTCTGTTTTAATTCAAGAGTTGGTTTGGGAAATAAATTAGTCATTCCTGCTGGACCTATGAGGGAAAGTCTTAAAAACTTAAACAAATATAATATGGTATTTATTAATGGTAAAAAAAATAATCAACTTATTAAACAAATTAAAAAATTTAATAAAACAATTAAAGTTTTTAGAGGAGAATTTATCTTAAAAAATTTAAAAGAATTAAAACAAAATAATAATAATTTAATATTTTCTGGGATAGGGAACCCTAACGACTTTGAAAGATTACTTATTAACAATAAAATTAATATTACTAGGTCTTTTAAATATCCCGATCATTACAAATTTTCTTTAAAGGAGATTATGAATTTTAAAAAAATAGCAAAATTGGAAAAATTAAAATTAATAACAACCGAAAAAAATTATACAAGATTACCAATGAGGTTAAAAAAAAATATAAATTTTACCAAAATAGAATTAAAAATTTTTAACGAAAAAGCTTTTATTAGTCATATATTAAAATCTCTATGAAAAAAATAATTTATTTAATTCAGTTTTTAATTATAAAATTCCTATTCATAATATTTAATATTATAGGTTATAAAAATGCGTCAAATTTTGGTGCATTAATTGGAAGAACTTTTGGAGAGTTTATTAGATCGAAAAAAATAATAATTAAAAATCTTTCGTATATTAAAGAGTTCTCAAAATTGAAAATTAATGAAAGTGAAATTGTTTCAGAAGTATTTTCAAATTATGGTAGGATTTTAGCAGAATATAATTACTTGTATAAATTTAGGCAAGGTAAATTAAATGAATATATCACTGTGCAAGGAAAAGAATATTTAGATCAATTGAGAAGAGAAAATAAAAAAGCTATTTTTATATCAGGTCATTTTAATAATTTTGAATTAATGGCAATGATAATAGATATGTCAGGTATCAATCTTGCGGCAATTTATAGACCGCTAAATAATATCTATTTGAACAAAACTATGGAAAATATAAGAGTGAAACATATTTGCAAAAATCAAATTAAAAAAGGGAAAAGTGGTACTAAAGAGTTAATTAGTTTTTTAAAAAAAAATTATTCTATAGCCCTAATGATAGACCAGAGAGTAAGCGAAGGGATAAAGTGTAATTTTTTTGGCAGACCCGCATTTACAACAACAATACCAGCTCAAATTTTAAAAAAATATGATTGTGAAATAGTCCCGGTCTATGTTGAAAGATATGGTAAAATTAAATTTAAATTGACGATTAATAAACCTATTAAATTTCATAATAAATTAAGTGATGTTGAGATTACGTCCCAGTTAAATCAAATATTAGAGGATATGATTGTTAAAAATCCTGCCCAATGGATATTAACCCATAACAGGTGGAAATAAATTATTTTTCCTTATTTCTTTTTAAATTGGCTTCAATATAAGAATAATATGGTTCTTGAAGATCTACATTCCAATAGTTTAAATTTTCTAAAAAAATTTTTTTTCCAGATATTGCGCATATAACATGTGTGCCATTTTCTATTATTTCAAATGAGTTATTCAAATATTTTAATCTGGCTATTTTTTCTTCCATTATATAAATAAGTATACATGAGAATTGCTATTATTGGTAGTGGAGGAAGGGAACACTCGATTTGCCAAAAAATTTATGAGTCAAAAAAAGTTGAAAAAATTTATTGTATACCGGGTAATGGAGGATCAAGTCAAATTGCAGAAAATATTAAAATAAATATAAAAAATTTTGATGAAATAAGTAATTTTTTAAAAAATAATAAAATTGATTTAACAATAGTTGGACCAGAGGAACCCTTGGTCGATGGTATAGTAGACTATTTAAATGATAAGCAAATTAAAGTTTTTGGACCAGATAAATTTTGCTCTCAATTAGAGGGCTCAAAAATATTTACTAAAAAAATTTGCGAAATTGAAAATATTCCTACAGCAAAATTTAAAATTTTAAATAACATTGAAGATTCAAAAAAGTATTTAAAAAATCAATTATATCCTCTAGTTGTCAAAGCTGATGGATTAGCTGCAGGAAAGGGGGTGTATATTTGTGAAAATTTTTCAGATGCAGAAAAGGCAGTTGATGAAATATTTGAAGGAAAATTTGGAACAGCAAAAGATTTATTAGTTGAGGAATTCTTAAGCGGTGAAGAGATGAGTTTTTTTATATTATATGACAATTATTCATTTAAAGTTTTTAATACAGCACAAGATCACAAAAGAGTATTTGAAGGAGATATTGGTAAAAACACAGGTGGGATGGGAGCTTATTGTCCATCAAGATTACGCGACTCTGAGCTTGAGGAAAAAATTATAAATAAAATTATTAAACCCACCCTTGGATATTTAAAGAAACAAAGAGGGACATACATTGGATTTTTATATGCTGGACTGATGATTAAAGACAATGAACCATACTTGATTGAATATAATGTAAGAATGGGAGATCCTGAATGTCAAACAATTTTACCTATTCTAGAAAATGATTTTGTTGATGTTTTAAATAATTGTATGGAAGGTAAATTAGCAAAAATAAAACTTAATTGGAAAAATAAAAAAAGTGTTTGTGTTGTTCTTGCATCAAAAGGCTATCCTGATAAATTCGAAAAAGGAATTATAATAGAGAATCTACAAGATATAAAAATAAGTAATGATCAATATATATTTCATGCTGGAACAGAAATTAGAGATAACAATTTTTATTCCTCTGGAGGTAGAGTTTTAAACATTGTTTCACTGGATGAAAATTTTAAGAGTGCTAGAAAAAAATCTATTGATTTAATTAAAAAAATTAATTGGAAGAATGGACATTTTAGAAAAGATATTGGTTACAAAGTTATAGATAATTAATGAGAATTATTTCAGGAACTGCAAAAGGGAAGAAAATTCATACTCCAGAAGATAAAAATACAAGGCCTCTTAAGGACATGGTTAGGGAATCTATTTTTAACATTTTAGATCATTCAAGCCTATTAGATAAAAATTTAGAAGATTGCACAATTCTAGATCTTTTTTCTGGAGTAGGCTCCTTTGGCCTAGAAGCAATTTCTAGAGGAGCTAAAAAAGTTGTTTTTTTTGAAAATTATAAACCTGCAATAAAGCTTTTAACAAAGAATATAGATCTATTATCATTTAATAAAAAAGCTGAGGTAAACAAAATAAATATTGAGTCGAATAATGCTCTTGAAAAACTTAATTATGACTTTAACCTTGTTTTTATTGATCCACCATTTAAGTCTAAAAATTTAAATAAAATATTAGAAAATTTATTTAATTCTAAAACTATAAATACCAAAACACTTATTATTTTACATAGACACACAAAAGCAGATGATCAAATAAGTTCTGAAATTAAAATTGTAAGAGAAGAAATTTATGGTTTATCGAAAATTAATTTTTGCTACTTTAATTTTTAAGAATTCTAAAAGTTTCTTTTTTGATAGACTCTACTTCTGGTTGATTTAATGGATTTACCATTAACAGATGTGACAAGAGTATTGTTTCTAAAGTAAAAAAACAAAATAATTCACCAAGTGTTTCCTCATTTCTTTTTTTAATATAAAAAGATCTAAAAGGTATATTTTTTTTTTTAAAAATATTTTGAGTTGAGATTCTTTGTGAATTTAAAATATCAAAAGTATTTTTTTGTTTAAGAAATTTAAAATCATCCAACAAATATTTAGAATTAAGTCTTAAACTATTTTTATCCTCTACAATAAAAAAAGTATAAAAATTTGTTTTAAAACCATTTAGGTATAATTGTAACAAGCTATGATTATCTTTTGGCATGCAAGAAATGACTGGCAATATTCCCTTTGATTTTTTTCCTAAACTTTCAGAAATAAGCTGCTGATACCATTTAAACAAATCTTCTGAGTGCTCGTCATAGTTAAGTATTACTGAATTACACATTTTTTTTTTGGTAAAAGAATATGTATTAATTACATTGCTAATTAAATTATCTAAAAATTTTTTTTTAACTATTAAATCATTAAATCTCTTAAACTTATTTGGATCTAGTCCCATTAATTGGGCCGGCAACATGCCAACCTCGGACATAACTGAAAATCTCCCACCTATAAAGTTTGGATGCTCAATTACATCTGATTTAAGTTTGTTTGCTAGCTTTTGTAAATAATTTTTAGTTTTTTCAGTGATAAATATGTTTTTATTTTTTTTATTATAGTTTGTATTTAAATTTACAATGGTTTCTAATGTATTTCCAGATTTTGAAATAATTATATTTAAACTTTTATCATTATTATTTTTTTTAAGTTTTAAGTTTTCAAAAAATGTCACCTTTTTTTTTATTTTGTAATTTAAAAAATTATAAATTGCTTTTGATCCTAAGGAGGAACCACCCATGCCAAAAATATTAATTTTTTCAAAATTAGAATATTTTTTTATACATTTTAAATCATAAGCATATTTATAGTTTTTTTTAAAACTTTTAAAGAATTCTGGAACATCGTTATGTCTAATTTTTGATAAAAGTTTAATTAATGAGATCTTATCTTTTTTTTTAATTTTACCATTAAAGTTTTTAAAAATTATGTTGCCCCACATTATTCTTCTATTTTTTCAATTATAGATTTATTCAGTGAATTATTATCACTTACATTTGAACTGTCATTTTTTGTATTGGTGCTAATGACTTTTTCAAACTCATTGTCATCCTCATTTTCTATTGATGCATTTTTGGGCATTGGCAATTCATCAATATCAGGTGGCATAACTAATGGATTTTTTTTTTCTATTAAAAATTCTTCAGATTTTTGAGATCTTGGTTTAAAACCTGAGCAAGCAGATACAAACATAAATAATATTAAAAAATATAAAAATTTATTTTTCATTTTTTTTTAGTAACTCAAAAAATATTAATGCAAAAACTCCAGTAGTTATAAATATATCAGCAACATTAAAAACAAACCAGTGATAACCGTTATAATTTAAGTCAATAAAATCAGGTACTGCTGAATAATAGACTCTATCGTATAAATTTCCAAGAGATCCACCAAGAATCATTGAAAAAAAAATTTTGTTTAAATTTTCTGTATAAAAAAGAAAGTAAACTATTAAAATATTAATTAAAATTATTAGTGTCGTAAATAAATTATAAGTGTATGCCTGTTCAAGTTGGAATAGTCCAAATCCAATTCCTGAATTCCAAACTAATATTATATTTAAAAACGAATTAATTGTAAGATCGACTATTCCTAGATTTTCGGCAATATTTAAAATATAAATTTTAGATATTCTGTCTAAAAAAAAAATAAATAAAATTATTGTGAAATTGAGGATAAATTGTTTTTTTGTCATAAGGCCATTTTAAAAAATTATCCGTGTCTCTCGCATTTACCTTTTTTTATTTTCCAACAAACATTACATTTGTCTCCCTCGGCCTTGAAAGTTTCTACAGCTATTGCATCCTCTAGATTATTATCAAGTGAAACATCAGCAGCAGAGGTAATACAAAGTTCAGCAAAATCAAAATCCTTAGCAATATTATATAATTCTTTGTTGAGTTTAATTTTTATATTTGATTCTAAACTTGATCCAATTAATTTCTCAGTTCTTTTGCTTTCTATGCTTATATTCGCAACATCCCTAATTTTTTTCAATTTTTCCCACTTTTCATCTAAACTTTTATTTTTCCAAATTTCAGGTGGTTTAATAAATTTTTTAAAATGAATACTGTCATTATTATTTTTACCTACTAATGAATAAATTTCTTCGGTTGTAAAAGATAGAATTGGAGCAAACCATTTTAGTAGACAGTCTAGAAGTATATTTAAAATTGTTACACAGCTTTTTCTTTTTTCTGAATTTAAGTTATCACAATAGAGAGCATCTTTTCTAATATCGAAATAAAATGCTGAAAGATCTACTGTACAAAAATTTAATAATTCTTTGTATAAATTATGGAAGGTATAATTATCAAAATTTTTGTGAAAATTTTCATTAAGAATAAATATTTTATGAAGCATGTATTGTTCTAATTCTGGAAGTTTGTTTACTTCTACACTATTGAAATTATGTACTGTAAACTTATCATTAAGATTTCCTAATATATATCTGAAAGTATTTCTAATTTTCCTATATGCTTCTGCGTGTTGCTCTAATATTGAATAATCAATTCTTAGATCCTCTGCATAATTAGAAGCTGCAACCCAAACTCTTAAAATATCTGCTCCATATTTTTTTAGTATTTCATCTGGCGCAATAACATTTCCTAAAGATTTAGACATTTTAAGGCCCTTACCATCAACCACAAATCCATGAGATAAAATAGACTCAAAAGGTGCTTTCCCTCTTGTGCCGCATGACTCTAATAATGAAGAATGAAACCATCCTCTATGTTGGTCTGATCCTTCTAAATACATTGATGCAGGCCATTTTAGATCATCTCTTTTTTCTAATACAAAAGAATGTGTCGATCCACTATCAAACCAAACCTCTACAATATCTTTAGATTGAATATAATCTTCTGCTTTATACTTACTTCCTAAAAATCTTTGAAAGTCGTCAGAAAACCAACAGTCTGACCCTTCTTTCTCATAAATTTTTGCAATGTTCTCAAAAACTTCATCATCTATTAAAACTTTATTATCTTTTTTTGAAATAAAAATTGGAAGTGGAACACCCCAAACTCTTTGTCTAGATACGCACCAGTCAGGTCTTGTTTCTATCATAGATTTAATTCTTTCTTTGCCTTTACTTGGATAAAATTTTGTTTCATCAAGTGCTGTTAAAGCTAGTTTTCTCAACCCATGACTTTCCATTGATATAAACCATTGCTGGGTTGCTCTATGAACTAGGGGAGCTTTTGATCTCCATGAATGTGGATAGGAGTGTTTTAATTTTCCATTTGCAAGTAATCTTTTCGTTTCTTTTAATCTTTCAATTACTATCGGATTTGCTTTAAAAATATGAGTCCCCTCAAATTTTAAAATATGTTTTGTATATCTGCCATCGTCATCAACTGTCTCTAATGCTTTGATGCCATTGTTCAAACATAAATTGAAATCGTCAGGTCCGTGACTTGGTGCACAATGAACAAAGCCAGTTCCTTGCTCTGTAGTAACAAATCTAGCTTCCAACATTGGTACATCATAATCATAGCCAATATCTAAAAAGGGGTGTTGGCAAATCACGCCCTTAAAAATTTTCCCAGATAATTCTTTTAATATCGTATATTTTTCAATACCACATTCTTTGATAAAAGAGTCTAAAAGTTCTTTTGCTACTATTAATTTATTTCTTTTAAATTCATTATCATCTTCGATCTGTACTATTAAATACTTTAAACTTTCATTATAAGCCAAAGCTTTATTTGCAGGAATTGTCCATGGCGTAGTTGTCCAAATCACAATTTGGCAACCTTCTAAATCTTTTACTTCTGTTTTTTTTATTAAAAAGGATACATATATAGTATCCGAAGTATGATCCATATATTCGACTTCTGCATCTGATAATGCAGTTTTTTCTACAGTTGACCATAAAACAGGTTTATAACCTTTATAAAGACTTCCCTCTTTTAAAAATTTTCCTAACTCTCTAACTATCTGAGCCTCTGCATCAAAACTCATTGTGGAATAATAATTTTCCCAATCTCCAATTACACCTAGTCTTTTAAATTGGTCTTTATGAACCTTAATCCACTTGTTTGCAAAGTCTCTGCACTCTTTTCTAAATTCGACTATAGGTATCTCATTTTTATTTTTTTTGTTTTTTTTATATTGCTCTTCTATTTTCCATTCTATTGGAAGACCGTGACAGTCCCAACCTGGAACATAAACTGAGTCTTTATCATTCATTTGATGAAATTTAGTTATTATATCCTTTAAGATTTTATTTAAAGCAGTACCCATATGTATGTTTCCGTTTGCATAAGGTGGACCATCATGAAGAATGAATTTTTCTTTGCCTTTACTTTCTTCTCTCAAATTTTGGTATAATTTAATTTTATCCCAGAAATCAATAAGACCTGGTTCTTTTTGAGGCAGATTTGCTTTCATAGAAAAAGCTGTTTTGGGGAGATTTAAGTTTTCTTTACTCATGATTTAGTTCAAACTTCTTTTCGCAACTTTGATATCTTTTTTAATTTGATTTGTCAGCTCTTTAATATTATTAAATTTTTTCTCTTTTCTTATAAACTTAACAAATTCAACTTTTATTTTATGATTATATATATTTTTATTAAAATTAAATAAATTAACCTCTAGTAATAATTTTTTTTGATTAAAAGTTGGTCTGTATCCTAAATTTGCAATGCCTTTAAGTTTTTTAGTTCCTTTATTAATTTTTACTTTCACAGAATATACTCCTGGTTTTGCTATAATATAATCTTTGATATCAACATTACATGTTGCAAAGCCAATCTTTCTTCCTAATTTTCTCCCTTTTTCAATGCTACCTTCAATTTCCCAATTTCTACTTAAATAACTATTAGCTTCAGATAAATTGCCATTTGACAAAAGTTTTCTGATTAAAGTTGAAGATATCACTTTATTATTATTTTTTAATGGCTTTGGGGTAATTAATTTATAATTACATTCTTCTTCATAAAATTTAAGTAAATTAATATCTCCCTCCCTTTTGTTGCCAAATCTAAAATTATTACTTACAAAAAGAAATCTTGTTTTAATTTTTTTGTTTAGATATTTTTTAATAAATATATTGGCCTTGATTTTCGAAAATCTTTTTGAGAAATTTTGATTAATTAAAAAATCAACTTTTTGTTTTTTAAATTCTTCTATTTTTTGAGATAAGTTCATTAGCCTGAAGTGTTTAAGATTTTTATTAAAAAACATTTTAGGCATTGGATTAAAAGTTATTACTCCAATCTTGCTTTTGTATTTTTTTTTAAATTCTCTAGCTTTTTTAAACAATTTTTGATGACCCAAGTGTACTCCATCAAAATTTCCAATGAGAATTATAGAGTTATTGTAATTTCTAGAAACTTCAAATCCTTTAAAGATTTTCATATTTACCATTTCAATTTTTCTTGAACATAATTTACATTAACTTGGTACTTTTCAAAAAGTTTATTTAGTTCACTCTGATTTTCATTTTTATGAATACCATTTAAAATGAATAAGGACTGAAAATTTTGTGCATTTGCTCCCTTTACATCTGTATTTAAGTTATCTCCAACACATAAAACCCTCTTATTTTCAATAACTGATGATTTTTCGTATACTAATGGATATGGTTTTCCAAAATATTTTACCATACCGCCTAACTCTTCAAAAACTTTTGCAACAGACCCTGCACAGTACTCTCTTTCAATTCCTCTATCTACTACCAAATCTGGGTTGGTACATATCATTTCTTTATCTTTAACTAAAAATAGTAGATTTTTATAATAATCTAAATTTGGATATTCATCAAACAAACCCGTACAAAGTATATAATCTGCGTTTTCAGGCTTGTCTTGTTTTAGTAATTCAAAATTTTTAAATAATCCAAAATCTCTATCAGGACCTAAGTGAAAAAATTTTAAACCTTTTTTTTCGTTATTTAAATAATTTAATGATCCTTGTCCTGAAGTATAAACTTTAGAACTCTTATGATTGTCTAATCCTAATTTATTTAGGAATTTTATAACATCAGCGTTTGGTCTAGGAGCATTAGTCAAC
>CACGOM010000007.1 GCA_902574705.1 uncultured Pelagibacteraceae bacterium | reverse complement strand
CCCATAACTCCCAAACCTACACTTCTTTCTTTCATTGCAGAATAGGTTGCATCGCTAAATTCCTCAGGTGCTCTCTCAATAAAATCAGTTAATACGTTATCTAAAAATCTCATCACATCTTTTACAAAGTTTTTATCATCTTTCCACTCATCATATTTTTCTAAATTTAAAGATGACAAACAACAAACAGCGGTTCTATCTCTGCCTTCTTTATCAACTCCAGTTGGCAATGTAATTTCACTACACAAGTTTGAAGTTTTAACAGTTAAATTTGCAAGTTTATGATGCTGAGGAATTTGTCTATTAACTGTATCTATATAAATTATATATGGCTCGCCAGTTTCAACTCTAGCTGTTAAAAGTCTTATCCATAAATTTCTTGCTGAAACTGTTGACTGAACTGCTCCATCTTTTGGGCTTTTTAGAGCCCACTGTTCATCTAATTCGACTGCTCTCATGAAAGCGTCACTTACAAGAACTCCATGATGTAGGTTTAATGATCTTCTATTTGGATCTCCACCAGTTGGTCTTCTCATTTCAATAAATTCTTCTATTTCAGGATGATCAATAGGAAGATAACAAGCCGCAGATCCTCTTCTTAATGAACCTTGGCTAATAGCCATTGTTAAAGAGTCCATAACTTTTATGAAAGGAATAATTCCAGATGTCTTTCCTACTCTTCCAATTTTTTCACCGATCGATCTTAAGTTTCCCCAATAACTTCCGATACCACCACCTTTTGCAGCAAGCCAAACATTCTCACTCCATAAATCTAAAATCCCATGTAAACTATCTCCAGCCTCATTCAAAAAGCATGAGATAGGTAAACCTCTCTTTGTTCCACCATTTGATAGGACAGGCGTTGCTGGCATAAACCATAAATTACTAATATAATTATATAATCTTTGAGCATGTAAATTGTCATCAGCATAATGACTTGCAACTCTTGCAAATAAATCCTGAAAAGATTCATTGTGACCCAAATATCTGTCGCTTAATGTTGCTTTTCCAAAATCAGTTAAATTTTCATCTTTAGATCTGTCGATTTTAATTGTGATGCCTTTTGAATTTTGAAATAACTCAGTATTGTCTGAAAGTGAAAATAAGTCTGGTCTTTTTTGATTATTATCTTCTATATTAACTACATTGTTACTAGTATATTCAGAGACAGCCTTTTTGATGGCTTGAGACAAGACTTTATTCATGTATCTTCCTTATTATAAACGTTAAACTTATGTAAAACAACTATATGTTGTGTGTTGAAAAGGTTAATATACTATATAAACGACAATTCAAGAGAACATTTATAGAAAATTTGTTTTTTTATTCAACAAAAAACCAAAAAAAATGTAGATATATCCACATGTCTGAAACAATAAAAATAGACCCTTTTGGATTTAGAGAATATGACGCACGGTGGTTGTACCCAAAAAACATAAACCGAGCAGGAATCAAGGAGGTCGGAAAAGGCTTCGGTTCACAGGTAATTAAAAATAAAAAAAATCCAAGAGTTGCAGTTGGATATGATTATAGATCTTACAGTGAAGAGGTAAAAGATAGTTTTGTAGAAGGTTTAATTTCAACAGGATGTAATGTGGAAGATCTTGGTTTATGTCTTTCTCCAACAGTTTACTTTTCACAATTTGATCTAAATTTTGATGCTGTAGCAATGATTACAGCAAGCCATAATGAAAATGGTTGGACAGGCATTAAGATGGGTATCAAAAAAGGTTTAACGCATTGTTATGAAGAAATGAAGGAATTAAAAGAGATTGTTTTAGACAAAAAATTTGAAATCGGTACTGGAACTTATAAGAAAATAGAAAATTATAAATCTAAATACATAGAAAATTTATCAAAAAATAAAATTAGAAAACAACTAAAAGTAGTAGCTGCATGTGGGAATGGAACGGCAGGAATTTTTGCGCCAGATATATTGAGAAATATAGGTTGTGAAGTAATTGAGTTAGATTGTAATTTAGATTTTAACTTTCCTAAATATAATCCAAACCCTGAAGATCTTAAAATGCTTCATGAAATTGCGAGATGTGTGAAAGAAAATAATGCAGATGTTGGTTTTGGTTTTGATGGTGATGGTGATCGTGTTGGGGTTATTGACGAATTAGGCAATGAAATCTTCTCAGATAAGATCGGACTTCTGCTTGCAAGAGATATATCAAATAGCTACCCTAAAAATAAATTTGTAGTAGATGTAAAATCTACTGGTTTGTATGAAAATGATAAAATTTTAAAAAAAAATAATTGTGAAACTATTTATTGGAAAACAGGCCACTCATATATCAAAAGGAAGGTTAATGAAGATAATGCAATCGCTGGTTTTGAAAAGAGTGGACATTTCTTTTTCAATCAACCATTGGGATACGGTTATGATGATGGGATTAATTCAGCAATACAAGTATGTAAATTACTAGATAATGAAAAGTTAAAACTAAGTGAATTGTTAGAATCTTTACCTAAAACATATCAAAGCCCAACAATGGGTCCCTTTTGTAAAGATGAGGAAAAATACGGCGTAATTGAAGAAGTCACAAAAAAAATCATAAATTTAAAAGAAACTGGTAAAAAAATTGACAATGAAGAAATTATTAATATTTTAACTGTAAACGGTGTCAGATTCAGTCTTTCTGATGGATCTTGGGGTTTAATTAGAGCTTCATCAAATAAACCGTCATTAGTAATTGTTACAGAAAGCCCAACATCAGATGAAAGAAAGAAAAATATATTTTATTTTATAGATAAACTTCTTCAGGAAACTGGTAAAATCGGGGACTATGATCAAAAAATTTAACTTAAAGATTCAATTAATAAGAGTTTATCCAAAAAGAGAGAATCGGATATAAGAGTATTAAGGGAGTGGCAGAGGGAGACTGAAACCGCTCCCGATTTTATATATTTATATATCTATAAAGAAAAACTGTTCCTACAGCTAAAAGAAATATTCCAAAAAACTTTGTAATTTTTGCTTTTTCTATTCTGTGTACAGCATTTGCGCCAACTCTAGCCATAA
Organism: uncultured Pelagibacteraceae bacterium; assembly: GCA_902574705.1. Taxonomy (GTDB): domain Bacteria; phylum Pseudomonadota; class Alphaproteobacteria; order Pelagibacterales; family Pelagibacteraceae; genus Pelagibacter. The sequence continues at coordinate 53,267 of CACGOM010000007.1, read as the reverse complement.
AAGTTGTAATTGGTATAAATATTAAAAGTGCTGGAATATTAATAAAACCAATGCTTAAGGGTAACTTTACATTTAAATATGATCCAGAAATTAAAAATCCAATAGCGCCAAATAATGCTATAAAAAAACCAATAGCTGCTGCACTTCCAATCGCTTTATTAATTGGATAGCCAAAATATTTCAAAATTGGAACATTCATTACTGCTCCTCCAATACCCATTGGGGCTGATACAAATCCTGAAATAAACCCGAAAACTATCTTAGGCAATAAATTAAAATTAGGCTTCGTATCTTGAGCTTTTTCTTTCAAAAATAATAGATAAATACTTAAAAAATAAACAACTACTGTGAAAAATAATATTAATCCCTTTGTTTTTAAAATTGATGCGAGTGAAGTCCCAACAATAACTCCAATAATTACAAAAATTGCATAAGATTTTATTACTTGGAGATCTACAGCCCCATGTTTGTTATGAGTATAAACCGATACAAAAGAGGTAGGAATAATAATTGAAAATGAGGTTCCTACAGCTAAATGCATTACGTAATTGGGGTCAATGTCTAAAGAACTAAATATAAAAAATAAGAAAGGAACTGTTATCAATCCTCCACCTATTCCAAATAATCCAGCAAAAAAACCTACAGGAAATGCAGTAATGATCATTAAAATTATAAATAATGAATATTGATTTTCTAAAATTTGTGTAATCAATTTAAATACTCGCTTCTTGATGTTGCGGATATTTAACTTTATCTAAAATATGTTCAACTTTTTGTACATCGGCATCTCTAACACACATATTTTCACTTAAATATCTTTTCCAAAAACTTGAGCCAGATATACCATGAAATAAACCTAATGTGTGTCTCATAATATGATGTAGTTTTGTTCCTTTTTCAATTTCAAATTTAACATAATCAATTAATTCCCTTATTACTTCTTCTCTTGTAGAAACATTATTATTTGAAAATATATCTTTTTCTATATCTGCTAAAAAATATGGAGAATGGTAGATTGATCTACCAATCATAACTCCATCAACTTGTTTAAGATGATTTTTTATTTGATCTGTCGATGTTACTCCTCCATTAATAATTATTTCAAGATTAGGAAAATCTTTTTTGAGTTTGTAAACCACATCATATTTTAGAGGTGGTATATTTAGATTTTGCTTTGGAGTAAATTTACCTAGCATTGCTTTTCTAGCGTGCATGATAAAAGTTTTAACGCCGGTTTTAGATAATAAATTTAAAAAATTATAAATATTTTCATAATTCTCAACATTATCATAACCAATTCTTGTTTTAACTGTAACTGGTAATTTGGTGGATGAAACCATTTCATTAAGGCAATCAGCAACAAGATTTGGTTCTTTCATCAAACATGCTCCAAATTTATTTTTTTGTACTTTTTTACTTGGGCAACCTAAATTTAAATTTATTTCGTCGTAGCCAAAACTTTCTCCAACTTTAGTCGCATTAGCTAAAAGCTTAGGTGAAGATCCGCCTAGTTGTAGAGCAACGGGTTTTTCTTTAATATTAAACTCTAAAAGTTTTTTTTTATCTCCTCTATCGATTGCCTCTGAAACAATCATTTCTGTATATAGGAGAACATTTTTACTTATTAATCTTAGGAAATATCTTTCATGACGGTCTGTACAATCCATCATAGGTGCAACTGAAACTAATCTATTCATAAAAATTAGGAAATTAATATATTATTTGATTAACTATTTGAAGTTTCTGATTCATCAGTGACTACTTCGTTATTTTCATCTTCTGTCATTTGATCTAATGAAACATCTTCATTTTGTTCTTCCGAATCTTCTACTTTAACCTCGGGTGAATTGGTTAATTCTGCAAGATCTTCTTTTGAAACTTGAATTTTTTCTGGAATTTTTCTGGCTCTTTTTGATGGCAATATAGGTACTCCACTTTTTGAAATTTCACCTTTATAAAGATTTTCAAAATCATCACCAATTTCCTCATCTTCATCAGATGTCTCGTCTATTTGTTCAACATGTTTTCTTAATTTGTAAACTGCACTATCAACTAACTCTGAGACTTTAACTTTTTCTTCAGCTATTTCTCTTAATGAAATGACAGTATTTTTATCATTGTCTCTAGGTAAAGTTGGTTCAATTCCAGAGTTAAGTTGTGTTACTCTTTCTTTTGCTACTAATACTAATTGATATGGGCTATCTACTTTATCAATACAATCTTCTACAGTTACTCTTGCCATGCGAGGTATTTATACTCCGAATAAAACAAAATCAAGGTTTTTTATATTTTTGTAGGATTTAGCTTATTTCTTATTAAAAAAAGCAAAATTATAGAAACTGAGATATAAATTAAGGAAATTATCGCGATCTGCTCTATTGAAAAACCCCTATCAATCAACACTCCAAAAAAGGCAGTACCAAAGGCTGTTGCGAAAACCATTAGAGCAGTTGTTAATGCTTTTATTGAGCCTATATATTTTACACCATAAATCTCTGCCCAAGTAGAAGAACCTAGTACGTTAGCAAATCCATTGGAAACGCCAATTAAACCAAGAAAAACGAAAGCTGTTATAGGATGATTAAAATAAATTATCACAATAACCGAAAGCAAAAGCGGGATATTCATGAAAATTAATAATTTTCTACTAGTAAATTTATCTATTAAAAAACCTGATAAAAACAAAGTTATTACAGATAATATTGAATAAACCATGAATGATTGAGCAATAATAAAAGGACCCCAGTTTTTAGATTCTAATATGAAAGATTGATATACAAAGGTACCAGTTGCAATCCAAGGCATTGCTAACATATTTGCGCATATTATATAAAATCTAAAATCTTTAATAACTTCAATTCGTGTCCAGTCTTTAATTTTATCATCTAGAGAATTTGCGTCTTCCTGAGTTTCTCTAGAATCGAAATTTAAATTTCTAACAAGAAAGTAAGAAGCAAAAGGAAGAAAAATTATTACAATTATCGCTATTGTTATCCAAATGTTTTTCCAATTATAAATTGCTAAAAGATATACAATTAATACTGGAAGAATAAATTCAGCAGTTGATAGTCCAAACCATCCAGTGCTTAGTGCTTTTCCTCTAGATTTTGTAAAATATCTAGAAATAGTTGTTGTCGCAGTATGGGACATCATACCTTGTCCAGCAAATCTCATAAGGAAAATTGCAAAAAATAAAAATGCTACTGATGATATTTTTGAGAAGAAAAAAGATGAGAAAGACAACAATAAAATTACAAATAGTGCAAATTTTGAAATGTTAATATCATCTATTTTTTTTCCTACCCAAATTAAAAGAAAACTACTAAGCAAGGTTGCCGAAGCGTATATCGAGCCAAATTGACCGTGAGTAATAGATAGTTCATTTCTTATGCTTGAGTTAAAAAGTCCTAAAAAAAAACTCTGTCCAAAGCTAGAAAAAAATGTAAATATAAATCCAAATATAATTACTTTTAAACTTAAACTTTTAAACATAAAAAATTATGACTTGTAATGTTGCTTTCATCGGTCTTGGTGTAATGGGTTATCCAATGGCTGGTTATATATCAAAAGGTGGCCATAATGTAACTGTTTTTAATCGAACAAAATCAAAAGCTGAAAAGTGGGTATCAGAACACAAAGGATCAAAAGCAGACACACCGGCAAAAGCTGCTGAAGGTGCCGACTTTGTTTTTACATGCGTTGGAAATGATGATGATTTGTCAGAAGTTACAATTGGTAAAGATGGAATTTACAACACAATTAAAAAAGGTGCGGTTCATATAGATAATACTACTGCATCAGCTGAAATTGCTAGAAAATTATATAAAAATTCTAAAGCACATGGTTGGGGTTTTTTAGATGCTCCAGTTTCAGGTGGACAAGCTGGTGCAGAAAATGGAGCTTTAACAGTTATGATTGGTGGAGATCAAGCAGACTTCGATAAAGCAAAAGATAAAATAGATTGTTATAGCAAAAAAATGAAGCTTCTTGGAAAAGCTGGTAGTGGTCAACTTGCAAAGATGGTTAATCAAATATGTATTGCAGGATTGGTTCAAGGTTTATCTGAAGGAATTAACTTTGGTATGAAAGCTGGATTAAACATGGAAGATGTAATTGAAGTTATATCAAAAGGTGCTGCTCAGTCCTGGCAGATGGAAAATAGATACAAAACGATGATTGATGATAAATTTGATTTTGGTTTTGCAGTTGATTGGATGAGGAAAGATTTAAAAATTGCAATGGATGAAGCTAAAAATAATGGCTCATTGTTACCTATCACTGAACTTGTAGATAAATATTACGGAGAAGTTCAAGAAATTGGTGGCAACCGTTGGGATACATCGAGTTTAATCAGGAGATTTAGAAAGTAATATTGTATGCAACCAGCATACTACGAAAATTTAAAAGAAATTCAAAACAAGTACTGGTCTATGTTAGATGATGCTGTTACCAATAGAGCCTCTCCTTTTAGAATTCCTGTTTTTATGTGTGCTCATCAAGATGAAATTGATGGAAGAATAGTTGTTCTAAGAAAATCTGATAGAGAAAATAATCTATTACAATTTCATACTGATCTTAGATCTCCAAAAGTAGATATACTAAAGAAAAACAATAAAGCTTCACTCCTTTTTTATGACAAAGAGGAAAAAATTCAATTAAGGGTAAAAGTGGAATGTGAAATAAATAATCAAAACTCCACAACTGAAGAATCTTGGAAAAAAACTCAACATATAAGTAGAAGATGCTATTTAACAGATAGTCCTCCTGGAACTACATCGAAAAATCCTACATCTGGTATGATATCTAAATTAGAAGATTTTGATTATACGATGGAACAAAGTGAAGAGGGTTATAAAAACTTTACTGTAATTAAATGTAAAATTAAATCTATTGAATGGCTATATCTTGCAGCCAAAGGACATAGAAGAGCAAAGTTTAATTTAGAAACCAACAAAAGTGCTTGGCTAGTTCCTTAGAATAAGTTATAAAATATTATGGATTTTCAAACATCAATTAAAACCTGTTTTAATAAATATGCAGTTTTTTCAGGAAGAGCATCACGGTCTGAGTTTTGGTGGTTTGCTTTATTTATTTTAATAATCGGTATGATTGGTTGGATTATTGATGTGATGATATTTGGTTATTCATCTGATGTTACTGGACCAATGGGTTGGATAATAACTATTGCTACTGCTCTTCCATCGTTGGCTGTTGGGGCAAGACGTCTACATGATACTGATAAAACAGGCTGGTGGCAATTATTATGGATCACCATTATAGGCGGAATTTTAGTTCTTATATGGCAAGCCACAATGGGTGAAAATAAAAAAAATAAGTACGGCAGCCCAGTAAAAAAATAATCAAAAAATTGATTTAGAATATTTTTTCCAATTTTCCTGATAATGTTTGGTATTTTCCCAAACTGCTTTCTTTTCCTCTTCGGTAACTTCTCTTACTACTTTGCCTGGTGAACCAATTACCAATGAGTTATCTGGTATTTCTTTGTTTTCTGTAATTAAAGCTTTTGCGCCAATGATACAATTTTTACCAATCTTAGCGTTATTAAGAATCACTGCACCAATTCCAATTAGACTATTGTCCCCTATCGTACATCCATGAAGCATAACCATATGACCAACTGTAACATTTTTTCCGACTTTTAATGGACATCCAGGATCTGTGTGTAAAACACTGCCGTCTTGAACGTTTGACCCTTCGCCTATATGAATATTTTCAATATCTCCTCTTAATGTCGCATTAAACCAAATACTAGAATTCTTGTCTAATGTGACATCTCCTATTACTACTGCGTTTGGGGCTACCCAATTTTCGCCAGAGTTTTTTGGTTTTTTATCTTTTAAATCGTAAAACATAATTTATATAATAATACATTATGGCTATAGAAACTCCAATATGTGATTTTGGTAAGAAGGCGCCTGACTTTAAACTTAAATCAACTGATAATAAAATTTTATCTCTTAATGACTTAAAAGGTGAAAATGGAACTCTGATAATGTTTATTTGTAACCATTGCCCTTATGTTAAGGCGGTTACAAAAGAAATAGTAGAAGATTGTACTGAATTAAAAAAAATTGGCATTAATGCTGTTGCGATATGTGCTAATGACGCTGAAAATTATCCCGAAGACTCATTTGAAAATATGATTAAATTTGCAAAGAATAATAATTTTAATTTTCCCTATCTCACAGATGAAACTCAAGAAATTGCGAAAACTTATGGTGCAGTATGTACACCAGACTTTTTTGGTTACAATAAAAATCTTGAACTTCAATATAGAGGAAGATTAAGACAGCTTAAAAATTTAGTTCCTGTTAAAGAAGGGCATAGTGATTTATTAAAAGCAATGAAGCAAATTGCTGAAACTGGTAATGGGCCTGAAAGTCAAGTACCAAGTGCTGGCTGTAGTATTAAGTGGAAATAATTAGATGCATTTAGTTGTTACTAGAAGTTATCCTCCAGAAATTGGCGGTATGCAAAATTTAATGTGGGGTCTTACAAATTCTTTATCTAAGCATGATTTGATAAAAGTTTTTGCCGACGATCATGATAATGCAAAGCAGTTTGATGAAAAAGTTTCTTTTACTATAGAAAGAATTGGTGGACCAAAATTAATTAAAAAATACAGAAAGTCTTTTTTAGTAAATAATTATCTTGAAAATAATAAAAAAATTAAAACGGTAATTGCTGATCATTGGAAAAGTTTAGAAAAAATAAAAACAAATGTAAAAAAAATATGTTTAATCCATTCAAAAGAAATAAATCATAATAAAGGATCATTCTTAAATAAAAGAGTTTTAAAAGTACTTAACAATGTGGATAAGATTGTAGCTAATTCAAACTTTACAAAAGAACTTGCTATTTCCTTAGGAGTAATAGCTGAAAAAATAATTGTCATTAATCCAGGTATAGATCCTGTCGAAAAAATAGATGATAAAAGTCTTAAAGAAGCTGAAAAAATACTTAAGGGAAAAAATCCAAGATTAATTACCGTATCAAGATATGATAAAAGAAAAAGCCATGAAAAAATAATTATGGCATTAAGAAATTTGAAACAAATATATCCAAATATTATTTATACCTCTATTGGATACGGCGAAGAAGAGGAAAATATTAAAAAATTGACTAATGAACTTAATTTGAATGATCAGGTGTTGTTCTTAAAAAATATTAGTGCTGATTTAAAAAATGCATTAATTGCAAAATCTCATGTTTTTGTTATGCCATCTATTGCATATAAAAAATCTGTAGAGGGTTTTGGAATTGCTTACGTTGAAGCTGCACAATTTGGAATTCCATCAATTGGTGGCAAGGATGGTGGCGCATCAGATGCAATTAAACATAATGAAACAGGTTTAATTTGTGATGGCAATAATTTAGATGATATTTATTCTAGTATAGATTTAATTTTGAAAAATAATTCTTACAAAGAATTTGGTCAAAAAGCTAAGCAGTTCTCTAATAATTTTCACTGGGATAAAATTATCAAAGAATATTTAAAATTATTATGATATTATACGAATCATGATTGAAAAATTTAATGGAATATTTCTTTTAATTGTTTTTATCCTACACTTTATTGGCCACGGTGTTTACGGCTTTAGATGTGTGTTTGGAACAAAATCATTTCTGGATCAATATGCAATGCATGACTCAGGGGCCATCATGACAAGATTTTTTGGTTCAATTTTTTTAGCTTCATTCATAATGGCAATGTATATAATGTTTGTAAGATCAGGTGGTGTTAATGGAACATGGGGATTTTTCAATTTAATATTTTTACAAAACCTTTCTGCATTTGTTGTTGGAGTTTATACAATTAAAATTAACAAATTAGGACACACAGAAAAAACATCCATTGAAGGAATTATTGCGCCTGGAATTTTAACGTTATTAAGTGCGATACTTTGCTACGGATTAGCAGATAAAATTTATATATAAATAACTGTTCCAACAGGCGTAATTTGGAGTTCTAATAGGTAGAATTACATAATTAATTATTTTTTTTAGAAAAATTTGTCGTAAGATAATCTATGGAAAAAAAAAATGCGGGTGTCGAAGCTGTAGATAAAGCTTTGCAGATTCTGAATGCTTTCAGCGAAAAAAGAGAAGAATTAACTTTAACAGAAATATCAAAACAAATTAGTCAATATAAAAGTACAACTTCAAGATTGTGCGCCTCATTATTAAAATTTGGATACATAGAGAGACTACCAAGTAAAAAATACAAACTTGGTAATGCAATAAACAGATTAATTAACGTTTATGATGATACATTTCATATTAATGATCTAATACAAAAACAATTAAACTTTATTAAAGATAAAACAAATGAAACTGCAAGTTTTTGGATTAAAAGTGATAATGCACGAGTTTGTATTTTGAAAAGTGAACCAGAGAAAGATATGAGACATAATCTTATCTTGGGTCAACCAAGGTCATTAGAAAGAGGATCTAGTGGACATATTATATCTACTTATCATGATTTAAAAACACAAAATAAAAATAAAGTACTTAAGGATGAGTTTTCAATTTCACATGGAGAGATTGATCCTGAGAAAGCTTCAGTAACAGTTCCATTGTTGTCAAAACAAAAAACTTTATTAGGAGCAATATCTGTTTCAGGACACGTTTCAAATTTTAACAAAACTAATACATATAATTTTTTATCAATACTTAAAAATTCAAGATTAAAATTAGAAAAACAAATTTAATTTATATTTTCTATAAATTTTTCAAATACCTTTTCAGGTGTTAATTTATTTAAATCTGCTACTTGAATTGCCTTAAAATTTTCTCTTTCTATACTTACTTTATAAGCTGTTGTATGTGAGCCAAATAGAGTTATTCCTTTTGCGCCTAAATGAGCAGCCATATGTGCAGGACCTGTATCATTAGCAACAACATAGGAGCTTTGTTTTATTAATGTTGCAAGCTCAGAAATATTTAGTGCTTTATTATTATTTAAAACAGATATTGCGTTTATATCTTTTGTCATAGGTATTTCTAAGGGACCAGGTGCTACTATAATTTTATACTCATCATTAAATTTATTTTTTACCAATTCTATAAACTTATTATAATGAGGCCATTTTTTTATTGTTAAATGAGGGGAGCAAAAAGGAAATAAAATTATATATTTATTTAAGTCATATTCGTTTTTAATTTTATCTATGTTGGCACAAGCCCAATTAAAATCTGGTTTCATAGTTTTATTTGTTTTCACTCCAGAAACTTCTAATTGATGTTTGAATCTGTCTAAAACAGGATTTTTATCAAACTCTAGTTTTGACTTGTCTTTAGGTAAAGTAGTATCAGAAGAAGACCAAATTATATTATTTGCATTAGGAAATAAAATTCTTTTATAAAAATTTGTTCTTGAGGAATTTTGTAAATCAAAAACTTTTACAAATTTGTATTTTTTTATCACACGCATAAGAATAAAAAGGTAAATGAGATTAAATCTGGACAGTCTTTTGTCTAATATAACTGCTTTTAAATGAGGATTATTTTTGAATAATTCAAAATAAGGTTTAGTTGTTAATAAATATATGTCATCCTCTTTATGAAATTCAGAAATATCTTGAATAGCACCACTTGCTTGAGCTATATCTCCTAATGATCCATGTTTAATTATTAAAATATTAGACATATTTTTAACAATTTAACATACTATACAATTATTTATATGAATAAAATTTTAGTTGAAGTTTCTATAGGAGAGTTACTCGACAAAATTTCTATCTTAGAAATTAAACAAGAAAAAATAAAAGATGCAGAAAAACTTAAATATATTCATGATGAGTATAAAGTTTTAAAAGAACAGCTATCTATAAATGTTACCTCTGATGATAAATTAAATGAGTTATTTAGATCTTTAAAAGAAATCAATTCAAAACTTTGGATAATAGAAGATGATAAAAGAATGTGTGAAAAAAATTCTGATTTTAGTGAAAAATTTATTAAACTCTCCAGGGATGTTCACTTTCTAAATGATGATAGAGCAAAAATTAAACTTCAAATTAACGATCACACTGGTTCTAAAATTAAAGAAATAAAAGAATATACAAAATATTAATTCAAGCTTGGTATAACTTTTCTTAATTTAATAGATAAGCGTGGATCAATATTACAGTAAATAATTCCTACACCTTTTTTTTTTAGTTTTAAAATTTTTCCATCTGGAGAAATTATTGCACTATGCCCAAAGGTTTCTCTTTTTTTTGTATTTCTACCAACTTGGTTAGGTGCAAATATGTAACAAAAATTTTCAATTGCTCTCGCTTTAAGTAATGCTAGCCAGTGTTTTTCACCTGTTATTTTTGTAAATGCAGATGGAACTGTAATAAAATTTAAATTCTTTTTTGACAAATTTCTATAAATTTCTGGAAATCGTAAATCAAAACATATTGTTAGACCTAATCTACCCCAAGGTAGTTTTACTGAAATAAGTTTGTTGCCAGGTTTAAACGTTTTGCTTTCTTTATGTTGTTCATTATTGGGAAGTTTAACATCAAACATTTTAATTTTGTCATAATAAGTTGCAATTTTTCCATTTGGATTAATCATTATTGACCTGTTTCTGTATTTTGTTTTATCCTTAATCGGCAATGAACCTATTAATATCCATTTTTTATTTTGTTTTGCTATTTCTTTTACTTTTTTAATTAAAGGATCAGAACTCATTTTAAACGTATTTTTATATAATATATTTTTATCACTTGTGATAAGTGAAGTTGTTTCAGGAGTAATGATTAAATCTGCTTTATTTTTAATTGATTGATTTATTAGTTTAACTATTTGTTTGAAATTTTTATTATAATTTTCACCAGCTGATGATTGAATACAAGCAACTTTCATTAATAGTTATATTTTCTTTCAAGAAACTTAATTAAATTGTGTATTATAAATGTCATAAAAAGATAAATACTTCCAGCTACTATAAATACCTCTATTGGTTTAAATGTTGTTGATATAATATACTTTGCTACACCCGTTAAATCCATTAGTGTAACTGTGCTAGCTAGCGAAGTTCCCTTTAACATTAATATTATTTCATTGCCGTATGCTGGAAGAGATTGTCTAATAGCAATTGGGATTTGAATTTTATAAAATATAATTTTACTTGATATACCTAAACTTTTTCCAGCCTCTATATAACCTTTTTTAATTGTTTGGAATGCTGATCTTAGTATTTCTGACGTATAAGCTCCTGTATTTAGAGCAAAAGCTATTATTGCGCACCAATATGGTTCCTTTAAAATTACCCATAAAAAACTTTCTCTTATTAATTCTATTTGTCCAAAACCAAAATAGATTATAAAAATTTGAACCAGCAAAGGTGTTCCTCTAAATAAATATGAGTAACCATATGCAAACTTATTTATTATAAGATTTTTACTCATTCTCATGACTGCAAAAAGTAAACCAATAAACAACCCAAAGAATAATGATAATGATAATAATTTAAGCGTTACAACAGTCGCATTTAACAACTTGGGAAAACTATTAATCATTAGTTCCAAATCCATTAAAAACCCCTACTATATTTAATTTCTAATTTATTTATTAGTTTCATACTAAGAAAAGTAAGTAACAAGTACAAAACTGCAGCAAAGGAATAAAAAAACAGAGGATCTCTTGTTGATCCAGCTGCAATATATGATTGCCTCATAATTTCAACTAACCCAGTTACAGAAATTAATGATGTATCTTTTAATGTAATTTGCCAAACATTACTTAAGTTCGGTATAGCTAGTCTTAACATTTGAGGTAATATAATTTTATAAAATTGAATGTATTTCTTTATTCCTAATACTTTTGCAGCTTCAAACTGTCCTTTATCAATTGATTGAATAGCTCCTCTAAAAACTTCAGTTGAATAAGCTCCTGAGATAATTCCTATTGCAAATGATCCAGTAATAAAAGCGTTTATCTCTATATACTCGTAATAACCAAACATAGAGGCAACAAACATAATTGCACCACTGCCTCCAAAAAAAAATAAATAAATAACTAATAACTCAGGAACTCCCCTAATAACCGTGGTATAAAAATTTCCGATTAAATTTAGTGATTTATATTTAGATAATTTTAATGGTGTGAATATTAAAGCAAATAAAAAGCCAATTAACATTGCTGTTATTGAAACAGCTATAGTCATTAGGGTAGCATAAAATAATTCATCTCCCCAACCTGTTTTTCCAAATGCTAGAAGTTCCATAAAGACTGGCGACTATACATTATAGTCGCCAAATCTAAAATTATTTACATAGAAGCGTCAAAACCGAACCACTTAGTAGCGATTCTGCTTATATCACCATTTTTTCTTGCTTTATTAATGGCCATATTGAAATCTTTTAAAAGTTGTGCATCTCTTTCACCGATTGCACCACTTCCACCTTTTCTAATTCCAACACCTACACCATTTCCAAATGCTCCACCTGAAAATGTTGGTCCAACTAGTACTACAGGTTTGCCAGATTTTTCAGCATAGTCTGTAAATGCTACTGCTGCAGCTAATGCAACATCACATCTTCCAGCAGCTAAGTCTAGGTTTACTTCATCCTGAGTTTTGTAAGTTCTTACGTTTACACTTCCAACATCACCAGAATCTAAAAAGTTTTGGTGAATAGTTGCTGTTTGGACGCAAACCGTTTTGCCAGCTAATGCACCTTCGATTGTCTTAAGCGCTTTTTTAACTGAACTTCCACCTATAGATAAGTTTATTCCTGATGGCGTATCCATCCCTTCAAGATCTGAACCTTTCATTACAGCTAATTGAGCAACTTCATCTGCATAACCTTGTGAAAAATTAATTGTTTTTAATCTTTCGTCAGTAATTGACATACCGGCCATAATTGCATCAAACTTTCTCATAAGTAAAGCTGGTATCATTCCATCCCAGTCTTGCTCTACGATCTCACATTGTTTTCCAATATATCTGCAAAGTGTCCAAGCTAATTCGACTTCAAAACCGATTAGCTTTCCAGAGGCATCTTTTGAATTCCATGGAGGGTAAGCACCTTCAGTTCCAATTTTTATTTTATCAGCGTATACGTTAGTCATGATAAATAAAGAAGCTAAAACCGAAATTATAGTTTTTTTGAATATATTCATTATTTTCTCCTTTAATTAAAAAATAAGTATTTCACAAAATTAAGAAATTAAAAAGAATTAATTAGTGATTTATAGATGTATAAAAATTCCATGAACTATCAAAACTTGGAATATAAACTCTATCAAGAGTAGCATTTCCAAAGTTTTTATTGAATACATCTCTCCAATTTTCGACCTGTTTTGGCCTTTTATCTTGACTCCCAACCTGAGCTGTAACCACACCATTTGGTTTGAGTATTCTTATTATTTGATCCATATTTTTTGCTGCAAGATCAATACAAAATTGATCATCATTTAGATCTATATATATTTTGTCGTATGTATCTGTTTCTACATTTTTAATACTTTCAAATGCATCTCCCCAAACACATTTAACTGAATTCTTTTCTGTAGCTTTTTGTCCAATCGTTCCGAGATGCTTGTCACAAACTTCAACCACTTCTGGATCTAATTCAAACCAATCTATAAAACCAAAGTTTTTAGATATACATTCTCTTGCTACACCGCCATCTCCACCGCCAATGATTGCCGCTCTATCTTTTGCAGGGTTTAATTTCAATCCAGAATCAACAAATGTTGAACTATATAAATGCTCATCACTCGATGCTACCTGTAAATCTTTATCTATAAATAAAGATTTACCAAATTCCTCTAAATCTAAAATTTGAATGTGTTGACCGACCTTTGATACAAAATCTTCCAAAGCTTCTTTTACAACATAAGACTTTTGCATACCTGGTGTACTTGAAGTATCAAAATAATTTTCAACTGTATGACGGTCAAAAGATTTTTTTACAATTCTTTTGCATTTAATTTCATTTTTAATTACATCTAATGCAACACTCGGAGATACTTTACCACAGGTAAAAAAATCAAAACTAATTATTCCATGTTCAGGAAAAGTATGAAAACTTATATGACTTTCAGCTAATAAAGCAACTAGTGTAAAACCTTGTGGTTCAAACTTATATTTAGATATATTTAATACAGTTACTTTTGCTTTTTCTGCTATTTTATGAACTAAACTCTCAAAGAAAGATGAATCGTATTCTCCGGCGGTACCAATAATATCAAGAGTAATATGCTCCCCAACTTTAACCATAAAAAATTATCCCCTCTTATAACCTTTTACTTTTTCCAAAATTTTTTGCATTTCTGCAAATGTTAGATTCTTTGGCTCTCCTAGCTTTATCGCAAGAAAGTATTGGTGGCAAATGTTTTCTACCTCTTGTGCAAGCTCGAATGCTTTGCTTAAACTTTCTGCAAATGCAATCTGGCCGTGATTTGCCATCAAACATGCTTTTCTTTTTTCAAGTGCTTTTAAAATATTTTGAGATAATTCTTTCGTTCCAAATGTTGCATATTCTGCACATTTAATGTCGTCACCACCCATTAATGCAATCATGTAATGAAAAGGCGGAATAGATTTTCTATGAGTAGATATTGCTGTGGCATGGGCTGAATGAGTATGAACAATTGCTTTTGCTTCAGATTTTTTTCTATAAATATCTTGATGAAAACGCCACTCTGACGATGGATTTAAACCTGAATTTGCAATTTTTAAATAGTCATATTCTGTCCTTAAAGATAAAAATACAATATCGGTTAACTTTAAATTTTCATATTTAATGCCAGATGGAGTAATATAAAAACCTTCGTCATCATCAATTTTTGCTCTTATTGATAAATTTCCTGATCTAAGAGGTGATAAATTTGTACTATTAAGCTTAATTGCGTATTCAATTATTTGTTTTTTTAAATCATCATTCATAAATAAGCACTTGATTTTCCTTAAGATTAACTACAAACTTAAAAAAATATAAATTATGACTGACACAATAAAATATTTTTTGGAAGAAAGCAAAATGCCAAAAACTTGGTATAATATTGCTGCAGATCTGCCCAAACCTTTAGATCCAGTTTTACATCCAGGGACTTTAAAACCAATTGGACCAGATGATTTAGCTCCTTTATTTCCAATGGCATTAATAGGACAAGAAGTATCTCAAGAAAGAGAGATAGAAATTCCTGGGCCTGTAAGAGATATTTATAAACAATGGAGACCTTCTCCTCTTTATAGAGCAAGAAAGTTAGAGAAATTTTTAGATACACCTGCAAGAATTTACTATAAATACGAGGGAGTAAGCCCATCAGGTAGTCACAAACCAAATACAGCAGTTGCACAAGCATTTTATAATAAAGAAGAAGGTACAAAAAAAATAACTACTGAAACTGGAGCTGGCCAATGGGGAACATCGCTTGCTTTTGCGTGCAAACTATTTGGAATAGAATTAGATGTTTATATGGTTAAAGTTAGTTTTGAACAAAAACCATATAGAAAATTAGTTATGCAAACATATGGTGCAAGATGTGTTGCAAGTCCATCGGATGAGACTGACAGTGGAAAAGCTATATTGGCAAAAGATCCGAATAATACTGGTAGCTTAGGTATAGCTATTTCTGAAGCTGTTGAGATGGCTGCTAAAAATCCTGATACAAAATACGCTCTTGGGAGTGTCTTAAATCATGTTCTAATGCATCAAACGATCGTTGGTAACGAAGCTTTGATTCAAATGGAAATGGCTGATGATTATCCAGATATTTTAGTTGGTTGCACTGGTGGTGGAAGTAATTTTTCAGGATTAGTTTTTCCTTTCATAGGTAAAAATTTTAGAGAAGGAAAGAATACTAAAGTAATAGCTTGCGAACCAAAATCATGTCCTTCACTTACAAAAGGTAAGTTTGTTTATGATTTTGGAGATACTGGAAGACTAACACCATTAATGAAAACACACACTTTGGGATCTCAATTTATTCCACCAGCTACACAT
This sequence comes from uncultured Pelagibacteraceae bacterium, assembly GCA_902574705.1. GTDB lineage: Bacteria > Pseudomonadota > Alphaproteobacteria > Pelagibacterales > Pelagibacteraceae > Pelagibacter. The sequence continues at coordinate 37,299 of CACGOM010000007.1, read as the reverse complement.
TCTGGAGGATTAAGATATCATGCAATGGCACCAATGGTTAGTCATCTTAAAGAAATTGGCGCAATAGACGCAAAAGCATATGGTCAAAAAGAATGTTTTGAAGCAGGAGTTAATTTTGCAAGAACTGAGGGAATAGTGCCTGCGCCTGAAGCAACTCATGCAGTTAAAGGTGCTGTAGATGCGGCACTAGAATGTAAAAAGAATGGCGAAGCTAAATCAATTCTATTTAATCTTTGTGGACACGGTCACTTTGATATGAAAGCTTATGGTGATTTCTTTGAAGGAAACTTGGCTGAAGACAAATTTGACCAAGCGAGTGTAGACAAAGCTTTAGAAGAACTTCCAAAAATTGCTTAATATTAACTTTGAGTCTAATAAAACCATTTAGCGGTATAAGGCCAAAAAAGAAGTTTGCACAAAAGGTTGTCTACCCAAACATAAGCTACATTGATAAGTATAAAAAAAACAAAAAATTAAACTTTCTCAATCTATTAAATACTTCCAACATAAATGATTCCAAAAAAATACTTAAGGGTCTAAGAGACAAAGGTATTATGCAACAAGACCGATCTAATCATTTCTATTTATATCGAATAACATACAATGATAAAAAATTACTTGGTGTAGTTGGAAAAATAAACCTAAATAATTATGATGATAAGAAAATATTAGGTCATGAGGAGACATTTAAAGAAAGGATTAAAAAAAGAAAAGAACAATTATTGCAATTCAATATTCAAATAAGCCCAATTTATACCACATACAAAACAAGCAAAGATACTTATAAAAAATTGAAAAATATTTTTAAAAATGAACCAGATTATAATATTAAATCTGAAGACAAATGTAGACATGAGCTTTGGGTTGTTAGAAAATTAAATATAGAAAAATTAATTAAAAACTATCTAAAAAAAATAAAAAAATTATATATATGTGATGGTCATCATCGAATTCAGGCAATGTTAAAAAGTAATAAAAAAATTGCCCCTATGATAATTGCTTTTCCAGATAAACAGGTAAATATATTAGACTATAATAGAGTAATAAAAACAAACCTGGAATTTGAGAAAATAGAAAAAATAATTTCAAAAAACTTTTCTATAAATTTATCTAGAAACAATAAGAAACTTAAACAAAACGAAATTGAGATGTATATAAACAGAAAATGGTACTTGCTAAAGCCATTTAAAAAATCAAACGAATTAGACGTAACGTTATTGAGAAAATTAATATTAAATAAAATCCTTAAAAATAAAAAAAATATAAAATTTGTATCAGGCTTTAAAGGCAAAAAAGCCTTAGAAAACTATGTAAATTTTAAAAAATATGATTTAGCTTTTAGATTATATCCAACTAATATTTCTCAGGTTTTATCATTTGCCGAAAAGAAAAAATATATGCCACAAAAATCAACATGGTTTCATCCAAAACCACTTGATGGGTTAATTTGCACTAAAATTAATTCTTAAATAACTTTCTTAAACCAGTAGATGATGCTTCGGAAATTCCTCTTTCAGTAATTAGTCCTGATACATATTTCGCTGGTGTTACGTCAAAAGCTAAATTCATAGCCTTGCTATTATTTGGGTATATTAATACTTTTTTAATTTGATTATTTTCGTCAACACCTTCAACATGAGATAATTCCTCCGAGTTTCTTTCTTCTATAGGAATGTCTTTTGCATCTTTAATATTCCAATCAATTGTTGAACTTGGGAGGGCCACATAAAAAGGAACATTATTATCATAAGCTGCTAGAGCTTTAAGATAGGTGCCGATTTTATTACAAACATCTCCATTTGATAAAGTTCTATCAGTTCCTACGATGCACATATCAACTTCACCTCTCTGCATTAAAATACCTCCAGTATTGTCTGCAATAATTGTATTTGGAATTTTCTCTTCATTTAATTCATATGAAGTTAAATTTGCACCTTGGTTTCTTGGTCTTGTTTCATCTACCCATACATGAACTGGAATTCCTTTCTTGTGAGCATGATAAATAGGCGATGTGGCAGTTCCCCAATTAATTGTTGCTAACCAACCCGCATTGCAATGTGTTAATATATTTACTGTATCTTTTTTTTTAATATATATTTCTTCAATTATTTTTAATCCATTAATACCTATATTTTCACAGAACTTTTCATCCTCATCGCAGATTTCTTTAGCTTCATTTAAAGCAATATCTAAAATTTGATTACTGTTAATTCCTGATAGTTTTTTCATCATACGATCTACTGCCCATTTTAAATTAATAGCAGTAGGTCTGGATTGCATTAATGCCTCTGAACTTATTTTAATAAATTCTGGATCATTATTTTCTTGAACTGCTAAAACTATACCGTAGGCAGCTGTTCCTCCTATTAAAGGCGCTCCTCTTACTTCCATTATTTTAATAGCATTGATTGCGTCTTTAACTGTTTTAAGTTCTTTAATTACAAACTTATGAGGAAGTTTGGTTTGGTCAATTATTTTAACAACGTTTCCCTCATACCATATTGTTCGATACTCTTTTCCATGAACTTTCATTTAGATAGTACTCTTCCAGCTATTGTTTTAAGTTTCTCAATCGTTTTTTTAGTTCTTTTTTCTGGAGCAGTTATTATAGCTACATCTAAGCAGTTGTTTGCAGGATCATCTGGATCAATATGTTCTTCAAAATTATCAATTAATTTTTTAATCATTATTTTTGCTTTTTCAGCATTTCCCAATAAAACTTTAATTACTTGCTGAACATCAACATTTTCATGGTCTGGATGCCAACAATCGAAATCTGTAACCATAGAAACTGATGCATATCTAATTTCAGCTTCTCTAGCTAATTTTGCCTCAGGCATATTTGTCATTCCAATTACATCCGCTTTCCAAGATCTATATAAATTAGATTCTGCTAATGTAGAAAATTGCGGTCCTTCCATAACAACATAAGTTCCATTTCTTTGATAATCTATATTTGATTTTTTAATTGCATCTTCGCATGCGTTCATCAATCCATTAGAAGTAGGATGAGCCATAGATACATGAGCCACAATTTCATCATCAAAAAATGTTTTTACTCTTGCGAAAGTTCTATCAATAAATTGATCAATAATTATAAATTTTCCCGGTGGAAGATTCTCCTTTAGAGACCCAACAGCTGAAACTGAAACAATGTCGGTTACACCTAATTGTTTAAGTGCATCGATATTTGCTCTAAAATTAATATTTGAAGGAGGTATAAAATGACCCCTTCCATGTCTTGGTAAAAAATAAACCTCCTTACCATTATATTTAGTTTTTAATATCTGGTCAGATGGTTTTCCCCAAGGTGTTTCTATATCAAGCAACTCTCTTTGTTTGAATTCCTCAACATCATAAAGACCACTTCCACCAATAATTGCTAATTTGTGTGTTGTCATATATTAAGATTTAAACTATTTAGTATTTATAAATTACTATTATGAATTTAAAAGAATTTATTAGATCTATTCCAGATTATCCAAAAAAAGGTATTTTATTTAGAGATATAACTACATTAATTAAGGACAAAGAAGCTTTTGCTTCATGTATTGATCAAATAGTTGAAAAATCAAAACTTTTTGATTTTGACAAAATAGCCGCTATTGAGTCTAGAGGTTTTGTTTTTGCATCAGCTGTGTCCTATATATTAAAGAAACCCTTTATAATGTTAAGAAAGAAAAATAAATTACCAGCTGAAGTACATTCTATTGATTTTGAATTAGAGTACGGAACTGCAACAATTGAAGTCCATAAAGATTCGATTGGCCAAAATGAAAAAGTTTTAATAATTGATGACTTGATAGCTACTGGAGGAACTGCTGAAGCAGCAGCAAAGTTAGTACAAATGTCTAAAGCTCATGTTGCGGGATTTATTTTTGTTATTAATTTATTTGATTTAGGTGGTCAGGATTTATTAATTAAGAATTATAAAGTGGAAAGTCTTATTTCATTTCCAGGACATTAATTCAAAGGTCTAAGATAAGAATTCTTACCAATCATTGAACTAATAAGACCGCTTAATCTCATTTTATATATATTTTTTTTATGAGCATTTAAAATAATTGAATAGAACAAATATTTTGCAAATGCTGAAAATAAATTATTAAATGTTTTTAAAAAAGCTACTAAATAACCATGGTGTTTTTTATTATAATAGAATTTTGACCACATCCAATGCCAGTTTCTTATGTATTCAATATTATTTGATTGATCGTGTTTAGATGTATATGCACCTAAATGTTTAATTGATGAATTTTTAATTATAAATATTTTTTCATTCTTAATCTTTTGTCTCAAACATAAATCAGTGTTTTCAAGATATAAAAAAAAATTTTCATCAAAATATTGATCATCTTTAAATTTTGATTTATTAAGCAACATTGAAAAGCCATCTATTGTATCAACTTCTAATATTTCGCTAGTATTATTAAAGTATTTATTTTTAACTTCGTAATTTGGTAAATTTTTATCTTCATTAATTGGTGATATAATTGAAAAATCATCAATTAGATTTAAGGAATTAACTAAATTCGTAAAAGTATTTTCTCTAAAAGTAACATCTGGATTTAGGATATAAACATACTTTGTTTGAGCTTTTTTAATTCCAATATTATTCGAAGCTCCCATCCCTTGATTCTCATTAATAATTACCTCAATGTTGTCATATTTTGTCTCTAAATCTTTTTTGAGATTTATATTATTTGAATTTTCAATAATAATTATTTTTGAATTTTCTGGCAATGAGTCTATGCAACTATGAATTACTTTTTCAGCTCTAAAACTAACAATTATAAATGTTATATCTTGTAAATTTAATTTCATAGGATTTAAGAAGTATACTTAATTCATATATTGATGTAAAAAAAATAATGAACAAAATATTAGTAACTGGTGGCCTTGGTTTTATTGGAAGTAATTTAATTAATATTCTTTTAAAAAAAAATTATAAAGTATTAAATATTGATAAAATAACATATGCCTCAAATTTTTATAATACTCGAGATTACAAAAAAAATAGAAATTATAAGTTTATAAAATGTGACTTAAATAATAAAAATAAATTAAAAACAATTATTGACTCATATAAACCTGATGGAATTTTTAATATTGCAGCCGAAACTCATGTTGACAGATCTATAGATGGACCAAAAAATTTCATTTATTCAAACATACTAGGAGTATTTAATATTTTAGAAATCATTAGAAATTCAAAAAAAAAAATAAAACTAATTCATGTTTCTACAGATGAAGTTTATGGAGATGTTATTCGTGGTCGATCAAAAGAAGATGACGCTTACAAACCTAGTTCGCCATATGCTGCTTCTAAGGCCTCATCAGATCATTTGGTTTATTCATATATTAGAACTTTTAAAATTCCAGCGATTGTTACTAATTGCTCAAACAATTTTGGTCCAAGACAACATCCTGAAAAACTAATTCCAAAGTTAATTTATAATATATTGAATAACAAAAATTTACCAATATATGGAAAAGGTAAAAATTCAAGAGAGTGGATATATGTCGAAGATCATTGCGAGGCTTTAATAAAAATTTTTAAATCAGGAAATATTGGAGAGTTTTATAATATTGGGTCAAATTATAATTTAAATAATTTAGAAGTAGTTAAAGAATTAATTAATGTTGCAAAAAATAAAGTTATTTTAGGAAAAAACGTTAAAGTAAAATTTGTCAAAGATAGACCAGGACACGATATGAGATATGCGATTAATAGTAATAAAATTAAACATAAACTTAAATGGAAGCCAAAAATTAGTTTTTATATTGGTCTAAAAAAAACATTCGATTGGTATTTTGAAAATCAAAAATATTTTTCAAGTTTAAATAAAAAGGATATAGTAGGCAGAATTGGTTTAAAAAAATGATAAAAAAAGGAATTATATTGGCAGGTGGCAAAGGAACTAGAATGAGTCCTTTGACAAAAGCGGTAAATAAACAATTATTACCAATTTATGATAAACCTTTGATTTTTTATCCTTTGTCTATTCTTATGCTTGCTGGAATAAGAGATATATTAATAATTGTAAACAAAGGTCAGCTTAATCAATATAAAAAAATAATTCCAAATGGAAATAACTTTGGTGTTAAGATACAATATTTAGAGCAAGATCATCCTAGAGGTCTTCCTGATGCTTTTATTTTAGGAGAAAAATTTATAAATAAAAGAAATGTTTGCCTTATTTTAGGAGACAATTTTTTTTATGGCCAAAATTTATCATCAATACTTAAAAAATGTACACAATTAAAAAATGGTGCAAAAGTTTTACTCCACAAGGTAAATAATCCTCAACTTTTTGGAGTAGCTAAGATAAATGGAAAAAAAATCAAACAAATTAAAGAAAAACCAAAAAAATTTATTTCTGATCTAGCAATTACTGGATTATATTTTTTTGACAGCAAAGTATCAGGTCTTGCAAAATCATTAAAACCATCAAAAAGAGGTGAACTAGAAATAGTAGATTTATTGAATAAATATCTAAAAAAAGGAAAATTATCTGCTGAATTAATTGGGAGAGGTGGTGCATGGCTAGACACAGGTTCAATTGATGATTTTTATAAAACTAGTAACTTTGTCTCTTCTATAGAAAATAGACAAGGATTTAAAGTTGCCTGCTTGGAAGAAATTGCTTTTAATAAAAAATGGATTAACCAAAAGAAATTAAAAGCTGCCATTAAATTTTATGGCAATTGTGCATATTCTGAATACTTAAAAAAACTTGTTAAAATTTAATCCTATTATTAATGAATAATTTTATCAAATACATGTATTGTATTAGTATTGATGATAAAATTTTACATAAAATATTAGACTTAAATTATATTCCTGTAGGTTTAGGGGATGCTAAATTCTCATCTGATTGGATTACTGATAAAATACTTATTAATATATCTGAGAAAAATAAATATTACGGTGAATATACATTTCATTATTTTTTTTGGAAAAATTTATTAAAAGAAATACCAGAAAATGAATGGGTTGGATTTTGTGGATATAGAAGATTTTGGAAAAATAAAAATATGTCACAATCGAACAACAAAATTACAGATCAAGTTATAAAAGAAATTCCTGAAGAGTGGAATGATTACGAAACAATAATTGGTGACAAATTAGATGTTAGAGGTTTAAAATGGAGTAAAGTAATGAAATACGGTAAGCTTGCTATATTAAGAAATCCAAAAGCTATTTTTAATGAAAAATATAGAAATATAAAATTTCATTTTGATATGTTTCATGGAAACGGTATTTTAGATAAAGCTATAGAACTACTTAATCACAATGACAAAATAAAATTTTATGAATATATTAATAATAAAAACTCTTTTAATCAGGGAAATATGTTTGTAACGAGATCAAAAAAAATAATGAATGAATATTATTCTGTTCTATTTGAATGGTTGGAAAAATGTGAAAATATTTTTGGTTTTAAATTAGAAGGATACGGCAAAACAAGAATTTATGCGTTTTTAGCCGAAAGATTTTTATCATATTGGTTTAAAGAAAATACAAAATATTTAGAATGGCCTGTGTTATTCCATGATTTAAGAAAATGAAAATAATTAAAACTAAAATTAAAGGTATATTGATTATTAAAGGAAATAGGCACTTGGATAATCGTGGATATTTACGAGAGCTAATATTAGAAAAAAGAATTAATAAACATTTCAAGTTTCAAATAACATCTGTATCAAAAAAGAATATACTTAGAGGCCTACATTTTCAGGTTAACAAACCACAAGGAAAATTAATTTCTGTTATAAAAGGAGAAATATTTGATGTGGCAGTAGATTTAAGACGAAATTCAAAAACATTTGGAAAATATTTTGGCATCAAATTAAGTGAAAAAAATTGTACCTCAGTATTTATTCCAAAAGGTTTTGCGCATGGTTTTTTAACTTTAAAAAAAGAAAATATTGTTTGTTACAGTTGCACAGATTACAGATCAAAAAAAGATGAAAGATCTCTGCATTATGCCGATCCGGATTTAAAGATTAAGTGGCCTATTAAAAAACCTATTGTAAGTAAAAGAGATAAAAATGCCAATAGTTTAAAATCTTATTTTAAAAATTTATAAAGTTAAATTAGATCTAAACTCACAATCAGCAATCATTCTTTTACAATAAAAGTCAAACTTTTTATTTTTTAAATTTTTTTGAATTTCTTCAAAATAATTTTTAAAGCAGTCTTCTTTTTTAAATTTTAAAATTTTAGTTTTATTTTTATTTTTTGTTTTCAATAATAATACCTCATTATCCGGTGGTGAAAATACTCTTTGAACTGTGACTGTCTCATAATCTTTGTTAATTTCAATTTGATTTTTATATTTCCCGCCAAATTTAAATATACCATTATATGTGCAATCCTTAAATTTAATTTTAAACTTAATAAAAGTTATTATTTTTTTATTATTTTTTTTTATAACAATGTTCTTAGTTATAATTTTTTTTAAATTAAATATCCTTGGTATAGCAGAAATATATGGACCCATATCCATAAGCACACCTCCACCTAAATTTCTTGAAAGAAGAATACTTTTTTTTTCAGGCATAGGGATAATAAATTTTGCAAAAATATTATTTAATTTATTTTTTTTATATATCTTTATTAATTTTTTAACTTGAGAATGGTAATTAAAAAAAGTGGATTCTGATAAAAGTTTTTTTTTCTTTTTTGCTATTTTAATTAATGACTTTAATTCATTCAAATTACTAGTTATGGGCTTGTCAACAATTGTGTGGCAATTATTGTTTAAGCTTTTTTTAGCCCAATAAAAATGTTTGGAATTTGGCAAAGAGATATAAATTAAATCAGGTTTGCTATTTTTAATAGCATAATTGTATGATTTATATTGTTTTTCTATTCCAATAATATCTCCTCTGAATGATTTGCTGGCAATAAATAATTTTATATTTTTTTTTAGAAAAAGTTTAAATATTCTTTTTCTAACAATATTTGAGTATCCTATAATTAATATTTTCAATTTATAATATTCCTTTAAAATTTATTATTCCAAATAATAAACGTGCCTCTATATCTACTCTTTTTTTTTTAATTAAATCAATAATCTGATTTGTTGAAAGCCAAATATAGTTTGATGGTACTTTGATACTTTGATTATTTTTTAATTTGCATGCAATATAATTAATTTGTGAATGAAAAAATCTGCCACCTTCATCAGATAAAATATTGTTATATGATTTATTAATTTTTTTATTAAAGAAATATTCCTTCATTACTTTTTTTTGAAATTTTTCTATATTAGAATTTTTCATATAATTAGAAATGTTTGAGGTATTTGCGGTACATGTGAATGTATTATTTTTTGCCCCAGGTTTAAGTATATATCTGCACAAATAATGATCTGTTTTGTTAAATTCTTTCATAATAAAACCTGAAAATGCCATTTTTGAACCTTGAACTATTGGCTGCGACCACTCTTTAATTTCTCTTTTATTTGTTTTAACTTTTATTCCTATAATTGAAAAAAAACTTTTTTTTGTATGACTTATATCTCTATCATTAATTTTCCAATCTTTTAACTGTCCTAAATTAATTTTTTTAGTTTTAAGATAAAATTTTTTATTTAGTGCTGTAGTCCATTTGTTAATTTGTTTTTTATTATTTAGAGGGTTTTCAGTCTTATTTTTTGTAATAAATGAAGAAAAAACTGAGAGTGTGTCCATATTTATAAGATTTTTCTTTTTTAATAAAAACAAAATTTCTTTTTTTGAAAACCATCTGAAGGTTGGCAATAAGCTAATATTCTTTGATCTAAATGAAATTATATTAGAGTTATATTTTTTATAATACCTAAATGCTTGCTCGGATTGTAGTGAAAAATATTTATTCTTTTTTAAAAAATATTTTAAATAAGGAATCGATTTACCTCCATGTACTCTGGAATAATTGCTTTTAGTTGCTTGAACTGAAGGAGAAATTTGGATTTTATTTATATTTCCTGGTTCAGCTTTGGCTTGTAAAAGATATTTATTTGTATTTATATTTTTTATAATTCCTAAGATGCCAATTTCATTTTGTAATATAATAGGTTGGTCCCAGCTTTTTTCATAGAAATTTGATTTGATTCTAACTCCAATTATTTTGAAAAATTTTTTACTTATATGGTAAATTTGTTGATTATCTATTTTCCAATTAGTTAATGAACTTAATTTAATTTTTTTTACATTGAGTTTTTGTGCTTTATTTTGCTTTTTTATCCATTTTAATAATTTTAATTTAATCATTTATCAATTATCATTACCTTGGGAACATGAGTGATAAATTTACCACCTCTTTTTAAAAACATCTTCTCTTTTTGAAAAATTTCTTTTTTAAAGTTCCAAGCACCTAAAAAAGCATAATCTACATGATTGTTAATACCTTCATTAGGTGCAATAATTTTTAAATGCATACCGGGAGTATATTTCCCCTGCTTATTTACAGTCGTATCTGTTACATAATCAATTAATCTTGTGTCAATTTTACAAAAATTAAATACAGTTGTTGACTTATAAGTAGCTCCATAACTTATTATTTTTTTATTATTTTTTTTTAGTTTTCTTAATAATTTAACTAATCTTAATTTTGAGCTCAAAACCCTTTTTGCAAATTTTTTGTAGCTCTCAATCGTATTAAGTTTTAAGAATTTTTCACTTATCAAATTATGTTTAAGCCTTAATGTGTTTTTGTGCTTACTGTTATTTTTGCATATATAATATCTATTAGAACCACCATGTGTCGAAATTTGCTCTACATCAAAAAGTCTTAAACCATAATTTTTAACAATATTTTGAATTGCAATTGCTGAAAAAACATAAACATGTTCATCATAAAATTGATCATAACTATTGTTTTTAATTACTTTTTGTAGAGAAGGATCTTCAATTACTAATACACCTTTATCTGAAAGAATATTATTTATTCCCATAAAGGTTTCTTTGAGATTTGGAATATGAGAAATTGTATTTGCAGAAAAAATTAAATCTATTTTTTCCTTTTTTTGTTTAATTATTTTTTTAGAAAGTTTTAAATTCCAAAATTCATCGTATGTTTTAAATCTTTTTTTTGTTATTTTTGCTAGATTTTTACATGGTTCAACTGCTATGACAGATTTTTTATCAAAGTTTTTTAAAAACACACCATCATTACTTCCAATTTCCATAATTTTTTTAGGCTTGAATCTTTTATGTAATTTTTTTGCAACAAGTTTAAAAGCTGATCTCATAGTTTTCGACTCTGAGGCTCTATGAGCATATTTGTCAGTATATTGCTTTTTTGGATTTACAGGTTTTTGTATAGAAACTAAAAAGTTTTTCGTATTAAAACAAATTTTTAAATTATAAAAAAACTCTTGATCTAAAGTTTTTTTTTTAACATTAGTTAAAAATGAATTTGCTAGAGGCTGCTTTCCAAGATTTAAAAAAACTTTATTCATTGTTAAATTGAATATATCCATATATATATAAAAATAAATAATTCATAAAAAAAAATTGAGATTAGATAAAAAAAAAGTAATTGTTAGTGGTGGCAATGGTAGATTTGCAAGAGTATTGAAAAATCAAATTAATTCTAAAAACTACTATTTTCCTGACAAAAAAAAGCTAAATATTTTAAATATACGTTCTCTTGAAAATTATGTTACTAAAGTTAAGCCTGCATACTTTGTGCATACGGCCGGTTTATCTAGGCCAATGGAAATACATAATAAGCAAATTTCTAAAAGTATTGATTTAAATATCATTGGAACTTGTAATGTGGTCAAGGTGTGTGAAAAATTTAAAATTAAATTAATTTATTTTTCTACAGGGTACGTCTATCCAGGTACAAAAGGTAATTATAAGGAAATAGATCCGGTTAACCCAATAAACAAATATGCTTTATCAAAATTGGGTGGTGAATCAGCTGTACGTATGTATGATAATTCATTAATATTGAGAATTATTATGTGTGAGAAACCATTCACACATAAATCTGCTTTTTTTGATATTAAAACAAATTTTATCTTTCATGATGAGGTATCAAAATTTTTACCAAAGCTACTTAATAAAAAAGGTATAATTAATTTAGGTGGCAAAATTCAAACAGTTTATAATTTTGCAAAGAAATATAATAAAAATATAAAAAAATCCTCAGGTAAGAAATTTTTTCCTCCAAATCCATCAATGAATATATCTAAATTAAAAAAAATTTTAAAAAGTAAGTAATCTTGGTAGCGGGAAGTGGGATCGAACCACTGACCTCGGGCTTATGAGTCCCGCGCTCTAACCAACTGAGCTACCCCGCCATAAATAATTTGGTTTATACTACTTTTAAATTTTGTTGCAAACAAGTTTTGTCTAAAATATTTTTTTAGTGAGTCCTATGCGTTTCTAATTTTCTGATTTTATAAAGTTGTAATAATATCATAGGCTGTTGAAATTAATCCTAGTGCACCAAAAACACAGAATACCTGTGTTAAATATCCCCATACTGCACTTTGTTTTTTTTGTAATTTTTCTTTTTTATAATTTTCAGCGCATTCCCATAAACATGCAATTATTCCAGCATTGACTGCAAAGAAACCTATATAAAAAATTTTACTAAAATTCTCAGCGATTAAAGTTAACACGATACTTGCTATGAATGATCCAAAAATTCCAAATACCCAAAAAGCAGTAGCTAAATCTAAATTACCATCTAAAAATTTATCATAAGCACCTTTTTCAGATGAAGAATAATTACTATTACTAGAAGTATACGAAGTTTTTTGTGAATAAGTTTCTGCTCTTTTATTTCTGGATTTTCCATAAGTACCATCTGTTGGCATCACAGGTCTTCCATTTATTATTTTAGCCTCCATAAACATTGATTTACATAAATTACATCTATCTAAATCTAAATAATCTTTATAAATTTGGTACATCTGGGTGTAATCTTTACATTTATAATCTCTGCAATGTACCCAAATTTTATCTTTGTTTTTTTTATTTGGTTTTGTTTTTTTAGAAACTTTTTTTATTTTTTTGACAGGTTTTGGAACTCCACAATGAGGGCAAGTTTTTGCAAGCGTTGAAACTGATTTACCACATTCTCTACAATTAGACATTGCCATATATAACGATCTCTCTAAAACTTTAAAATTTTTATTTAGATTATCAGTAAGTATCTATAGATCCAATTATATTATAATTTTTATTTATAACTACTATTTCACCTGACGAAACACCAATATTTAACATTTCTGATATAACTACGTAATGTGTAACTAGTATTAAGTTTTTTGTTCCATTCCATTCGTTTATATATTTTCGTAAATTTTTTAGCTGGCTCTTTTTAAATTTATAAAATTTTTCATCATAAAATGAATTTAAACCTTTAAATGTTTGAAAATATTTAAAAGCATATTTTGCAGTATCCTTACACCTACACCATTCGCTAGATAAGACTTTATCAATTGGTATGTTGTTTTTTTCAAAAAAAAGACCAATCTTTTTAGATTGATCAATTCCAGTTTTACTCAAATTTCTCTGAGTGTTGCAGTCATTTAAATCTATGTTATCTGGATCACCATTTCCAGGTGCTAAAGCATGTCTTATAAAAACTATGTTTCCTCCAGATTGTAATTTTGAGATTACTTCATCATTAGAAAGTGTGGATGTTGGAAAAATTATAGATAGAATTAAATATAATATTAAAATAAAATATTTCACAAATGAATCTTAATCTAATTTCTCTCAATAATAAAATTATAAAATGTAGAGCATGTCCTAGGCTAATAAAATTTAGAAATAAAATAGTTAAAAATAAAAGAAAACAATTTAAAGATGAAGTTTATTGGGGAAAACCAATAACAGGTTTTGGGGATCCCAGGGGAAAAATACTTTTTGTTGGTTTGGCTCCAGCTGCACATGGTGGCACAAGAACAGGTAGAGTGTTTACTGGTGATAAGTCTTCTGACTTTCTTTATAAATGTTTATTTAATGCAAAGATTTCAAATCAAAGTACATCTGATCATATAAATGATGGGTTAAAACTTAAAAATGCATTTATTACACCAGCCCTTAAATGTGTTCCACCCGAAGATAAACCTTTAAAGATTGAATTAGATAATTGTTCTAAATTTTTCAACAATGAATTAAATATTTTAACAAATTTGAAGGTAGTTGTAGCATTAGGAAAGATTGCGTTTGATACATGTAAAATTTTTTATAGTGAAAAATTCGAAATACCAAAAAATGTTAAGTTTGGACATGGAAAAACATTTAAATTAAAAAACGGGGTAAATTTAGTTGGGTGTTACCATCCAAGTCCAAGAAATGTAAATACTGGTCGTATAAATGAAAAAATGATGACACAGCTATTTCAAAAAGTAAAAAGACTAGATTAATTTTCTAATTTTTTCTTTAGATCTTCGGGTATTTTTGATGGTTTGCCATTTTTATCAACAGAAACTAAATGAATTTCTGAATCTGATATAATTTCATTATTTCTTAAAATGCTTTGTTTCATTAAAAAAGATGTTTTGGTAAATGATTTAATTTCAGAAATAATCTCAAGTATGTCTTCAAATTTAGCTGGTTTCTTGTAATCAATATTGCATGATTTAACTATAAGCAAAATTCCAAATTTTTCTAGTATAGATGAATTAGTATATCCCAATGAGTAAATTGCTTCTGACCTAGCACGCTCTAAAAATTTTAGATAGTTTGCATAATACACGACTCCACCTGCATCTGTATCTTCGTAATAAACTTTAACTGTAAAACTGAATTTTTTTGCCATAATTAATATTATTAATTATATTGAAATTAATTTTTATATGAAAGTTTTTATTATTTGGCTATTTGGAGTGATTTTGTGGAACTTTGGTTACCCCTCTGCTTCCCCATTGGAAGATGTTTTAGCTGCTATAATACTTTCTTTTATAAGTTTGTATCTTAAAAAATTTATTAAAAATTGATTAGTTTGATGAAAAATAAATGTTTTGATAATAAGCTGTTGAACTTAATTTAGAATTATCTGTATCAGCCATTATTGCTACTCCATTTATCTCGTTTAAATCCAGATCATGAAATTGTTTAAAATGTTCTTTTACATTTGCTTTGACTGTAACCCACTCATTTAGGTTCTCTTTAGTTGTGGCTAGGACGAAATCTATTGATTTTTTGGTATAAGGACTTGGGTGCGAAACACCGACATCTTCGTTGCTTGAAAACACATAATTTATTGCTCTATTTGACAAGGGTGTAGCACCAGTTTTTTTTACAACAAACACTCTAGCTGCATAGTCATGCCCCTTTTTACTTCTCTCATCAATTCCTCTAAGGTCCTTTTCAACCTTCCACGTGATGTTTAGGTAAGGAGTTTTATTAAGGTCTATCTTTATTTCCTTTCCTAATCCAGATGCAGCATTATTAGCGACTGCCTTTAAAAAATTGCCATTTTCGTCTGATCCTAAAAAATATTCAGTTTTTGCACTTGCGCCTCTTACTTTTCTTACCTCAAGAAGTTCCAATTCCTCTTGTGTAAACTCGAATATCTTAACTTCTTCTGCAATCGATACGATGGTTACCGCAAAGATAAAAATTACTGATGAGAAAAATATTTTCATATTTAATTAAAAAAATTCTTAATACATTATTTTGACAAAATTTAAACAATCAAAAATCAACTTTGATCAGTATATAATAAATATGAAGACAATTTCTATTTTTATACTCCTTATTTACTGGTCAATAATGATCTTAGCTCCTGTTATGTCTAAAGATATCAAGCTAAGTAGAGGAAAATTGAATAATGAAGGTCGAATAACACCTGTTTCTAAGGTAATAAGATAATCTTTGGAGCTACACATGTTCCATCGTGGATTTGTTTAAAAGCAGCACCACCATTTTTCAGATCTCTAAATTCAATCCAATCTAAAGGTCCAATGTCTTTATTCGCTAAAATCTTTAAAGTATGTTCAAAATCTTTGTTTGTATAACAATAGGTGCCTATAACGGTGACCTCTTGAAGCGTCATTTTTCTAAAATTAAATGGTCCTGCAGGCTGTGTTAGACCGATATGAATTATTGATCCACCCGGGTTTACTACATCAATTGCTTGTTGTCTTGAAACCTCCAAACCAACTGTATCAAAAACAATATCAAAGCTATTACTCTTAATTTCTTTATCATCTGGAGCAACAAATTTTGCATCCAAATATTTAGAGCACTCATTTAATCTCAGCTTATTTGGGTCTGAAAGTACAATATTTTTATTTTCTTTGATCTTTGACAATATTAATCCACATAATAACCCTATGGCACCGCCTCCTTGTATTAAAGTTCTACATTCAGATAATGGTTTTTTTAGAGATTCTTCGCCAATCAAAACTGCATGTAAAGAAACCGCTGTTGGTTCTGCTACTGGCGCATCATTTTTATCTAAACCTTTTGGTATTTCATAAATATTCTTATCTGGAGTGGATACAAACTCTGCAAATACTCCTTGTCTTTCTATTGGTCTGTTCATACCTAAAATAATTCTGGTTGGACACAAATGTTCTCTTCCTCTTGAACAATACTCACATTTTCCACATGTGATTAAAGGATTTAAAACTACATCCTTTCCTTTAAATTTTCCGTTTTGAATTTGACCACTCACTTCATGACCAAGTATTAATGGCGGTATCCTTCTTTCATCTTTTCCATGGTAAGCGTGCATATCAGACCCGCAAATTCCTGAAGCGTGTACTTTTAAAATACTCTCCCCTTCAATTTCTGTTGGGTTTTGTTCATCTCTATAAACTAATTCTTGAGTACCTGTGTAAACTAAAGCTTTCATATTAATCGCTCGCTAGTAAATAATATAAAATGTAAGATACAAATGCACCAATTAACCATGCGAAGCTTTGTAAAAATCTTAATTCAACATTCCAAATTGTAGAAGCTGCAAAAACAAACCCAATTGTCATCGCGTATAAGCCTTTTATATGCCATCCACTTGTATAAAAATACGCGCCAGTTTTTAAATTTGAAAATATATCTTTTGAAACATATTCTTTATTTTTAATTAAAAAATAATCAGCAATTATAATACCTGCTATTGGACCGAAAAATGATCCTACTGTATCAAGTATGGATAATGCTCCAGACCTACTTAATATTGGAAGCCATAAACTACCAAAAATCAAACCTAAAATAATAATCAATAAACCTGTATTTGATTTATCTAAATTCTTAGGGAAAAAATTTAATAAAGCATTTTGTGTAGGTATATAATTTGCAATCATGTTGGTCGATAGCGAGGCAACTAATATAAATAAAATTGCAATTATAGTTAAAAAACTATTGTCAATTTTTCCAATAATATCTGTTGGATTAGTTAATAATTGATCAACCTCTAAAAATTTTTTTGCCATTACTATGTCAGCACCTAATACAATAAATACAGATGCAAATGAAAAAATAATTAAATTAAAGATCAAAGAAAAATTTCCATTTAAATTTTCAGTGTTGTTTTTTACATATCGTGAAAAATCACCAATATTTAATATAACAATTGAAAAAAATGCAAACAATGTTCCTGTTACACTTATTAATGCCAATAAATTTTCTTTAGAAACTAGATTATCAGTTGAGATACTAAGTTTAAATGCACTTATAATTTCTTTTGAGTTTTCTCCCGCAAGAACAATAATAAATACTGCTAAACCTGTATAAACAAACCACGCTGAAAAATTTAAAATTATACGTATAAAATTTTGTCCTTGTTTAAATAAATAAAATTGTAAAATCAAAGCAAATATAAAGCTAGACCAATCTATAAGATCCATTCCCATAACAAATATAAGAAACATATCTGTTTCTAAAACAGTGTCATTTACATTGAAGATTAATATTCTAATTAAATATCCAATAGATTTTGAAATAAAAAATGTTTGTACTCCAAACATGAACAATCCTACAATTCCCCTAAGCATTGCTACGTATCTTGCTCCATTTACTCCAAATGAGCTTCTTATTATTACTGGAAATGGTAACCCATATTTTTGTGATGGTTGACCAATTAAATTTGAAAATATAATAACAAGAAGTCCTGCCAATAAAGATGACGCCAAAACTATAATAATATTTAAATCGTATACTAAATAAAGTGAGGATATTAATGAAAACCCTATTAAGCTTTGGATATTATTCGCCCAAAAGCAAAAAAGATCACCACGAGACCAATTCTTATCGTTCGGATTAATTCCAACGATATCCCAATTAGTAAGATGAATATTTGCTTTTTCTTGACTCACTTTTTAGATAATAAACAATTATTTACTACTGTCCATACAACAGTGTAGGTAACCAAAGAACAATTTTAGGAAATGCAATTATTATAATCAATCCAATTACTTGAAGAACCATAAATTGCATCATTCCTAGATAAATATCTTTTAAATCCCACTCTGGAACCACACCTTTCAAGAAATAAGCGGACAATGCAACAGGTGGTGATAACCAGGCGGTTTGAAGGTTTACGGCAACTAAGATTGCAAACCATATTAAACTAAATTCCAATGCTTCAATTAGTGGCAAAATAATTGGCACTATTATCATTACAATCGGTACCCATTCTAAAGGCCAACCCAATAAGAAAATCATAACCATTACCATTGCTAAAATCAGGTATTTATTCATTTCTAGAGAGAGAAGAAAATCAGTCAAAACCATCGGTGTTCCCAATCTTGCAAACACAGCTCCAAAAAAATTTGATGCTGCTACTAACACCATTATCAAAGCAGATATCTCTAAAGTTTTAACTAATGCATCTTGTAATTTTGGTAATGATAATTTTCTATAAGCAAGAGCTAGTAGAAGAGAACCAGCTGCACCACATCCGGCAGCTTCTGTAGGTGTTGCAAAACCAAATAATATACTTCCAAGTGCTGCAAAAACTAAAGCTGCAGGTGGAACTAATCCAAGAAAAAATTCAATCCAAACAGCCTTCATGCTTTTTGCTCTAAGCTCCTCAGGTACTGTTGGTCCTAACTTAGGATTTATCATACATCTCACTGTAGTATAAGCTGCATACAAACATGCTAATAAAATTCCCGGAAGAATTGCTGCTGCAAATAAATCAGTAACAGGAATTTCCATAATTGGACCCATCACAACAAGCATTATACTTGGAGGAATTAATATACCTAAAGTTCCACCGGCAGTAATAGTTCCAGCAGCTAGTCTTACATCATAACCAGACTTATTCATTGATTTAGCTGCCATTATTCCCAATATTGTTACTGAAGCACCTACAATACCAGTTGCAGCTGCAAAAATAACAGAAACAAATAAAACTGCGTAATATAAAGACCCTCTTACTTTTGCTAACATCATTTGAAAAGCTGAAAATAATCTTTCCATTAAACCCGCTTGCTCCATCATTATTCCCATAAAGACAAAGAGCGGTACGGCAGCTAAGGTTTGTTCGGTCATGACCATTGAAAACTGTAAGGTCATTAAATAAAAAACTAACTTTCCAAATCCAAGATAACCAAAAACAAATCCCAAGAAAATTAATGTAAATGATATAGGAAACCCTATAAATATTGCAAATAACATTACTCCAATTAATATGAAGCCCAATATAGCTGGATCAATTAAATGTGAAATCATTCTTGTCCTGGCCACCTTCCTTTAGTCATAGCATAATAACTTTTCAATAATTCTGAAACTCCCTGAACTAATAAAAATATTATTCCAAACCATAAACATGATTTGATGGGCCACATATAAGGCATCCATGTTGTGTCCATCCCTCTTTCGTTTCGCATAATTGATTCTTGTACAAATATAGTTGTCATGTATAGAAACACAATTAAACCTGGGAAATAAAATAAAAGATAAAGCCAAAAATCAATTTTACCTTGGTTTTTGGTTTTAAAATTTCTATATAAAAAATCTGCTCTGATATGAACTCCTTTTGAAAGAGCATATCCAGCACCTAGCATAAATAAAGCTCCATAAAAAAAACGACTCATGTCATATGCCCAGATTGTTGGTGCTAAAAAAAGTTTTCGCGCTAAGACTTCGTAAACCATACCTAACATTAATGGAATTGTTATCCAGCAAACAATATTTCCAATAATTTTATTAAATTTATCAATTGATACTATTGTTTTAGCCATCCACTTAGGCATATCATCAGGCATCTTGCCTGATCCGCCACGTCTTTCGGCTATCATTTCATCTGATATATCTAGGTTGGTAGGTTTATCAGTCATCGTAAAAAAGTGGAAAAAGCGGGCAATGAATGCCCGCTTTTATAAAGTTTAATTTACTTCAAAGAATTTGCATAAGCCATTCCTAGCTTAGCATTTGAAGATTGAGCTCCTGACCAAAATGGAACTGCAACATTAGCGAAGCTTATCATTGAGTCATAAACTTCTTTAAAGAAAGCATTCTCTTTAGAGTTTTTATCTAAAGTTGCTTTTGCAGCTGCCATATACTCAGGAAAATAGTCTGCTGGAGTGTCTTCAAGAATTACACCATGTTTTGTTGTAAG
The DNA here is from genome assembly GCA_902574705.1 of uncultured Pelagibacteraceae bacterium. Lineage (GTDB taxonomy): Bacteria > Pseudomonadota > Alphaproteobacteria > Pelagibacterales > Pelagibacteraceae > Pelagibacter. The sequence goes on along the minus strand of CACGOM010000007.1, from coordinate 16,769 downwards.
TTCTTTTAGAGCTTCTCCATTTACTTTGATCCTGTAAGCTAAAGATCTCATTAAAGATGCATCAGCAGCAACCTTAAGAGCATTCTTCTCATGATCTGAAAGTTTATTATATTTTGATCCATTGATGTAAAAGTCAGCATTAACCACTACTTGGTGTAAACCTTGTAAGTAATAATGTTTTAAGACTTTATGAATACCAAATACCATGTCTGGTTTTGGACAACACCACTCAGCAGCATCGATAGTACCTGCTTCTAAAGCTGGCAAAATATCTCCACCACCCATTGCAACAGATGCAATACCTATGTCTTTATATGTTTGTCCTGGAATTCCTGGAGGTGTTCTAAATTTGAATGTTCTAAAGTCATCCATATTTTCTATTTTTCTCGGAAACCACCCAAGAGCCTCTGGTCCAACTGGCTGAAGCATGAAACCTTTGATGTCTCTGTCCATTTCTTTCCAAAGTCTATCATAAAGTTCTTCACCTCCACCCATTAGGAACCAAGATAGGAAGGCAATGTTATCAATACCTACACCACCTCCTGCTACTGGCGATCCAAATAACATCGCTGCAGGATGTTCTCCTGACCAATAGTGAGTCCAAGCAAATCCACAGTCAATCAATCCTTTGTCAACAGCATCAAGTGTTTCTTTTACACCAACAACTGTTCCAGCAGGCATGATATCAAATTTTAATGATCCGCTTGTAAGTTTTGTTACATTGTCAGTAAAGTCTTTAAGCATTTTTACTTCATCACCTTTTGCATTTAAGACGGTCTGACATTTAAATGTTTTCGCAGCATTGGCACTTGTCATAAGTCCCATCAAAAAAAATACTGCAAATAACGCTGAAATGATTTTTTTCATTATTTCCCCTCTTATTAATTTAAATTAATGTTCTGATATCCTCTCAAAAAAAGACTTTGATTACAAGCGACAAATCATGCATATGTTAAAGATTAATATTATAATATGTTAATAAATTAAATTTAGATTAGAACAATTCTACTATGCAGAACTTTGATTACATTATAATTGGTGCAGGGTCAGCTGGATGCGTTTTAGCTAATAGACTTTCATCAAATCCTAAAAACAAAGTTCTTCTAATTGAGGCGGGTGGAAAAGATACTTATCCATGGATACATATTCCTGTTGGTTATTACAAGACAATGCATAATCCAAAAGTTGATTGGTGTTTTAAAACTGAACCTGATGAAACAATGAATAACCGATCAATAAGATATCCAAGAGGAAAAACTTTAGGAGGAAGTTCCTCAATCAACGGACTTCTATGGATTAGAGGTCAAAAAGAAGATTACAATATATGGAGACAACTAGGCAATACTGGCTGGGGTTGGGATGATGTTTTGCCATATTTTATTAAATCGGAAAATAATGAGTTAGGTAAAAGTGAGTTTCATAATGATAAAGGACCAATTTCAGTTGCTAATAAGAAAATAGATTTAAAATTATTAGATGAATTTCAAAATGCTGCAGAGGAGTTTGGAATACCTAAAACAAAAGATTTTAATACTGGAGACAATTTTGGAGTAGGTTTTTTTCAATTTACAACAAGTTTTAATAAGATGGGTTTAAAGTTAAGGTGTAGTGCAGCAAAAGGATATTTAAACCCTATTAAAAAAAGGACAAATTTAAAAATTGTAGTAAATGCACATGTCCAAAAAATAAATTTTGAAGGTAAAAAGGCTAATGGAATAAATTATTACTTAGGCAATAAATTAAACACTGTAAATGCTAATAAAGAAATAATTTTATCAGCAGGATCCATTGGTTCCCCACATATTCTTCAAGTATCTGGAATAGGTAATAGTGATAAGCTAAGAAATCTTGGAATAGATGTCATTCAAGAATCAAATGGGGTTGGTAAAAATTTACAGGACCACTTGATGTTTAGGCCAGTATATAAAGTTAAAAATCTTAAATCTCTTAATAAGAAAGTTAATAGTTTATTTGGAAGATTTTTAATGGGATTAGAATATGTTATTAATCAAAGTGGACCATTAACCATGGGGGCTAGTCAAGTATGTGGTTTTGTAAAAAGTGATCAATCCCGTGCAACACCAAATTTACAATTTCACGTCCAACCTATAAGTACAGATATTCTAGGTGCAACAAAATTACATGATTTTGAAGGAATCACTCCTACCGTAGCAAATGTGAGACCTTCTAGCAGAGGTGAAATAAATATAATAAGCAAAGATAGTAGAGATTATCCAAAAATAAAAATGAATTATTTATCTACCGATGATGACCGAAAGGTAGCTGCGCAAGGATTAAAAATAGTTAGAAAAATAATGTTAGAAACAGAAACATTTAAAAAATATGAACCTGAAGAATATAGACCTGGTGTACATATTACCGATGATGAGGAATTAGTAAAAGCAGGATCAGATTTTGCACAAACTATATTTCATCCTGTTGGAACATGTAAAATGGGCAATGATGAAATGGCTGTAGTAGACGATTCTTTAAAAGTAAAAGGTATTCAAAATTTAAGAGTGATCGATGCATCCATAATGCCTAACATTACATCAGGTAATACTAATGCTCCAACAATTATGATTGCTGAAAAGGGTGCTGATATGATATTGAACGGATAAAATGTCCGAACAAATCATTATATTTATTCAAATAGTTTTAATTGATTTAGTTTTGGCAGGTGATAATGCAATTATAATTGGCATGGTTGCCTCTCAATTCCCTGCTGAACAAAGAAAAAAAATTATATTTTGGGGAATTAGTGGAGCAGTTGTACTTAGAATAATACTTACTTTATTGACAGCTTATCTCTTACAAATTCAAGGGCTAAGGCTTATTGGTGGATTGGCTCTACTTTATATTGTTTACAAACTTTATGTAGATGTAATTAAAAAACAAACAGAAGATCATGAAAATATTAAAGTTGATAATTCAAGTTTCTTAAAAGCTATAACTACTGTTTTAATTGCAGATTTTACGATGAGCCTGGATAATGTTTTAGGAGTAGCTGGGGCTGCAAAAGATCATTATTTCTTGCTGATATTTGGATTGCTTTTATCAATAGCTATTATGGCGGTTGGAGCCACTTTAATTTCTGGTTGGATTAAAAAATATAAATGGATCGCTTGGCTTGGATTAATTGCAATACTGGTTGTTGCTGTTGATTTGATTTATACTGATATAAAACTATTTATATAAAAATGTATTTAAAAAAATATAACCTAAAAAATAAAACAGCTATTGTAACAGGAGCTGGCAAAGGTCTTGGAAGAGCGTGCGCTATAGCCTTAGCTGAAGCTGGTGCAAATCTGATCATAATTAGCAGAACTAAAAAAGATTTAGATGAAGTCTCAAAAAAAATTAAAAAATTAAAGTCAAAATGCAAATCTTATGTTTGTGATATTACAAATCACAATGAAATTAAAAGCATTATTAATAAACAACCAAAAATAGATATTTTAATAAATAATGCTGGAAATAATATTCCTGAACATTTTACTCAAGTAAAAACTAAAAATATGGAATATCTTGTCAAAATAAACACGATAGCAACTTTCAATCTTGCTCAGTTATGCGCAATAAAAATGATCAAAGCAAAAAATAGAAAAAGAATTGGTGGTGCAATAGTTAATATGTCATCTCAAATGGGTCATGTAGGAGGTCCAATTAGAAGCGTATATAATATGAATAAATGGGGTTTAGAAGGTTTAACAAAAGGAATGTCGCTAGATTTAGCCAAGTATAACATTAGAGTTAACACCATTTGTCCAACTTTTGTAGTTACACCAATGACTAAAAAATTTTTAAAAAATAAAAAATTCAAAAAAGAAACATTAAATAATATTCCACTAGGAAGGTTTGCAGAATTATCAGAAGTTGCCTCAGCTACAGTTTTTCTTGCCTCTGATGCTGCATCAATGATTACTGGAACCTCCTTATTGGTAGATGGTGGATGGACAGCCAAATAATGAAAAAATTATTGCTTTTAGTAGCAATTATATTCTCCACAAATGCATTTGCTGTTGAATTTAAAGGTAAATTTTTACAAGGTCATTTTATAATTGGGATAACAGAACCAGGGTCAAAAATAATTGTAGGTAAAAAAGAAGTAAAAGTATCAGAAGATGGTTATTTTGTTTTTGGAATTGATCGTGACAGAAAGTTTGATGTAACGATTACAAAAGTTTTTGAAGGCAAAAAAGAAAAAATAATTAAAAAAGTTCTTAAAAGAAAATATAATATTCAAAGAATAGATGGCTTAGAGGAGAGTAAGGTAACTCCTCCTGAGGAAGTTTATCAAAGAATTAAAGCTGAAAATAATAGAATTGGTGAAGCAAGAGCTATTAACTCTGATTTACCTTTTTTTAAAGATCAATTCATTATGCCAGTCGAAGGTATCATTAGTGGTGTTTATGGAAGTCAAAGAATTTTAAATGGAAAACCTAGATGGCCACACTATGGAATTGATATTGCCGCAAAAAAAGGAACTAAAATTAAATCTTCAGGAACAGGTGTTGTTACAATGGCGGAAGATGATCTTTATTATACTGGTGGAACTGTAATTATGGATCACGGTCATGGTATCTCTACAATTTATTCACATTTAGAAACTGTAATAGTTTCTGTTGGAGATAAAATTAATCAAGGCGATATTATTGGAACTGTTGGTTCAACTGGAAGATCAACAGGTCCTCATTTAGATTTTAGGATTAATTGGTTTCAAACAAGATTAGATCCAATGTCAGTGTTACCTGATTTGTAATCAATAGGTCCGCTATCCATCAATAAAATAACAACCAAAGACCTACAAAAAATAATAAAGTTCCACCTAATTTATTTAAAATATTTATATATTTATTAATTATTATTTCTCTAAATTTTCCAAATACTACTGCATACATTCCATCAAATATTGCACCTACAATCATAAATAAAATTCCAAAATAAATTATCTGACTTCCGAGTGGTTGATTAATTTCAATGAACTGAGGAATAAATGCTCCAAGAAATAAAAAGGCTTTAGGATTAGATAAGATAACTATTAATCCTTGTAGTACATATTTCTTATCAAATTTATTTATTTTTTCTGAATTATCTGAAAGATTTTTTGAGGTAAAACTTAAGTACCCCAATGTCATTAAATAAACTGCACCGATTATTCTAACAACTTTTATTACATCTTCTAAAATAGGAGATATAGCTTTAAATCCTAATGCGAGAAGCAAAATTAATATAATCAAACCTATTTGAGTTCCAACTACATTTAAAATTCCAGCTCTCATTCCAGATTTTAATGAGTTGGCTATGATTAAACTAACTGTTGGACCAGGAACAACTACAACTAAGAAACTTGCAATTAAAAAATATATTATTTCCATTGAATATGTTTTTGATTGAAATTATAGTATTTACATCATGGGTCTTCACTTTTCACAAGAAGAATTTAAATCAAGAAAATCTAAAGTTTTAAATTCAATGAATGAGCAAAATATTGATGCACTTTTAATGTTTAGACAAGAATCTATGTATTGGCTAACTGGTTATGACACTTTTGGTTATGTTTTTTTTCAAACATTAATTCTTGATCAAAAAGGAAATATAATTTTATTAACTAGGGCTCCTGATCTAAGACAAGCACAAAATACTTCTAATATTGAAGACATTAGAATTTGGATTGATAAAGATGGCTCTAATCCAACAGATGATCTTAAAGTTATTTTGAATGAACTTAATCTTAAAGGAAAAAAATTAGGAATTGAGTATGAGGCTTACGGTTTAACTGGAAGAAATGCTTTAAGATTAAATAAATCTTTAGAAAACTATTGCTCAATTGAAGATAAATCTGATCTAATTACAAAGTTAAGAGTTATTAAATCAAAAGAGGAAATTGTTTACGTAAGAAAAGCTGCAGAACTTGCTGACAAAGCTTTAGATGAGGTTTGGAAGCATGCAAAAGCAGGAGTAAGTGAGTCTAAAATATTAGCTGAAATGAATAGAGTTATATTTGAAGGTGGTGGTGATTATCCTGCTAATGAATTTATTATTGGTTCAGGAAAGAACGCCCTACTCTGTCGTTATCAAGCAGAAAAACAAATTTTAAAAAATCCAGATCAATTAACTATTGAATGGGCTGGTACATATAGGCATTATCACTCTGCAATGTTTAGAACTATTCCGATTGGTAAAGCTGATCCTGAGCATCATAAAATGCACGAAGCGTGTATTGAAGCATTAAAAAATTGTGAAAGTAAATTAAAGCCAGGAAATAAAATTGGTGAAGTTTTTGATATTCATGCCAAAACATTTGATGATCATGGTTATAATAAAGCAAGAATGAATGCTTGCGGTTATTCTTTAGGAACTACTTTTTCTCCAAATTGGATGGATGTGCCTATGCTGTATACGGGCAACCCTTATGTCATAGAGACAGGCAATGTGTTCTTTATGCATATGATATTAATGAACTCAGATAATCAACTAGCAATGAACCTAGGTGAAACTTACCTTGTTACAGAACAAGGTAATGAAAGATTAGGTAAACAAAAGTTAGATTTAGTTGTTCTTTAATTACTTATTTTGAACTGTACAAATATCTTTTATTACTGGAACATTTGCACAATCTCCACATTTAGTAACCTGTACTAAACAACCATCGTCCATTACTTTAACATCAACAACTCTATCGCATTTAGAGCATGTAGATGAAATTGTTAAACCACATTTTTTACAGTTATATGTTTGTGTATCCATGAATTAGAAATAATAATTTGTAAAATTAATTCAAGAAGTTTTAGTTTTAATGATAATCATTCTCAAAAAAAGTTTTTTTTTACTTAAAAAAAATTAATAATGATAATCATTATCATTTTTTTTTATTGCATATCACACGTATAAAAAGAAATTTCTTTACCTTGATTCTCAGTATTAATGTTTGTTGTAATTTCATGAAGCATATCACCTGTAGATTTATTTATAAAAACAGATTCAGAATACTTTTCATCATTTGTTAAAACCCGAAGTAAAATTGTATTATCTTTGATAATTTGAGTATCATAAATTGCACCATTTGGTGTATTTGTAAAAAAATTTGATAAACCAATTATATTAAGTTGTTGCGATTTAATTGCTTTTATATTTATTTTTTTATAATGGTTTTCTTTGATTTGATCTGCAGAAAATTCTTTATAATCATAAATCTCATTTTTTAAAATCTGTTTGTCGAGTTTACAATTTGAGCTTTTGTTATAATCAATTGTAACATTTAAAAATGCTGCATTAGCACTTAAGTTTAAAAATAAGAAAATTAAAATTATGGAAAATATATTCTTCATTTATAGACATTATTTAACAAATTCATTTTTAAATCAATGTGTTACTATGTATAACTGCAAGGTATGAAAAAAAAGAGAAAGGATTATAAGGCAATGGTTCTATCGTGTATTGATCCAAGGTTTCAACCAAAAGTCTTTAACTATCTAAAAAAGAAAAAACTTACTGGAAAGTATAGTTCATTTACTATTGCTGGAGCTGCTATTGGGGTTACTTCAAGCAAGTTTAAAAAGTGGCATTCGACATTTTGGCAAAACCTAGAAACCTCTATAACATTACATAAAATTAAAAAGTTAATAGTACTCAATCATCAAGACTGTGGCGCGGCAAAAATTATTAATGGAAAAAAACCATTTAATTTAAATATAGAAAAAAAAATTCATGTAAAATCTTTTAAATTAATAAAACAAAAACTTAAGAAAAAATTTCCAAAAATGAAAATTGAAACAAAAATAATGTCTTTATAATATTGTTATTTACTTACTTGTTCGTTTACGTAATCTACACAAATTTTTTCAGCTTCTTGTCTAGATAAATCGGGATTTAATTTTTTTTGACCCATTAAACAAGCTTGAATACTTTTGCTAAGGTTAAATGAACTATATTTATCTTTAGCTATATATAAAAGTGCAAGCGCAACTATTATAAAAATTATAGATTTATATTTTTTCATTAAATTTCTGTTCTAGCTCTTAATCTCTCATAAATTAAGCGAGTGTAAACCCCTATATTTAGTAATATGTCAGTTGGTAGCTTTGTAGGTTTTACTCTATTTTCAATTATACTAATTTTATCAGAATCTTGATTAGATGCCATTAAAGCTATTTGCTCTCCAAAAAACGTTCCTGATCCAATTCCAGATCCATTGTAGCATCCAGCAACAAAAATATTATCATTTATTTTTTTAAAAATTTGCGATCCATTTCTACTTCTGCAGACTACACCTGACCAAGTGCTTTCAATTATATTGTTTGGCAGACTTGGAAATCTTTTCTTTATACCCTTTTCGTGAATTTTTTTTCTAGTTTCTAGACGATCACTAGGAAAATTATTTGGATTACTTAATTCGGCAGTATTTCTGATTAATATTCTTTTATCTTTTGTCATTCTTATCGTGGCTCCCATTGGTCTAATTGGTAATACGCCCCACTCTTTAGGTCTTCCTATATTTTCATATTCACTATTACTTAGTGGTCTTGTTAGACTTGCCGTTAGTGTTAAAGGGAAACTATAATTTTTTTGGACATTTAAAGATTTTAAAAAACCATTTGTACAAAATATTATTTTTTTCGTTGAGATTGTATAATTTTTAAAAATACAGTTAATTTTATCAGAATTTATTTCCCATTTTTCTAGGTGGGTATTTTCAAATAATTCAACATTCTCAGGCAATGTATCAACCATCGCCCTAATTAATTTTCCAGGATTCAGTAATATTCCTCCAGATGTGTAAACACCCACATTATAAAATGAAGTTCCTAATTTTTCCTGAAGATTATGTTTGTATAAAATTTTATTATCGAATTTAAGAGATGATAATAGATTGCTAAATTTGATAGCTAATTTTTCATCAGATATTTGAGACGAGGCAAAGTATTTTCCACACGAATTCCATTCACAATCAACTTGATATTCTTTAACAAATCTTTCAACTGAACTTATGCCCTCTTGGTAAATTTTAATTTTTTTTTTATAATTTTCAATATCGCTACTAGATGCAAATCCATCGTTTAATGTTGTATCAACTAAATAACCAGAATTTCTCGCGCTAGAGCCCTCTCCTGCTAACTGTGAGTCAATTAAAACTATTTTTGATGATTTTAAATTATTTGCCAGTTGTCTTGCGGCTGATAATCCTGTGTATCCTGCTCCAACAATTAAATAATCGCATATTAAATTATTATTTAATTGTTTAATATTAGTTCTTATAGGCAAACTATTGATCCATCCACAATTTGGATCATTTAAAATAGACATTAAATTTAAATTGCTTGAGATGCAGATGTAAAATTATAACCAAAAGTATCTGCAACAGCTTTGTATGTTACTTCACCTTTGCAAACATTTAAACCTGCTAAAAAGTTTTTATCTTCACTTAAGGCTTTTTGATAACCATTATTTGCTAATTTTATTAAATAAGGAAGTGTTGCTTTATTTAATGCAAAAGTTGAGGTTCTTGGAACACCACCTGGCATGTTTGCTACACAGTAATGTACTACATCATCTACTATATAAGTAGGATCTCTATGAGTAGTTGGTTTACTTGTTTCGACACAGCCACCTTGATCAATAGCAACATCAACTATTACAGAACCTCTTTTCATTAATTTTAACATATCTTTCGTAACTAATTTAGGTGCTTCAGCACCTGGGATTAAAACTCCACCAACTATTAAATCTGCATCTGCAACTAATTTATTTAAATCTATTTTATCACTTTGTTCTGGAATAATTTTATCTCCAAACATTTGAACTAATTGTTTAAGTCTTGCCTCAGATTTATCAACAATATGAACTTTAGCTTTCATTCCAGAGGCTATTGTAGCGGCGTTTTCTCCTACAACACCTCCACCAAGAATTAAAACATTTGCTGGTTCACCGCCTGGAGCTCCTCCTAATAATATTCCTCTACCTTTTTGATTTTTCTCCAAACAATGTGCGCCTGCCTGAACTGACATTCTGCCTGCAACGGCACTCATTGGCGCTAACAATGGAAGTCTTCCGTTATTGTCTGTTACTGTTTCGTAAGCTATACAAACTGATTTACTCTTTACTAATCCTGCGGTTAGTTCTTTTGCAGCTGCTAAATGTAAATAAGTAAACACTATTTGATTTTCTTTAATCATTTTAACTTCATTTGATAAAGGTTCTTTTACTTTAACAATGATTTCTGCATCGTTAAAAATGTCTTCCGGTTTATCTACAATTTTCGCTCCTGCATTAGTATAATGTTCATTTTCAAAACCTGCTTCAAAACCTCCATTATTTTCAACTAATACTTCATGACCGTTTGAAATTAATTGTTTTACACTATCAGGGGTAAGGCCAATTCTGTTTTCTTGAGGTTTTATTTCCTTCGGAAGGCCAATTTTCATTAAGAACTAATTTTTTTTTGATTTTGAATAATTTGTAATTCCTGTTCTTAGCTTTTCGATAATTTCATCAATATGTTTTTTTTCACAAATAAACATTGGTGCAATTATTAAACAGTCTCCAGTTGCTTTGAAATTAACTCCTGCATCGTAACAGTGTTTAAAGCAAGTAAAGCCAGCTGCTCCAGGCTTCTTATCCATTTTAATATCGATTCCGCCCATCATTCCATATCCTCTTATATTGTCTACAACATCAATATCTTTTAATGAAAACAATCCTTCTTGGAAATATGGAGCTAAGTTTTTTGCTCTATTAAAAATATCATCTTTTTCAAATATATCTTGTACAGCTAATGCTGCTGCAACTGATATTGGAATTCCTGAATAAGTATATCCATGAAATAATTCAATCGAACCTTTTGGTGCATTATCAACTATTGCATCATAGATTTCTTCTTTACATGCAACTACTCCCATTGGACTAATTCCATTAGTTGTCGCTTTTGCCATGGTCATTAAATCAGGAGTAACTCCGTACTCTTGAGATGCAAATGGAGAACCTGTTCTTCCCCAGCCTGTAATCACTTCGTCAAAAATTAAAAGGATTCCATGTTTATCACATATCTCTCTTAATCTTTGTAAATAGCCTTTTGGTGGAACTAATGTTCCTGTCGATCCAGCAATTGGTTCAACAATACATGCAGCTATATTTTCTGCACCAAAGTTTGTACAAATTCTTTCTAAATCTTCAGCTAGTTCAACTCCTGTTTCGGGTTGACCAGAAATAAATTTATGTTCAGGCAAATGTGTATGTCTCATATGAACAACACCTGGCATCAAAACACTTGCAAATGTTTTTACATTGTTAACCATTCCACCAACTGATGTAGCACCAATATTCATACCATGGTAACCTCTTTCTCGACCAACAAACCTAAATCTTTGACTATCCCCTCTTGCTCTATGATAAGCAACTGCAATTTTTATTGCTGTTTCAACTGCTGTTGATCCGCAGATTGTGTAAAACATTCTATTTAAATTTCCTGGAGTGTGTTTTGAAATTCTAGTTGCTAATTCAAATGATCCACCGAACCCTTGTTGGAATGGTTGAGCATAATCTAATATTTTTAATTGATTTGTAATAGCATTTATGATTTCTTCTCTTCCATGACCTAATGGATTACAAAATAATCCTGAGCTTGCATCTATTTGTGTTTGCCCTTGGTGATTTTTTAAATAAACTCCTTTAGCTTCAACAATAAGTCTTGGGTTAGCTTTAAAATCTCTATTGGAACTAAAAGGCATCCAATGTTCATTCAAAGAATTTGGAACAGATGGTTTTGAACTCATAATTTTAAATTTATAAATATTTAATATAAGATTTCTTTAGACTATATAGGAATAATTGACTACCTAAATAATTGACGCAACTTAAGGTTGTAATAAAATTCAGAACTTTTTGTTTTACATCTTCATTAATTTAATTTTAACTTACGGAATTATAAACTAACAAAGAGGAAAAAATGAAAAAAATAATTAGTTTACTTTTAGGATGTTTTGTAGCTCTAAGCTTAAATATTTCAGTAGCAAATTCTGCTGCAAATGAAGTTAGAGTTGCTTATTTCCTAGAATGGCCAAGTCCAAACTTGGAAGATATGCAGAAGAAAAATTTTGCTAAAGCTCTTGGTGTACCAGTAAAATGGACTAACTTCACTAATGGTGGCGCAATGACTGATGCTATGTTAGCGGGAGATATCGATATTTCTTACTCACAAGGTTTAGTTCCATTTATAAATGCGGTAAAATCTAAAGCACCTATCAAATTAGTAGATATTGCTATGGAATACGGTATGGGAGGAACAACTTGTGTTACTTCTAATGCTTCTGGAATTACAAAAGCAAATGCTACTGAATTAGAAGGTAAAAAAGTTGCTGTTCCACTTGGAACAATGGCTGAGTATGTTTTCGATGAAAGTATGAAAGTTGTTGGTGCTGACAGAAGTAAGATGGATGTAATTCAAATGGATCCTGAAGAAGGAGCTGCTGCTTTAGTTAGTGGTGATGTAGTAATGGCATGTTTATTTGGAGGTAACTCTATCAAAGCTGCTACAGCTATTGGATCTAGATTACTTTCAGTTCAAGAAGCTAGAGATGCTGGTATCTTGGGTATAGATATCACTTCAGTAACTACAAAGTTTATGAAAGAAAATCCTGGAATGCTTAGAACTTTTATAGAAGTAACTCATGAAGCTAATGCTAGATATAAAGCTGGTAAAGCTGACATGAATTCTATGGCTAAAGCTTCAGAAATGACAGTTGCTGATATGAAAGATACTTTAAGTGGCTTTAAATTTCTTACACCAGAGGAAACTAAACAGTCTATGGAAAGCGGAAATCTTAAAGGATTCCTAGATGGTATGGGAACACCAAAAGGAAATGTAGATACTAGTTTCTTACCTTTATAATTTGAAGGTAAATTAGAATTAAATAGGCGCCAATTTTTTAATTGGTGCCTATTTTTTTTATTTAAAAATTAATGTAAAGTTATTTTATGAGCGATCTTGTTTCTCAAAATTTAAATATGATTTTTAAGTCTCCAAAAGGAGAAACAGTTCACGCATTAAAAGATTTAAATTTTACCATTAAGAAAGGTGAACTTTTAACTGTTTTAGGCCCATCAGGTTGTGGAAAAACTACATTATTAAATATTGCAGCAGGATTTATAAGACCCACGTCTGGAACCATTAGGCTAGGTAATAATGAAATTAATGGTCCTGGAGTTGATAGAGGTATGGTTTTTCAACAAGGTGCTTTATTTGAATGGTTAACAGTTTCTGAAAATGTCAACTTTGGATTAAGAATGAAAAAAGATGATCCAATTAAAACGGCAAAAAAGGTTGATGAATGGTTAGAAATAGTTGGTCTTAAAGGATTTGGTAACACTCCTACTTATCAATTATCTGGCGGTATGCAACAAAGAGTAGCTCTTGCCAGATGTTTGATTAATGATCCAGATTTAATTTTAATGGATGAGCCTTTGGGGGCACTTGATGCACTAACTAGAGAAAAAATGCAGTCACTAGTTTTGAAAATTTGGAAAGAAACAGGAAAGACAATTATTTTAATCACTCACTCTGTGGAAGAAGCTCTGCTACTTGGAGAGAGATTATATGTAATGGCTCCTAGACCTGGTAGAATTCATAAGGAATATAATCTTCCTTTTGCTGAAATGGGACTTAAAGAGGATCTTAGAGAAATAAAAAAAGATAAAGAATTTTCTTCTAAAAGAGAGGAAATATTGTCCATGATTTGGAACATGGAAGAAGAAATTATGGGAAAAGATAATTAAATGTTAACCCAAATCATCACAATATTAATTCTTGTATCAATTGTTGGATGTATTCTTTATGGCAGAAAATTAATAAGAACAGAAAAAGTTGATGCCGTATTTGGTAACCCCGAAAGAGCAAAAGGTGGAACTCACTGGGTAATCGTTGGAAGTAGTGCCATTTTATTGATTTGGCTATATTATTCTTGGGATATAGCAAAAGGTTTTTATCCTAAGTCAGCGAATGAATTATGTCAGGTAGCTAAAATTAATGAATCTCTTTTGGGATTAAAATATCAATTTCCAATAGAGGAAAGAGAATTTAAAAGTACCTCAATAATTAAAATTGAAAATAAAAATCTTCAAAAAATTTCTAATGAAATTAAAAATTCAAAAGATTTAAATAGTCAACAAAAAACAGTTTTGATTGGCTTTATAAATAAAACTAGTCAATTAATTCCTCTACTTACAAAAGACAATTTAATGGAAATGGAAACAAAACAAAAAATAGAGGGAATAACTGAAAAAATAAATCTTTTGATAGAAGACTTCAAAAAACCAGATTATCCATTTGAAACGGAGGAAGAATTAAATATTAGACTTCAAGCTGTTAAAGAACAAGGTGATTGGGGTATCACTACTGTAAGTGCAGGCACTGGTTCTATTGAAAATACCTTTGAGGTTCCATTGGTTCCTGCAACAGATAGGGGTTTAAAATTTAATGCTGCCGCAGAAGAACTTAAAGCTATTGATGAAGAATTTTTTAAGTTGAGAAACCATAATCCACAATTTAAAAGTTCGGTAAAACAAATCAAAGATGAAATAAAAGCATATAGAGCTGGTTTAGGTGATTCGGAGGAAGTGGCATCAACATATGCTAAAAATATCGTAAAAATTACAAGAAGAATTGAATTTGCAAGTATCTACCCTCCTAACGCTTTAAATAACATGCAAAAAGCAATTATAGAATTTGAAAATCTTCAAAAATCAGAGCAAGGAGGATTAAGAATAATAGATATCCTTTTATTCCCTGCAGGGACAATAGTTTCAAGTGGTACTAGTTGCTCAGAACAAGGTTCTGGAAGATGGCTACCGAAACCATCTGATACACTCAACAAATTTATTTTAATGTCAAAACCAAGCGTAGGTTACAAAAATATTCCATTGCTTTGGATTGATATGATGGATGTTAGTAAAATAATTGGATTTATTTTACCTGATTGGATTGCTGATGTTCTTCCAGGAGAATACCCAATTCATACTAATGATGGAGTTGTTAAACAAAATTTTAAAGGTAAGGTTCTTAAAATTGTAACTGGAGATTTTAAATTATTTAAAATACCTGTTCCTTATGGTCATATTTGGGATTCTTTTTTAAGGGTATTCCTTGGATTAGTATTTGGGATAATTATAGGTGTGCCACTTGGTTTATTTATGGGTTTGAATAGATTTGCAAAAGGTTTCTTTGATCCTTTAATAGAACTTTATAGACCTGTGCCTCCACTAGCTTGGGCGCCTCTAATTATTTCGGTTTTAGGAATAGATAACACAGGAAAAGTATTTTTATTATTTATGGTATCCTTATCTATTATGATTATTTCAGCTAGAGCTGGTGCCTCTGGAACTCAATTATCTAAAATTCATGCGGCCCATTCATTAGGGGCATCTAAAAAACAGATACTTAGATATGTAATTTTTCCAAATTCTTTACCAGAGATACTTACTGGTATTAGAGTAGCTGTTGGAATGTGTTGGGGAACATTAGTTGCTGCAGAGTTTCTTGCAGGAACAACAGGTATTGGTTTTGTAGAAAATGTTGCTAAAAAATATTTTCAGTATGAAGTAATTTGGATAACAATTTTTATAATGGGAATGCTTGGTCTTTTATTCGATATTACCTTAAGAAAAATAATTGATAAAACTATTCCTTGGAGGGGAAAAGGATAATGAAAAAACAAAAAATTTTAGAATGGTTAGGAGTAATAACTGCAATAATATATTCATTATTAGTTGCAGCGAATATTGGTGCTGAATTTATAGGTTTTACTTTATTGTTGATATCAGCAGTTTTAATAGGTCTCTGGGCATTTATTGGTAGACACAATGGAATACTATTACTTCAAGCATTTTATGCTTCAGCAGGTATTATTGGTATGATTAGATGGTTCTAACTTAAATCACTTAACTCTTATTTCTCTTGAGCTTGTATTAATTACTTTTTTAAATTCTTTTTCAATATATGCTTTTATAGTAGGATATTTAGTTTCTAGGGGAATATCCCAATAGTCCGTTAATCCATTTGTAATAACTAGGTTTACATTTTTTAAATCATCAATAAATAATTTTTGATTTTTTAAAGACCCAATTGACCAAGTAAAATAAAATTTTGAACAACTTGGCTTTTTTAATAAATAAAGTAAAGCAACATCATTAGTAAATAATTGTATACATTTTTCATCACGAGTTATTTCTCTAGCTTCTAAAACAAATTGTTTATCCAAATCATTTAAATATTCTAGATCATCAATTTTAACATATTCAGACAATCTGGATTTAAATTTATACACATTGATAATATTTAAATTCAAACTTAATAAAAAAATAACTAAAGAAATAATAACGAAAATATTTTCGAAAGAATTTAAACCTTTTTTTAAATAAATATTAAGTCTTGTTAAAAACATATAACTGAAAAATACAGACAGAAAAATACAGGGATATCCAAAAGCTTGATTGATATGGCCACCATCTGATCTACCTATTGCATAAATATAAGATGAAACAGAAATTAATGACAATAATATAAATATAATTTTTAAATTTGAAGAATATTTTGAATTATTTTTAAATAACAAATTAATACTTATTAATAATGTAAAAAGAATAAACATTATTGTTTTAGTTGCTCGAGAAGCATTCGGATCATCCGAGAATGGGATTGGATGTATTATTCCGTGTATAGCATTAATTTCAGATAAAATTAAAATTGTATCAGAAATAAAATATTTAAATTCATTTCC